>CANPZV010000013.1 GCA_947589285.1 uncultured Clostridia bacterium
CGAGGGTAAAACCGCTCATTCTGAGGGCAAAGCCCGAAGAATCCCCTCAAACGAAGTCCCAAGGAGCGGCGTCATGCCGAGAAGGAGTGTGGTACGAAGTTAGAAGGTCTGACCCGAAGCATCTCGCCGCTATTGTGCGGACTGTCCCCGCGAGATTCCTCGGGTCAAGTTGTCGGACTTCGTTCGGCCGCCGCTTCTCAGAATGACGCGGGGAGCAAAACCCCTCTGTCACTCACTCCGTTCGTGACATCTCCCCAAAAGGGGCGACGAGGGTAAAACCGCTCATTCTGAGGGCAAAGCCCGAAGAATCCCCTCAAACGAAGTCCCAAGGAGCGGCGTCATGCTGAGAAGGAGTGTAGTACGAAGTCAAAAGGGCTGACCCGAAGCATCTCGCCGCTATTGTGCGGACTGTCCCCACGAGATTCCTCGGGTCAAGTCGTCGGACTTCGTTCGGCCTCCGCTTCTCAGAATGACGCGGGGAGCAAAACCCCTCTGTCACTCACTCCGTTCGTGACATCTCCCCTAAAAGGGGCGACGAGGTTCTTACGCCCTCCATGGGGGTGATGCGGCAATATTTCTGTTTTTCTGTTGACGAAAGAGCGATTCTGTGCTATACTTTCCGCATGGAGCCGAGGATCATCGCATTCGACGTCGGCGACAGGCGCATCGGCGTCGCCGTCTCCGACCCCTTCAACGAGTACGCCATACCGTCGGACACCTATTTCCGCACGGGGGATCTGCGGCGGGACGTCGAAGCCGTCCTTGCCATCGCCAAAGAGCATGGGGCGGGCCTCATCGTCTGCGGCCTCCCGCTCAATGCCGACGGCACGGAGAGCGTCCAGACCGAAAAGACAAGGCGTTTTGTCGTCGCCCTGCGGAAGGCGTCACAGCTCCCCGTGGACACGGAGGACGAGAGGTATTCGACCTTACAGGCGCGGGGGGACCTGCACGCCATGGGCGTGAGCGCGAAGCGCGACAAAAAAAAGAAGAATGTCGATTCGCTTGCGGCGGCCTACATTCTCGAAAGATATCTTGAGGAAAATAAGAGAGGTGAAACCATGAAAGAGGAAACGAACAACTACGAGGACGACAATTTGGTGGAACTTGTGGATGAGGAGGGGAACACGCTCTCCTTCGAACACCTGCTCACCTTTGAGTACAAGGGGGAGTGGTACGTCGCCCTGACGCCCGCCGTCGCGGCCGAGGAGGAACCCGAGGAGGCCGACGAGGACGACGAAGGGGACGAGGTCGTCATCTACCACCTTGTCGGCGGGGAGAACGACGAACAGCTCGAGACCATCGAGGACGACGCGCTCCTCGACGAAGTGTTCGCCGAATTTTGCAGCCAATACGAGGACTTTGAGGACGCGGACGAGGCGGCGGAACTCGACGGAGACGACGACGGGGAGGAGTGACCTCCGAGAAAACCGATGCCTTCCCATAGAGGGGAGGCTTTTGCTATGAACAAGAGAAATTATGACAAAGAGATGCTCGAAGTGATGCGGGAGAGCGGGGGGAAGCGTCTGCTCCTCCACAGCTGCTGTGCCCCCTGTTCGAGCTATTGTCTGACGCAGGTCGCCCCCGTATTCAGGACGACCGTCTTTTACTTCAACCCCAACCTCGACAGCGAGGAGGAGTATCTCCGCCGCAAAAACGAGCAGATCCGCCTCCTCGAAGAGACGGGGCTTGCCGACCTCATCGACTGCGATTACGAGCCTGAGGCCTTCCGCGCGGCCGCCGAGGGGTACGAGGACGAACCCGAGGGAGGGAAGAGGTGCAAGCGGTGCTTTCTCTTGCGCCTCGAACGCACGGCGCAGGTGGCAAAGAGGGAGGGATACGACTTCTTCGCCACGACGCTCACCCTCTCTCCCCTCAAGGACAGCGAGGCGTTGAACACGATCGGCTTTGCCCTTGCGGAGAAGTACGGGGTGGGGTATCTTCCCTCCGACTTCAAAAAAAGGAACGGATATCTCCGTTCCGTCGAACTGTCGAAGGAGTATGGCCTCTATCGGCAGAATTATTGCGGGTGTGCGTATTCCAGACGCTCTCCTTAGGGCGGCGGCCTACGCGCCGACCTCTACGGCCTCTCCCGTGAGCAGGTGGCGGGAGAACGCCGCGGGCAGCGGCTCCCCGTCAACGGACCGCAGGAACTCCTTCACGCGCTCCGAAGCATGCTGTGCGGCCGTCAGGAACAGCGCGTCCGCACTCTCCGCACCCGAAAGGCGGGTGAACTCCTCCCCCCGCAGAATGGCGGGATCGGGCGTCGCGCGCGGGTAGAGCGCGGGGAGAATGGGCAGAAGATAGCGGAAATGCCTTCTGTGGAAGTGTTTGCAGTACCACCCGAAGATGCGAAGCATGCGGTTGAACGCACTCTTCTTTATTTTCTTGCCGAACGCATCTGCGGCGTCGCGCAAGTAACCGAACAGGACGCCCTCACGGGCGATTTTTTTGAGATCGAAGGGAAAGTTGTACCCCCGCGCATCCTTCTGTTCAAGCTCGGCGGCAAAGTAGACGTCCCAATCGTTCTCCATGCGCTGGTGTTCCTTCTTTTTGAGGTTGTTCTCTTTGAGGTACTTATAGACGAAGGGATGAAACGCGCCGTCCGCCTCGAGGTGGGTACAGAAGCCGAGGGCATAGGCGAGGCACTTTCCCCGCTCCGCGCCGCTCCGTGAGGAGAGGGCAGAGAGCAGGGCGGAGAACCAGCGGTAGACCGTGCCGCGGTGGAGGTCTCTCCCCCAATTTTTGAGGCCCTCGGTGGGCTTGTAGAAGAAGTACAGATCCGGTCCCTGCGCCCCCAAATAGTAGTAATCCGGGGCGGCGGCGACGGCCTGCCTCTCCTCCGACGTGAGGAGCGCGGCCGCGCTCTTTGCGATCAGTTCGTGTGTGATGACAGATGGCATAAATTTCTCCTGATGTTATTCTGCGGGCGCAAAGAACCTGCCCGACGGTCCCGTCCTGCGGGTCAGTTTCTCGCTCCGAAGATCCCCGTCCCGATGCGGATCATGTTGGAGCCGTGTTCGAGGCACAGCCGCCAATCCCCGCTCATGCCCATGGAGAGGATGCGGACCGCGCCGTCCCGCTCCCTCAGCGTCTCAAAGAGCCGCCGCATCTTTGTGCAGAGCGCGGCCCCGCCGCCTCCCTCCGCGGGGAGCATGGCCATGAGGCCGCGGATCTTTACGCCTTCGAGGCGGGAGACGGACGCATATGCCGCCTCCGCTTCCGCGAAGGGGAATCCGCCCTTGCTCTCTTCGCCGAGGTTGATCTCGAGGAGGACGTCCTGCACAAGGCCGCCGCGCACGGCGAGGCGGGAGATCTCCTCCGCGAGGCGGAGACTTCCGACGGATTGGATGAGGTCGCACTTCCCGATGAGGTATTTCACCTTGTTGGTCTGCAAATTGCCGATGAAGTGCCTCTCTGCGCCATGGACGGCGGCAAATTTATCGCGGAACTCCTGCACTTTATTTTCGGCGACGGCGGGGACGCCCGCGCGGACGGCGCGGCAGATCTCCTCGGGCGTGCGCGTCTTTGTCGCGGCGACGAGGACAACGGGTTCCCCGAACCCGTTCCCGCCCGAGATCTCCCTCAAAAGCTCCTTTACGTTTTGTTCGATCGTGTCCATGTCCTCTCTCTATGGTACTCCATTTTCGGGAAAAAAGCAAGCGTTGTTTACAAAATACGAGACGGATTTCTTGACATAACCTGCGATTTCCTGTAAAATAAACATATGATTATATTGGGGTTGGACCCCGGATTCGGGACCATGGGGTACGGCGTCATCGAAAAGGACGCGCGCGGAAACTGCGCATGCGTCTCCTACGGCGCGATCAAGACGCCCGCGGGCGAGAGCTTCCCCGTGCGGCTGTGCATTCTCGAGGAGGAGCTGAACGCCGTGTTCGACAAGTATCATCCCGACGAGGCGGCGATGGAGGAGCTGTTCTTCTCCAAGAACATCACCACAGGCATCGCCGTCGCCCATGCGCGGGGGGTGATGCTCCTCACCTGCAACAAGCGTTGCGGGAAGATCTTCGAGTACACGCCCAACCAGATCAAACAGGCCCTCACGGGCTACGGCGGGGCGGACAAACAGCAGATGCAGCGCATCGTCGCCTCCCACCTCCGCCTCAAAACCATTCCCCGCCCCGACGACGCGGCCGACGCGCTCGCCGTCGCGCTCTGCCACGCCTTCACGAGCAGATTCTCCTCGCTCTACGGCGTCAAGTAGCGTTCGGGCGGCATTCCGATTTTGTCATCAGGGGTACATCATGATAGGATACTTAAAAGGTACGGTCAAATATCTCGACCCGTCGTTCGTTCTCATGGAGGTGAACGGCGTGGGGTATGAAGTCGTCTGCTCGGGGGCGGCCTTTTCCCGCCTGTCGGGCGTGAGAAAGGGGGAAGAGGGGGAGGTCTACACCTACCTCAAAGTCTCCGAGGACGACGTGACTCTTTTCGGCTTTGCCGACCCGCAGGAGAAGAGCCTCTTTCTGAAACTCACCTCCGTGCAGGGCGTGGGGGCGAAGCTGGCGATGACCGTCCTCTCTTCGATGCGGCCCTCGGAGGTCTCCGAGGCCATCGCTTCGGCGGACAGCAAGCGTCTGTCCTCCGTCAAGGGCCTCGGCAAAAAGACGGCCGAGCGCATCATTTTGGAACTTCACGGCAAGATCTCCGCCGACGAGATCCTCGGCGCGGACAGCGTTGGGGGCAGGGTCTCCGCTCCCGCAAGCGCGGAGGACGAGGACGCCGTCTCCGCCCTCATGGGAATGGGCTTCACGCGGCAGGAGAGTGCGCGCGCCGTGGACCGCGCGAAGGCGAACGGCGCAAAGACGGTGGAAGAGATCCTGTCCCTCGCGCTGAGGGGAATGTAGCGGGACGTTTTTACCAAGGGGAAGGAGAGTGCCATGGGACAAAGCGGACACACGGAAGAATTGGTCTGTAAGAACTGCGGGGCAGCGTTCGGGGAGGAAGTCCTCCGTGCCGAAGGCGGGATCGTACAGTGCCGATTCTGTAAGATGTATCATATCCTGCCGGGGAAGGAGACCTCTCCCGCGGCATTGGGCTACATGAGGAGCGGCGAGCTTGCCCTCGATACCTGCCACTTTGAGGACGCCTACACGGCCTACCGCAAGGCGGCGGAGAGCGACCCCGCCGAACCTGTGGCCTATTTCGGCATGGCCCTCGCCAAATTCAGGATCCAGACGCTGAGGGACATCGTAAACAACCGCCTCCAACCCCTCTGCTATGCGATCGCCGACATCGACGGGAAGAAGTTCTGCGACGACGGCAACTACAGGAAGGCCCTTTCCCTCGCGACGCCCGAACAGCGGGCGATGTTTGAGGCGCGGGGGCGGGAGATCGACGCGATCAAGGAAGAATTCCGCCGCCTCGGGCAGGAGGGGACGGTCTACGACTGCTTTCTCTGCGTCAAGGTGACCGAAGAGGACAGGGTGACGCCCACGGCCGACAAGGCCCGCGCCGCCGAGATCTATAAACAGCTCAAAAAGATGGGTTACAGGCCCTTCTATTCGGAGGAGGAGAACAAGGGGAGGACGGGAAGCCCCTACGAGGCCCTCATTCTCTATGCCCTCTACACCTCCAAGTGCATGCTCATCGTGTGTTCGGACGAGAACTATCTCGACACGCCGTGGGTCAAGAACGAATATACCCGCTTTCTGAACATGCGGCGGGGGGAGGCGGGCGGAAAGAAGCGGCCCGACTCTTTGACCTTCGTCTATGACGGCCGCCCCGTGGAACGCCTGCCCTTCGATCAGGTCCCCCAGCGCATCCAGGGCATTGATTGGGCCAAGCCCGACCACATGGAGCGCGTCGAGGAGTATGTGCGGCGGCAGATCCTCGGGGACGACGTCCGCCTCACGGGGCGCAAGAATTACGGGGAGACCTCCGTCGCGCCCAAGACGGCCGTAAGACAGAGCATCGAAAAGCGCAAGATCGAGACGATCCGCGCCGCCGACGTCTCCGTGGAAGTACAACTGACGAACGCGGAGGCATTTTTGGCGAAGGGGGAGTTCAAGTACGCCAAGACCTACTGCATGGAGGCCCTTGCGCACAACAAGGGCATCTCCCGCGCCTATTGGATCCTCTTTCTCGCGCAGTACGGGTGCAAGGATGACGCCGCCATCGCCGAGACGGAGCAGACCATTGACAACTTCGAATATTACGAGAAGGCCCTCGCCTGTTCGGGCGAGGCGGAGCGGCGGACCTATTACTCCGTTCTCTACCGCCACGTCTCCCTTCGGGAGGACTTGCCCGCCTACTGCGAGTACATCGCGCTCCCCGAATCGGAGGAGAGCAACATCGCCGCGCTGAGCGAGATCATGTACCGCAGGGCCATCCGCACGGCCGATCCCGCCGTGTTCGACGCCGTGATCCGCACCGTCTCCGAGACCGAAAAATACATATCCATGAACGAGGAGTTTGCACACGCCCTCGGCGGCGGGCGGGCGGCCGTTCCCTACTTCAAGAACATCCTCAAAGTCTTTGCGGGGCATCGGGAGGCCCTGTTCGCCGTGTTCCGCGCGGAGAACGGCCTGACGAGCGACGCGGCCGCCGTGACGTTCTGCGCAAAGGCGGAGAACGCCTCCGCGGTGGAAAACGGCCTCTTCGCCTACGGCTTCAACGACTATGCGGTGAAGGAACTCTTCGGCATGATCACCCGCCGTTTGGGCAGCGACCCCGACGCCGCATGCGGCGCGTTCGACCTCCTCTTGCAGATGTTCCCGAGCGACGCCAACGACCTCTATGCGGGGTATGTGAACGCCTTCATCGCCCTTCTCTTCGAGGGGGAGATGTACGACAGGATCGGCAGATACAACGACCTCCTCCTCGAGATCGACCCCCACGACGACGCCGCTTACTTCAACCGCGTCCTCGTGGACCACAGGACCAACAATCCGCTCTCCCTTTTGCGGTATGTCGGGACCCTCATCGAGGACGAGAACTATAAGCACGCCCTCGACTTCTACCTCGTGAAGCACGGGGCAGTGGAGGACAACATCTATCTCTCGATCTATACCTGTCTCAAAGAGCTTGCCGAACTCCTGCAGGACGACGCGTGCATCGAATTCGCGATCAACGCCGTCCGCCTCCGCGACAAGTCGGAGATCCTGAGATGCCGCGCCACCGTCCGCACCAAGCTCCGCGAACAGTCGCAGAAGTATTGGCAGGCCTTTTTGGACGATTGCTCCGTCTCGGGCGAGGAGGGGCTGTACGCCCTGACCCGCGACGTCACGGACAACGAAAATCTCAAAAATGCCAGGCTCTTTGCCTCCGTCGGGGGGAACAGCACGCTCTACGTCACGATCGACCGCGTCCTCTCCGACCAGCCCCGCCGCGCACGGCAGAACTACGACAGCGAGACGGAGCGGCTCCGCCGCGTACGGGCGGACCGCCGCCGCGCACGGGCGGCGAAGTTCAACATGCTGCTTTTGACGCTCGTGCCCGTCATAACGTGCCTTGGGGGGCTTGCGGTCTCCTTCTTTGTCTACCTTGCAAGCGGGGAACTTCTCATTCTGACGAAGTTCTTCGGGGACGTGGCCGTCATCGCCGCAGTCTTTACGGCGATCCTCTCCGTCATCTCTGCCGTCCTCATCGTTTTCACCGTGCGGAAGAACGTCCGCGACGGGTGGAACTTCCCCGCATGGCTGTATGCGGTATTCACGGGAGCGGTGTTCGCGGCCGTTCCCACCGTTGCGGGCGCGTGCCTCATCGTCCCCGCGGTCGCCGTCTGCGCCACCGTGCGGAAGGGCAACGGCTCCTTCGCCCCTCTGCCGATCTCCCTCTGCGCCTTCGCGGTGAGCCAGGTACTCATGTGGTACTTCTACGCCGAGAGCGGCTCCGCCCTCTTTATCGGCATGATCTTTCAGGCGGTCGGCGCGGAGTTTAACGCGGTGTGCGTCTATGTCGCCGTCACCTTCATCACCTTTGCGGCCTCGCTGTCTCTCGGCTTCTGCACGCAGATACAGCTCAAAGAGAGCGAAGAGGGGCATTGTTATCTGCTCTATCTCCTCCTTCAGGCACTTCTGTTCGTGTTGCCTGAGGTCGCGGGCGTCGTTCTCGTCATCGTCGGCGTTTTCCGCATGCGGGGGAACAGCACCGTCGCCAACATCGTCTGTTGGGTCATCTTCTCGATGGGGACGCTCATCCTCTTCTTCATTCCCGAAGTCCCGTTCTGGAGCGCGCTCATTCTCAGCGGCGCGGAGAGCCTCTTCTGCCTGATCGCCTTCGAGAACGGGAAGCGGTTCCCGAGGGCTGCCGCGCTCCCGGGGTTCGTCCTCGCGTTCGGGATCGTCGTGTGGGCGAACATAGACGTCGGCAAGGTCCTGCCCCGCTTCGGCGAGGTGGAAACCCTCTTTGAGGCGGGCATGTTCCCCCAATCTGTCTACGACGAACTTGTCGTGGATATACGGATCATGACCGTCATGTGGACGATCGCCGCGCTCGTCATCACGCTCGCCATCCTCCTGTTCGGCAACGGGAGTTACGGCGCGATGCTCGCGCCCCTCATGATGATCGGCTCCCTCGCCGTCTTCTCTCTCATCGGGAACTCCGCCATTCCCCCGATCGAGGAGCTTGACGAGGACTTTGAGGCGTCTTTCTTCCTCTTTACCATGATCGCGACCATTGTGTACAGTATCCCGGGGACGGTGGCGCAGGTCGCCGTCATGCTGTGGGGGAACAAGAAGTCGCGCAGATATTGAGACGGCGGGCAAAACATCTGTATGGCCGCGCATTATTACAGTCATATCAACGGAGGATCATATGTTTGACGAAGAATTCGGGGACGAGAGACTGCTCTCGGGAGAGAAAAGCGAATACGATTTAGAGGAGAATGTCCTCCGTCCCAAGACGCTCGAGGACTACGTTGGGCAGGACAAGGTCAAGGAGAACCTCAAAGTCTACATGGCGGCGGCGCGGCAGCGGGGGGAGGCCCTCGACCACGTCCTCCTCTACGGCCCCCCGGGGCTTGGGAAAACCACCCTCGCGCACATCATCGCCAATACGATGGGGACGCAGATCAAGCTCACCTCAGGCCCCGCGATCGAGCGGCAGGGGGACCTCGCCGCGATCCTCTCCAACCTCAACGAGGGGGACGTCCTCTTCATCGACGAGATCCACCGCCTCAACCGCACCGTGGAGGAGACGCTCTACTCCGCAATGGAGGATTATGCCCTCGACATCATCGTGGGGAAAGGCCCCATGGCGCGGAACATCCGTCTGCCGCTCAAACGGTTCACCCTCATCGGGGCGACGACGCGGGCGGGCATGCTCTCCAGCCCCTTGCGCGACCGCTTCGGCATCATATGCCGCCTCGATATGTACACGCCCGAGGAGCTTCAGAAGATCGTCTCGCGCTCGGCGAGGACGCTCGGCATCTCCGTGGAGGAGAGGGGGAGTTACGAGATCGCGAGGCGCAGCCGCGGCACTCCCCGCATCGCCAACAGGCTCTTAAAGCGGGTGAGGGACTTTGCGGCCATCAAGGGCAGCACCGCCATCACCAAGGAGGACGCCGACATGGCTCTGCGCAAAATGGAGATCGATGAGCTGGGCCTCGACGAGACGGACAGGAACCTCCTCCGCGCTCTCATCGAAAAGTTCAACGGCGGCCCCGCGGGACTTGACACGCTCGCCGCGACGATCAACGAGGACGTCAACACCATTCTTGACGTGTACGAGCCGTACCTCATCCAACTCGGGTTCATCGCCCGCACGCCGCGCGGCAGGATCTGTCTCAAAGGCGGCTACGAACACATGGGCATGAAGATGCCCGAATCCGTCAAAAAACAGCTCTCCGTCTTTGATACGGAGGAATAGGACAGATTTTGTCGGTCCGCATGTGACTGCCAAAGGGGTTTTGAAAACCCCTCTGTCTCGGCTACGCCTCGACATCTCCCCTATGAGGGGCGACGAGGGGAAAGCGGTGACCCACCCCCCTACCCCCCTCCCACGGAGGGGGCAAGGCCTACCCCCTACGGGGGGGAAGCTCCGCCGAAGGCGGTGGGGGGAATTGCTCATCCTGAGGCGTAGCCGAAGGATCTCATAGACCCACGGAGCGGCCCCGCGTCATTCTGAGAAACGGGGACGGAACGAAGTCAGACAAGCGGAACCGAAGAATCTCGCGGGGCGATGTACACATAGAAGCGGCGAGATGCTTCGGGTCAGCTTTTTCAACTTCGTATCACTTTGCTTCTCAGCATGACGCCGCAACTTAAGGACTTCGTTCCTCGGGATTCTTCGCTACGCTCTGAATGACGCAGAAATGCGGTGACCCACCCCCCTACCCGTTACGGCGGCAAGGACCGCCGTAACCCCCGTCGGCGAGGCCACGCCTCCTGCCGCGGCGCAGCTCACAGCCCACAGGGCTGTTGAGCAGAATTGCGCCGCGGCACCCCATGGAGGGGGCGAGAAGATGGCGGCGCGAGCAAAGAAATGTTCGAAACATTCCAAAAATACTTGCCTTAGGCGGAATTCACTTCCGCCGTGGGCGACCCCATTTGGTACCCTACGGGAACCACAATGTCCTTGCATATAACGCTTCCGAGACCAAATCGATTGATGTCGATAGCACTTTCGCTCGAACATTTCTTTTCGAAGGACACCCCTTCCGTCTCGCCGCAAGGCGGCGAGCCACCCACCCCTCAAGGGGTGGGCAAGGGGTGGGCGAGTAAAGAAATGTTCGAAACATTCCAAAAATACTTGCCTTAGGCGGAATTCACTTCCGCCGTGGGCGACCCCATTCGGTACCCTACGGGAACCACAATGTCTTTCAAGGTACAAGGGTTCGTGGGGTGATAAGACTATGGAATGCACAACGTTGACCCCTCGAACATTTCTTTTCGAAGCCCCGCGAGATTCTTCGCTACGCTCTGAATGACGCAGAAATGCTGTGACCCACCCCCCTACCCCCTCCCATGGAGGGGGCGAGAAAGTGGCGGGGCAAGCAAAGAAATGTTCGAAATAACTCTTCAATTTCATCTATGAAAACTTCTGATTTTTACTATGACCTGCCCGAGGAGCTGATCGCGCAGACGCCTGCCGAGCCGCGGGATTCCTCCCGCCTTCTCGTCTATCACAGGGACACAAAGACCGTCGAACACCGCATCTTCCGCGACGTCACCGACTATCTCAAGAGGGGGGACGTACTCGTCGTCAACCGCACGCGGGTGCTTCCCGCCCGTCTTTTTGCCCATACGGAAAACGGCGGCAAGGTCGAAGTTCTCCTCCTGAAACGGCTCGGCCTCGACACATGGGAGTGCCTTGTCCGCCCGGGGAGGAAGTGCCGCCCGCAGACGAAACTTTTCGTCAACGGCGAACTCTCCCTCGAGATCCTCTCCGTCACGGAGACGGGGGAGCGGCAGGTCAGGTTTTTCTACGAGGGCGCGTTTGAGGACGTCCTCTCCCGCGCCGGCACGATGCCTCTGCCCCCCTATATCCACGAAAAACTCGAGGATCCCGAGCGGTATCAGACCGTCTACTCCCGCGAGAACGGCTCGGCGGCCGCCCCCACGGCGGGGCTTCACTTCACCGAGGAGCTTCTGCAAAAAATCAAAGATATGGGCGTGGAGGTCGTGGAAGTCCTGCTCCATGTGGGCCTCGGCACCTTCCGTCCCGTCAAGGTGGACGACGTTGAAAAACACGTCATGCACAGCGAGTTCTATGAGGTGAGCGAAGAGGCGGCGGAGCGTATCAACGCGGCGAAGCGGGAGGGGAGAAGGGTCATCTGCGTCGGCACGACCTCCGTCCGCACGCTCGAGACTGTGGCAAACGGGGACGGCACCGTGAACGCGGGCCGCGGCGACACATCGATCTTTCTCTACCCGCCCTACCGCATGAAGTGCGTGGACGCGCTCATCACCAATTTCCACCTGCCCGAAAGCACCCTTTTGATGCTTGTGAGCTGTCTCTGCTCCCGCGAGGAAGTGCTGGAAATCTACAAGGTAGCTGTGAGGGAGCGGTACAGATTTTTCTCCTTTGGAGACGCTATGCTCGTCTTATAGCCGTCGAAATACTGTGTCGCGCTGCGGCAACCCTCAGTCATTTACGTCTTAGTAAACTCCTTCGGGTTTTCCTCGCGCTCCTTGTCTTTCTCGGCTCTAAGCCGAGCAGTCCTGCCTCCCGTAAGGTTCGGCGACGCGTGCTTGTTTTTATAATTGAAAATTGAGCGCGTCGCGCTCATTCTGCCCCGCGCGCATTCTATTTGATCCCAAGCGCGGCACGAGCGCGTCGCGCTCATCCTGAGCCGCAGGCGAAGGATCTCATAAACTCACGGACTTCGTTTAAGGGGATTCTTCGCTACGCTCAGAATGAGCGGGAGACCCTCGTCGCCCCTCATAGGGGAGATGTCGAGGCGTAGCCGAGACAGAGGGGTTTCAAAACCCATTTCCCCTTGCGGGTGACCGAGGGGGCTTTCTGATTCCGTCATGGTGAGCGCAGCCGAACCATCACCGCATTTCCATTCAAATCCAAAATCAAACTGTGACCTATGAACAACGAATATTTTTCCTTTGAACTTCAAAAGACGGACCCCGAGACGGGGGCGAGGGCGGGAGTTTTCCATACCCCGCACGGGGACATCGAGACGCCCGTCTACATGCCCGTCGGCACACAGGCGACCGTCAAGGGAATGCTCCCGCGCGACCTCAAGGAGATCGGCTCGCAGATCATTCTCTCCAACACCTATCATCTGTACATGCGCCCCGGGGACGAACTCATCGCCCGCGCGGGGGGATTGCACAAGTTCATGAATTGGGACAGGCCCATTCTCACCGACAGCGGCGGGTTTCAGGTTTTTTCGCTCGCCAAACTCAACAAGATCACCGACGACGGTGTGACTTTCTCCTCCCATGTTGACGGGAGCTATCACACCTTCACGCCCGAGCTTGCCATGCGCATCCAGCACAACCTCGGGTCGGACGTCATGATGGCGTTCGACCAGTGCAGTGAATACGGCTACACGCACGAACAGGCCGCGGCCGCCATGGAGCGGACGGCAAAGTGGCTCGAGCGGTGTTATCTTGCCCACGACAGGCCCGATCAGGCCCTTTTCCCCATCGTGCAGGGCAATTTTTACAGGGATCTGAGGGAGGAGAGCCTCAAACGCTGTCTCCCGTATGTCAAGCACGGCATCGCCATCGGCGGGCTGTCGGTGGGGGAGCCGAAGCCGCTCATGTACGAATTTCTCGACTTTTTACAGCCGAAGCTCCCGACGGACGTGCCCCGCTATCTCATGGGGGTCGGCTCGCCCGACTGCCTTGTCGAGGGGGTACTCCGCGGCGTGGACATGTTCGACTGCGTTCTCGCGACAAGGGTCGCCCGCAACGGCACGGCCCTCACCTCGCGGGGGAAGGTCGTCGTCCGCAACGGGAAGTACAGGGAGGACTTCACCCCGCTCGACCCCGATTGCACTTGCTACACCTGCACGCACTACACCAAGGCCTACCTCCGCCACCTCGTCAACGTGGGGGAGATGATGAGCGGCATGCTCCTCTCCCTGCACAACATCGCCTACCTCCATTCCCTCATGCGGGGACTGAGGGAGGCCATCCTCCACGGGTATCTCCGCGACTTCGTGAGGGAGTTCTATGCCAAACAGGGCGAAGAAACGACATGATCCCCCTATCAAATTGCCGCGAAAGGCAAAATGCAGGGTGAAATCGCTTGCAAAATTTCCGCCGAAATAGTATGATAGAGAAAAAGGAGAACAGCATGGAATTATACCTTTCGGAAACATACGATCTCATTCACGGGGATCTGCCCGAAGTACATCGGCTTGCAGACTCCACGACAGAGCAGCCGTCGGACGGCGGGGACGGCACCACCCCCCAGCAACCCTTTAATTGGGGCTTCACGATCATCATCATCGCCGTCTTTGTCATGATCATCGCATGGTTCCTCCTCTCGGGCAGGAAGAACAAGGCGGGGGAACGGGAGTATGTGGAATCCATCGAGGCGATCAAGCCCGGCAACAAGGTGACGTCGCGCGGGGGCATCTGCGGCGTCGTCGTGGAAGTCTGCGACGACAACACCGTCATCATCGAGACGGGCAGCGAGGCCTCGGGCAAGTCCCGCCTCAAGCTCATGAAGGAGTGCATCTACGAGACGGACGCCAAGGGTCCCACGCAGATCGCGCGGGAGGAGGCGGAACTCCGCAGACAGCAGGAGAAAGAGGCAAAACGCGCCGCCAAGGAGGCCGCAAAGGGCGGTCAGACGGCCGAAGAGTCCCCCGCGGACGTTCCCGCAGAGGATGCGCCCGCCGCGGACAGCAGTCCCGAAGTGCAGGACGGGCCGCAGGAATAATGGCGTTTCCCTCCGCATACCTTACGGTGTGCGGAGGTTTTTATGGACAGGGAATTTGCGATCGCTACATTCAGACAGATTTTTTTCGCCGCGCTCTTCGGGGCAGTGTTCTCTCTGCTCTCCCTTGCGGTGGCGGCGATCTTCGTCAAGTGCTTCTCCATGCCGCAGGCGGGCGTGACGGCCGTCAATTGGTGTGTGAAGTGCGTCGCCGCTTTTTCGGCGTCGGCCTTCTTCGTCAGGGGGGAACGCGCCCTTTTGAAGGGGGCGGGCGCGGGGATCGCGTTCGCCGTCCTCACCCTCCTGCTCTTTGCCATGATCGGCGGAGGGTTCCGCATCGACGGATTTTTCGTGCTGGAACTCGTCGTCTGCGCCATTCTCGGCGGGGCGGGCGGACTTCTCGGCGCGAAATTGCGGAAAGACTGAAAAAACACTTGCAAATTTTCCCATATGGTTGTATAATGGTGAAAAACAGAAAGAGAGGACACTGATATGATCAAGACCATTGCAAAACCTGCGGAGAAGAAGGTCACGGGTTGCGGCGAATGCAGAAGCACCTGCCAGTCCGCCTGCAAGACGAGCTGTACGGTGGGGAACCAGTCCTGCGAGCGCGTCACGAGAGAACAGAAGATCGACGAGCAAAAATAAGCATACGCGAACATCATAAAAGCGGCGCGTCGCGTCGCTTTTTTCGGTACTCTATGATCCACGTCTTTACATATCATAACGATCACTACGTCTACGACACGGGCAGCGGGAGCCTGCACGCCTGTGACGAGAGGACGGCAAAATATCTCTCGGGGGAGCCGATCGCGCTGACCGACGAGGAACTCAGGGACATCCTCGGCCTGAAAGAGGCGGGGCTGCTCGGCGCGCCCGAAACTTCCGCCCGTCCCATCAAGAGCAATGAGGTCAAGGCCCTGTGCCTGCACATCTGCCACGACTGCAACCTCCGCTGTAAATACTGCTTTGCGGACGAGGGGGCTTACCACGCCGCGCGGGAGATGATGTCCTTTGAGACCGCCAAGGCCGCCATCGACTTTCTCCTCAGGGAGAGCGGGAAGCGGAAGGTCCTCGAAGTGGACTTCTTCGGCGGCGAACCCCTCATGAACCTCGGCGTCGTCAAGGAGACGGTCTATTACGCCAAGGCGGGGGCCGCAAAGTTGGGCAAGAAGTTCCTCTTCACGACGACGACCAACGCCCTCCTCCTCGACGACGAGACCATCAGATTCTTCAACGAGGAGATGGAGAACGTCGTCCTGTCCCTCGACGGCAGGAGGGAAGTCAACGACGCCGTGCGGCAGACGGTCAACGGCAAGGGGAGCTTCGATATCGTCATCGAGAAGATCAAGAAGTTCGTCCGCGCAAGGGGGGACAAGCACTACTATGTCCGCGGGACCTTCACCGCCAAGAATCTCGACTTCTCGAAGGACGTCCTCTTCCTCGCCGACCAGGGCTTCGATTCCCTGTCTGTGGAACCCGTCGTCACCGAGATCCCCGAACTTCAGATCAGGGAGGAACACCTCCCCGCCATCGAGAGGGAGTACGAAGTTCTCTGCGACGAGTACATCAAGCGGGAAGAGGAGGGGAGAGGTTTCAACTTCTTCCACTTCAACGTCGATCTCGAGGGCGGCCCCTGCCTCGAAAAGCGGGTCTCCGCCTGCGGCGCGGGGAACGAGTACTTCTCCGTCGTCCCGAACGGCGACATCTATCCCTGCCACCAATTCGCGGGGGATCCCAAGTGGAAGATGGGCAACGTCTTTGAGGGCAAGCTCGATCCTGCGATAAGGAGGGGGTTTGCGGAGAGCTGTCTCTTCACGCGGAAGAAGTGCGAGGGCTGCTTTGCCAAGTTCATCTGCTCGGGCGGATGCAGTGCGAACAACTACCACTTCAACGGCGACGTCAACGAACCCTACGAGATCACTTGCGCGATGATGAAAAAGCGGATCGAGTGCGCCATGCGCGTGCTTGCCATGCGCAAAATCAAAGAAAAATAGACGAAATTTGATAAAATGCTTGCAATTCGGCTTGACGATGTTGCTCATTTTATATATAATGATAGATAGCGGAATTTCCCAAGGGAATTTTTCGGGCGGGCTTGGCCCGCGTTTCAGATAGGAGGAGGCAATGGGCAAGGTTAAATCGGCAATTTGTCTGACGCTGATGTCACTGCTGATCGCCGGACTGTGTTTTATATGCTTCGTGTCGTTCGGTCTGCCGAACGGGACGGATACCTATAATTCCATTCTTCGGATGACGCAGAAGGACGCCGATCTCGGCATGCGCTACGGCGGTGCGGACGACGAGAGCGACAGATATCTTGGCGGCGGCTTTTCGGCCGTATATTATCCCGAAGGCGTCATCTCTGCCGAGGAGTACGATACGTCTCTCGAACGGATGACGGAAGAGGAAAAGGCAGACTACGAGGAGCAGTACGAAAAGGTCGGCAACCTCTACTTCGATACCGAGAAGATCAAGAGCAACGGCGGCGCGGCCTACGAGCCGAACGACGATTTCAAAGCGGAATTTCAGAGCGCGGTGGACCTCTTCACCGCCCGCTATGAGGCGTTGCACCTCGAGGACGTGCGCGTCAGCGTGTTCGACGGGTACGCCGTCCGCGTGTTTGTCCCGCAGAACGACGGCGCGGCCTTCACGCCCCTCTCCTACACGGGCGATTTCACCGTGAAGTACGGCTCTGACGCGTCGAGCGCGTCCACGATCATGCCCGCCCGTTCGACAGAGAAGATCACCGACTATGTGAAGGGAGCCTATTGGAGGACGGGGGCCGACGGTTCGAGCTTCGTCGTCATCGACTTCACCAAGAAGGGAAGGGAAGCCCTTGCAACCGCCTCGAGCGGGGCGGCGGACTCCTCCGCGACGGTGTTCTTCCGCGTCGGCGACAACGACGCCCTCCAGCTGTCCGTGAGCGAGAAGATCGATCAGGACAGCCTCTACATCTCCAATTCGAGCTTTACCGAGATCTCCGCGAAGTCCTCGGCCGTCCTCATCGACACGGCGGTCAACGGGGTCAAGACGGAACTCTCGTTCAATGTAAAGGACGGCAATTCCTACCACGCGCTGTACGGCGAGAATTCCCTCCTTTGGATGTATATCGTGTTCGGCGTGTCCGCGCTTGCGATGCTGGTGTTCTTCTTTGTGAGGTATCACCTCCTCGGCTTCGCGCACCTCTACACCTATCTTCTGTTCCTGTGCGCGTCGGTCCTCTGCGTGTGGGCGATCCCCTTCCTGACGCTCAGCGTCGAGACGTTCATTGCCTTCATGCTCACCTCCGTACTCCTCAGCGTCTCCGACGCCGTCACCTTTGAGAAGGCGAGGGCGGAGTACGCGACGGGCAAGACGATGGTCTCTTCCGTCAAGACGGGGTATTCGAAGTGCTTCTGGGATCTCTTCGATCTGCACATCGTCCTCGCCCTTGCGGGATTCTTCATGTTCTTCGTCGCGCTTCCCGCACTGAGCAATTTCGCCTTCGTGTTCGGCCTCACCGCAGTGTTCTCGGGGCTGGGGGCGTTGCTCGTGAACCGCTTCAACTGGGCGATCCTCATGGCTTACACGCCCAAGAAGGGTGCCTTCTGCAACTTTGCAAGGGAGGAAACCGAAGATGAATAAGTTCAAACCGTGGAAGAAACTCCCCATTTGGCTTGCGGTCTCCGCAGTGATCATCATCGCGGGCGTCATTCTGATGGCCGTTCTCGGCTTCAACACCGCCGCGGAGCGTCCCAAGAACACCCAATTCGAAGTCAAATATAACGTCGTCGTTGACATCGACGAGAAGAAGCAGGACAAGCTCGAGGGCTTCTGCGAGGACGTGTTCAAGAGCAACGGTCTCTCCGTCTCCGACATGAGGAAGGCGACGAGCGTCGCGATCTCCAACGAGTCCGCGCAGCCCTACACGGCTTCCTTTGTATTCTACTTCACCTCGGAGGTCTCCGCCGAAACACAGGCGAAGGTCGAGGCAGACCTTCAGACCAAGATCAAGGCGGACGCCGATCTTTCGGGCGAGTACACCGTCTACACCGTGTGGCACAGCGAATCGGTCATCTCTACGGCCAACTACGTCTGGCGCGGGGCGGTCGCCGTCGGCATCGTCGTCGCGCTCGTCTATGTCGCGATCCGCTTCGGCGTCGGCAGCGCGCTCACGGGCCTCACGCTCGCCGTGCATGACGCGCTGTTCACGCTCGCCCTGCTTGCGATCACGCGCATTCCCGTCTACGCCGCCGCTCCCGTTTGGTTCGCGGCGACCGCGGCTCTGCTTTCTCTCGTGCTTTGGCTCTTCCACTGCATGAAGCTCCGCTCCGTCAAGAAGGAATCGCAGGTCCCCGTCGATGCGGAGACGGCTGTGGAGACCGCCTATGCGGGCGTGTGGAAGAAGATCGCCGTCTGCGCGGGCATCGTCGCCGCCGTCATCCTCCTCACGGGTGCGCTTGCGACCCCCGGCGTCAGGGCGGCTGTACTGCCTCTGCTTGTCGCCGTCGTCGGCCCCGTGTATTCGTCGCTGCTCTTCGGCCCCGCGCTCCATGTACACGTCAAGGGCGCGTTCGATAAGCTCTCGCGCAGGGGCAGACCCAAGTATGTCGGCAAGGAAAAACAGGCCGACAAGTAATCGGAACATCATTTTGGCGGCGGGAGCGATTCCCGCCGTTTTGATAATTTCGGGAAGCGCGGCCAAGATCGCCCGCGCCCCGGCGTCACGGAGAACGGCATGAAAAAACTTGTCCGGGAATATGAATTTTCTCCCGAACAACTGAATACCGTAAGAACGCTTGCAGGGAAGCTGTCTCTCACCGAGACGACGGCAGGGCTTCTCTTTGCCCGCGGCATGGACACGGAGGAGAAGATGCGCGCCTTTCTCACCCCGGGGAAGGAGCATTTCCTCTCGCCCTTCCTCATGCAGGGCATGCGGGAGGCCGTGGACCTCATCACGCAGGCGCGGGAGGAGGGGTGGAACGTCGCCGTGTACGGCGACTACGACGCCGACGGGATCGGCGCGTGCGCCATTCTCTCCCGTGCGCTGAGGGCATTCGGCATAGAGCCTTACCTCTACGTCCCCGAGCGGCTGGAGGGGTACGGCCTCAACCGCGGCGCGATCGACGCCATCTTCGACGAATTCCTGCCCGACCTCTTCATCACGGTGGACTGCGGCATCTCCAACCGAGAGGAGGTCGAGTACATCAAGGAGCAGGGGGCGTATGTGATCGTCACCGACCACCACGAACTTCCCGAAGTCCTTCCCGACTGCATCATCGTCAACCCCAAACTGCACGATGATTACCCTTACGACAATCTGTGCGGCGCGGGCGTGGCGTTCAAGCTCGCCTGTGCCCTCCTCGGCGAAAGGGCGTACGCCTATTTGGACTTCGCCGCGCTCTCCACCGTGGCGGACAGCGTGCCGCTCCTCGGCGAGAACCGCGACATCGTGGCGGAGGGCCTGCGGCTCATCGAAAAAAGTCCCCGCCCCGCCTTCACGGAACTCTTGCAGAAGAGCGAAAAGGTCACGGCGCAGACGCTCTCCTTCACCCTCGCGCCCCGCATCAATGCGGCGGGGAGGATGGGGGACGCCAAGGCCGCGCTCAGGCTGTTTACGACGCAGACCGAGGAGGAGATCCCCCCGCTTGCCGAAAAGCTCCAACTCTACAATGCCGAGCGGCAACGCTGTTGCGACGGCCTGTATGCGCAGGCCTCGGCGATGGCACGGGAGGAGGGGGCCTTCGGCAACGTCATCATGCTCGCCGCGGAGGGCTGGAACGCGGGCTTTGTCGGCATTGTCGCCGCCCGCGTCGCGGAGGAATTTTCCCGCCCCGCGCTCCTGTTTGTGAAGCGCGGCGGCATGCTCAAGGGGAGCGTGCGGAGCATCGAGGCCGTCAACATCTTCGAGGCCTTAAAGGCCTGTTCGGAGTACATCGAGGAATTCGGCGGGCATGCGCAGGCGGCGGGCGTCAACGTCAGAGAGGAAAATTTCGAAAAATTAAAGGCCGCCCTCAACGAATACATCGGCTCCCATTACAGGCGGGAGGATTTCGAACCCACCCTCGCCGTCTGCGGCGCGGGGGAGGACCCCGAACGGCTCGCGCGCGAGCTGGAACGGCTGGAACCCTTCGGCGTCGGCAACAGGCGGCCGCTCTTTGCCGCGGAGGCGGGCAGGGTGGACGCCTATCCCGTCAAGGCGGGTTCGGCCCACGTCTCCTTCCCGCTGGACGGGCTTTCGTTCATGGATTTCGGCGGCGTGAAGGACCTCAAAGTCCTGCGGAGCGACGTCAAAAAGACGATCGTCTATGAATACAATCTCTCCGAGTTCCGCGGCAGGGAGTATCTGAAGGGCTTTGTCCGCGCCGTGATCTGCGACGGCATGAGCGGAAGGCAGGCGGAGCTTGACGCCTTCGAGACCCAGCTCCGCACGCTCGGCCTTCCCCCCGCGGGGGAAAGGCTCACCACTGCCGAGACGGACGCGCTTCTCTTCGATCGCCTCCAAAGCTGCCCCTACGGGCTTGCGGCGGTGTGCTTTTCGAGGGAGACGCTTGCCCTCTTTCCCGCCCTCAAGGGGCTTCCGATCGACGTTTTCCGTCTCTCCTCCCCCAACGTCGGCAACACCGTCCTCTATGCGCCCGAGGAGGGGTGCGACCTCTCCTCCTACCGTGAGGTCGTCTATTTGGACCTCCCCGCGGGGGATCCCTGCGTCACGGGGGACGCCAAGGTGTATTACAACGGCGACGTCTGCGGGTATGAGGCACTCAAAGCCTGCGAAGTGGAGCGGGAGACCCTCCTTAAGATCTATGCCGCCGTCAGGACGGCGGGGCTGAGGGGGGAGACCCTTGCGGAGGCGGCGGCCTTCGGGAAGGGACTTGGATTCGGGGAGGAGGAACTCCTCTTCGCCCTCACCGTGTTCGAACAGCTCGGGCTTGTCGCGCTCGGCAACGGCATGCTCCGCACCGTGCGGGGCGAAAGGAAGGATCTCTTTGATTCGTCCATCTATGCGGCGGCCGTCCGCATGAAGGAGGATTGAGATGGAACCCATCCTCATGAAAATTTACGAATATTACGCGGGAGGGGACAGGGATATGCTCCTCCGCGCCTATGATTTTGCTGCAAAGGCGCACAAGGACCAAAAAAGGGCCTCGGGCGAACCGTACTTCATCCACCCCTGCGCCGTTGCGGAGATCCTTACCGATTTAGGGCTTGACGCGCCCACGGTGGCGGCCGCGCTCCTGCACGACGTCATCGAGGACACTCCCGCGACGGAGGAGGACATCCGTCGGGAATTCGGGGAGGAGGTCCTGTCTCTCGTCTCGGGCGTCACCAAGCTCGACAAGATCGTCTTTAAGTCGCAGGAAGAGGAGGAGGCGGAGAACTTCCGCAAGATCTTCATCGCGATGGCGAAGGACATCCGCGTCATCATCATCAAGCTCGCCGACCGCCTCCACAACATGCGCTCCCTCAACTTCCTCTCCAAGGAACGCCAGCAGAAGATGGCGCAGGAGACGCTTGACATCTACGCGCCCATCGCGGGGCGTCTCGGCATCAGCCAGATCAAGTGCGAACTTGAGGACCTGTGTCTCAAATATCTCGACCCCGAGGCCTTTGAATTCCTCGTCGAGAACATCCACCAGAAGTTGGAGGAGAGGCACCGCTTTGTCGATTTCGTCGTCGAGGAGATCAACGCCCTCCTCAAAGAATCGGACATCACGGGCGAAGTGTTCGGGCGGCCCAAGCACTTCTACTCCATTTATAAAAAGATGAAGACCAAGGACAGGACGCTCGACCAGATCTACGACCTCACGGCTGTGCGCGTCATCGTCGGCACCGTGGACGAGTGCTACGAAGTCCTCGGCAAGATCCACAAGAAGTGGAAGCCCGTCCCCGGGCGCATCAAGGACTACATCGCGACCCCCAAGCCCAACCTCTACCAATCCCTCCACACGACGGTCGTCACCAACTTCGGCCAGCCCTTCGAGATCCAGATCCGCACGGAGGAGATGCACCGCACGGCCGAATACGGTATCGCCGCCCATTGGAAATACAAGGAACAGCGCGACACGGAGACGACGCTCGACCAGAGGATCTCGTGGATCAGGGAAATGATGGACCTGCAAGGGGGATTCAGGGACTCCAAGGAGTTCATGAACAGCGTCAAGGAGGAACTCTATTCGGACGAACTCCTCGTCTTTACCCCGCAGAGCAAGGTCATCTCCCTCCCCGAGAACGCCACCCCCGTGGATTTCGCATACGCCATCCACTCCGAAGTGGGCAACCGCTGTACGGGCGCGAAGGTCAACGGCAAGATCGTGCCGCTCGACTCCAAGCTCGAACTCGGCGACGTCGTTGAGATCATCACTTCGCCCTCGAGCAAAGGCCCCTCGCGCGATTGGCTCAAATTCGTCAAATCGCCCTCGGCAAGGGCGAAGATCAAGGCGTTCTTCCGCAAGGCCATGCGGGAGGACAACATCAAACTCGGCAAGACGATGCTCGAGGACGCCGCCAAGCGGAAGGGCTACCAGCTCTCCGAGATCTTGACGCCCGAGAGCTTCAAAAAGGTCTCCGAGAAGTACTCCTTCGACACGCAGGACGAGATGTTCTCGGCGATCGGCTTCGGCGCGGTCTCCGTCAACCAGGTTTTTTTCAAGCTCGTTGACTATTTCAGGAAGGAGGTCCCCACCCCCGTCCTTCAACCCTTCAAGGAGAGGAGCGCGAAGGGGACGGTCACGATCAAGGGCATGAGCGGCCTCCTCGTCTCCTTTGCGGGCTGCTGTTCGCCCGTCCCGGGGGACGACATCGTGGGCTATGTGACGCGCGGAAGGGGCATCGTCATTCACAGAAGGGACTGTCCCAACCTCAAAAATGCCGAATCCGACAGGCTCCAGCCCGCCGAGTGGACGGGGAAACAGGAGCAGGACGCCCGCTTCAAGGCGGGGCTTATCGTCACGGCGGAGGAGCAGGGCGCAGCCCTCGCGGCGATCTCCACCGTCCTCTCGGACATGCACCTCTCCATCTCCTCCATCAACGGCCGCTACGACAAGAGCGGCGCGGCGATCGTGGAGGTCACCGTCACCCTCTTGAGCAAGCAGGACATTGAAGTCCTCATCAACCGCCTCTCCGCAAAGGAAAAGATCATCGGCGTGCGGCGGACGACCAACTGAAACTTCACACGTTTTGGGTTTTTGGGGGAGAGTATGCAGATCTACCCGATCTATCCCGTCGGATTTGCGGCGAATACCTATCTTGTGACGGCGGACGGCGTGAACGCGCTCGCCGTGGACCCCGCACAGCCGCGCGTCTTAGAGGAAGCGGCAAGGCGGGGTCTTTGCGTCCGCTTCGTCCTCCTGACCCACGGGCACTTCGACCACATCGGCGGCGTCGCCGCCCTCCAAAGTGCGGGCGCGCGCGTCGGCATTCTGCGGGGGGAGGAGGGCCTTGCCCTGCACCACAACCTCGCCGCGGAGTTCGGCGGAGACGTCCCGCCCTTTGTTATCGACTTCACGCTCACCGACGGGGAGGAGAGAACGCTTTGCGGCCTGACCGTCCGCGCCATTGCCACCGCGGGGCACACGGGGCACAGCGCGAGCTATCTCATCGCTCCCGCCGCGGAGAGCGGGGAGGGCGGACCCGTCCTCTTCACGGGGGACACCCTCTTTCGCGGCAGCGTGGGGCGGTGCGACCTGCCCACGGGGAGCGAAGAGGAACTTCAAAAGAGCCTCAAAAAGCTCTTCGCCCTCGGCGATCTTCCCGTCCTTGCGGGGCACGGGGAGGAGACGACGCTCTCCTACGAAAAAACGCACAACAGGTATGTATTATGGTGAAATGCACGCTCTCTTGGCTGGGACCCGAACTCATGGACGTCGTCCGCCTGTTTGACGGCGCGGAGGAGCTTGACCTCGCCGTGGAGGCCTCCCAAAGCGGCCCGCGGTTTGAAAACAGAGTGTATATCGGCGGCGCGGAGCATCTCTTTTGCGACAGCGGGGAGTATTCTTCCCCATTGGAACAAAAGAGCCTCGTCAAACGCTACGCAAAGCTCTCCCTCTACAAGGTCCTCTCCGAATATTTCCAAAAAGATCTGCCGTGGGGGTCCCTCACGGGCATCCGTCCCACCCGCCTCGCCTATCAACAGCTCGAAAAGACGGGGGAATTCAGATCGCTCTTCCGCGACCTGCGCGTCTCAAAGGAGAATACCGACCTCGTCGGGCGGGTCCTTGCGGCGCAGAGGGGGATCTATGAAAAAAAGGAGGGGAACGTCGATCTCTTCGTCTCCCTCCCGTTCTGCCCCACGAAGTGCGTGTACTGTTCCTTCATCACCGCGCCGATCGGACAGACGCGGCAATATATGCCCGCATATCTCTCCGCCCTCGGACGGGAGCTGAGGGCGGCAGGTCCCCTCATCGGGAACCTCCGCTCCGTCTATGTCGGCGGGGGGACGCCCTTCGCGCTCGAGGCGGGGGAGCTTCGGGAGGTCCTCAAAATGATCGCCCCCCTGCGCAAAAACGGCTGTGAATTCACCGTCGAGGCGGGGCGGCCCGACACCTTCACCGAGGAAAAATTGCAGATCTGCCGCGATCTCGGCGTCACCCGCATCTGCATCAACGCGCAGAGCTTTTCGGACAGGACGCTCGAGGCCATCGGCAGAAAGCACACCGCCGCAGACGTGCTTGCGGCATTTGAAATGGCCGCGCCCTACGGCTTTGAGGTCAACTGCGACCTCATCGCGGGCCTCACGGGGGAGAGCTTGGAGGAATTCCGCAACAGCATCGACACGGCCATCTCCCTCTCTCCCGAGAACATCACCGTTCACACCCTGTGCCTGAAAAAGGGCGCGAAATTGAAGGAGGAACGGCTCGTCAGGGAGAAGGGGACGCAGAAGAGTGCGGTCGAGGCCCTGCCCGACGACGTTATCTCCGACATGATCGCCTACTCGCGCGAGGAGCTGACGCAGGCGGGGTATGCGCCCTATTACCTCTACCGCCAGAAGTACATGGCGGGGGCGCACGAGAACGTCGGCTGGACGAGGGCGGGGGCGTGCGTCTACAACGTGGACGTGATGGAGGAGATCAGCGACAACCTCGCCGTCGGCGCGAACGCCGTCACGAAAAAGCTGTATCTGCGCGAGGGCCGCATCGAACGCTGCGGCAGTCCCAAGGACATTCCGACCTACCTCGAGAAAGTGGACAAGATCATTGAAGAAAAAGAAAAACTGTGGGAGAAATAATGAAAAATTGAGCGCGGCGGGACGGTGCGTCCCGCCGCGCTCATTCTGACCTCGAGCGTAGCCGAAGGGGAAAGATCCCCTTGAACGAAGTCCGCAGGTCAAACGCGCTCATTCTGAACGCAGTGAAGAATCCCCTCAAACGAAGTCCGCGGACGGCGGCGTCATGCTGAGAAGGAAAGCCATACGAAGTTAAAAAGGCTGATCCGAAGCATCTCGCCGCTACTATGCAAACGCCCCGCGAGATTCTTCGGGCCAAGGATTCGGACTTCGTTCTGCCCCCGTTTCTCAGAATGACGCGGGGCAGCTGCTCCGTAGGTCTATGAGATGCTTCGCTAACGCTCAGCATGAGCGCGCGGGGCGGCTCCGTAGGTCTATGAGATGCTTCGCTAAGGCTCAGCATGAGCGCGCGGGGCAGCTGCTCCGTAGGTCTATGAGGTGCTTCGCTAACGCTCAGCATGAGCGCGCGGGGCAGCTGCTCCGTAGGTCTATGAGATGCTTCGCTAACGCTCAGCATGAGCGCGCGGGGCAGCATGAGCAGGCCTCGCTCAATTTTTCATTAAATTTGGGTCTCCCAGCGTGGTGCGGAAATTGGAATAGACGACGAAGCCCGCCTTGGCATGGGGCGGTTTTTTTACATATTTCAGGGGACAGTAGTCCACGGGGATCTTCTCGCCGTGCGCGTCCGAATAGAGGGCGCACACGCCCGCCGCAAAGGCGAGGACGTCCGCTGGGACCTCCTTCCCGCCCGCTCTTATCACGACGTGGCAGGAGTGATACCTCTGCGCGTGCAGCCATATGTCCTCGGGGGCACTCCTCCGCAAAAGTGCGTCGTTTTGCAGGTTATTCCGCCCCGCATAGATCCGCATGCCTCCCCGTTCATATGTGCGGAAGGGGATCTCGGGCCGCGCCTGTCTCTTTTTCTCCTTCGGGGCCTCCAAAAGCCCGACGGAGAGCATCTCCTCCTCAATGCTCCTGAGGTCGGCCTCCTCGCCCGCACTCTCGAGGAGGGCGGTGAGGCTGTCGAGGTAAGCGATCTCGTCCCGAAGCTCCCTTTCGCGGGGGAGAAGGACCTCTACCGTCCGCTTCTGTTTGCGGTACTTCTTGTAATACGTCTGCGCATTTTCGGCGGGGGAGAGGCGGGGATCGAGGGAGATCTTCACCCTCTCTCCCGTGTTCCAATCCTCTACCTCACAGCTCTCCATGCCCCGCGAGAGGGCGTAGAGATTGGCGGTCAGAAGCTCTCCTCTGACGCGGTTTTCCTCGGCGTCACGGCAGGAGAGCTGTTTTTCGAGGTTCTGCTGGAGCTGTTTTTCCTGCTTCTTCTTCGCGTTCCGCAGGACGGCGGAGAGCCTGCGCTTCAGGGCGTTGAAGGCACCGTCCGCCCGCTTTCTCCGATAGTACTCCGCCTGCGCCTCGCACACCGTGGCAAAGGGGACGCCCTCCTCTCCCCGCGCGGTGAAGTCGGCGGCCGCGCCCTCCCGCACGATGAGGCGGGGGGAGATCTCGTCGGAGAAGATAAAATCATGCACATGCTCGGCAAGATCTCCGCCGCGGTAGCTCGTGGCGATCGCCTGCGCCGTGACGGGGGCGAGACCGCGCACGTTGCGGAAGAGAAAGTCGCCGACGTCGCCCGTGCAATTTTCGAGGAGAGACCGCAGTGCGGCGACGTCGGATGGGTCGGTCTTGTCCTGCGCGAGGGGCGGGACGTACTTCGTCCCCGCAAAGATCACGCGCTTGGCGTTCCCGTCGAGGGAGGCGACTTTCATGGCCCCGAGGATGACGCCGTTTTCGGTCAGGATGAGGTTGGAGTACTTGCCCATGACCTCGGCGATGAGGACGCGCTCCGCCTCCCTGAATTCGCTGTGGCAGAGGAGGTGAAAGCGCAGGATGCGCTCGAACCCGGGGGTGTCCACGCCGAGGATATCCGCACCCTGAATGTGTTTGCGCAGGAGCATGCAGAAGGGAAGGGGGGCAGAGGGGTTTTCCGCGCTCTCCCCGCCGAAATATGCCCCGCACGCCGAGGCATTTGCGTTCAAAATGAGTTTAACGGTGCGTTTTCCCGTGTATATAAGAAGAGAGACCTCCTCCTTTGCGGGCTGGTTCACGCGGTTGATCTTCCCGCCCGAAAGAGCGGCGTTGAGTTCCTTCGCAACAAGGCGGAGGGTAAAGGCGTCCTGCGGCATACATGCCTCCAAAGCGATCTCACCGCCCATTATACCCCAAAAATACAAAATTGTAAATAAAAACGCTTTCCTTTTGCCGCCCTTTATGCTAAAATGGAAGGCGAGAAACACCCGTAAAATCGGTTAGGAGCAAAACATCATGAATTACACAGTCACCCCCGCAGAAAAGAGTACAGTCAAGATCGAGATCGCCTTCACCCCCGAAGAATGGGCGGCGGCGAACAACAAGGCATATCTTCAGAACAAAAAACGTTACACGGTGAACGGCTTCCGCAAGGGCAAGGCCCCCAAGGCCGTCCTCGAGATGTATTACGGCAAGGGCCTCTTCTATGAGGACGCGCTCAACCTCCTCTATGACGAGCATTACGACGCGATCCTTGAGAAGGAGAAGGACAATTTCATGGCCGTCGGCGAACCCCAGCTCTCTCTCGGCGACGACTTCTCCGAAACGCACGTCGTCCTCATCGCCACCGTCCCCGTCAAGCCCGACGTCACCATAGGGCAGTACAAGGGTATAAAAATCAACAAGTATGAGTATAATGTTACGGACGCCGACGTCGAGAAGGACATCGAGACGACGCGTACCCGCCTCGCGAAGAGCGTGGAGGTCACGGACCGTCCCGCCGCGGACGGAGATACCGTCAACATCGACTTCGTCGGCAAGAAGGACGGCGTCCCCTTCGACGGCGGCACGGCCGAAAAGTACGACCTCACCCTCGGTTCCCACAGCTTTATCCCCGGGTTCGAGGAGGGCGTCGTCGGCATGAACATCGGCGAGACCAAGGACATCTCCGTCACCTTCCCCGAGGACTATCAGGAGGAGACGCTCAAGGGCCAGCCCGCCGTCTTTACCGTGACACTCCACAAGATCACGGGCAAGGAGCTTCCTCCCTTCGACGACGAACTTGCGAAGAAGCTCGGCTCGGACACCGCGGACGAATACAGGGCAAAGGTGCGCGAACGGCTTGAAAAGAACGCCGAGGCGCGTTCCCGCAACGAGACGGAGGACGCCATCCTCACCGAGATCGCCAAGACCGCCTCTGCCGAGATCCCCGACGCCCTCATCGACAGGCAGGAGGAGATGTCGCTCCGCAGAATGGAACAGAACATCATGTATCAGGGCATCCGCCCCGAGGATTATTATCAGTACATCGGCACCACCCGCGAAGAGTACAAGCAGAACTTCGAGGAGGAGGCAAGGCGGCTCGTCCTGCACCAGCTCATCATCGAAAAGCTCATCGAGACCGAGAAGATCGAAGCCTCCGAGGAGGAGATCTCCGCCAAGATCGCAGAGCAGGCCGCTTCCGTCGGCAAGGAACCCGAGGAGTACGAAAAGACCCTCGATCCCCGCCAGAAGGAGTACATCGAGAACGACATCAAGATCACCAAACTGTTCGAGTTCCTGATCGCAAACAACGAAATGGTCGCCGTCAGCAAGACGGCCGAGGAATAAACGATCGGAAAGGAGCAAGGAGAAAAATGACGAAGAACGTACTCATTCCCTATGTTGTCGAGCGCACGTCGAGCGGCGAGCGCAGTTATGACCTCTATTCCCGCCTCCTCGAGGACAGGATCATCTTCCTCTCGGGCGAGATCGACGACGCGCTCTCCAATACCGTCGTCGCCCAGCTCATCTACCTTGAGGGGAGGGACCCCGGCAAGGACATCAGCCTCTATATCAACAGCCCCGGCGGCTCGGTGTCGTCGGGCATGGCCATCTATGACACGATGAACTACATCAAGTGCGACGTCTCCACGATCTGCATCGGCCTTGCCGCCTCCATGGGCGCGTTCCTGCTCGCGGCGGGGCAGAAGGGGAAGCGGTACGCCCTCCCCAACAGCGAGATCATGATCCACCAGCCCTTGGGCGGGGCGCAGGGCCAGGCGAGCGACATCAAGATACAGGCCGACCATATCCTCCACATCAAGGAGAAGATGACCCGCATCCTTGCCGAAAACACGGGGAGGACGTTTGAGGAGATCGCCCGCGACACCGATAGGGACAACTATCTCACCGCCGAGGAAGCGATGCACTACGGCCTCATCGACAAGGTGTATTTCAAACGGTAAAATTTTTCGGAGAACAGAATGCCAAAATACGAACAGCGTTGCTCCTTCTGCGGGAAGGAGAAATCCAAAACTAAAAAGCTCATCGCGGGGCCTGAGGGGATCTTCATCTGCGACGAATGCGTGGACCTGTGCAGGGAAATGCTCGACAAGATGCCCTCATCGGAGACCGCCGAGAAGGTGGAACTCAAAAAACCCGCGGAGATCAAGGAGGAGCTTGACAAGTATATCGTCGGGCAGGACAAGGCCAAACGGGTCCTGTCCGTTGCGGTGTACAATCACTATAAGCGCATCAACGCGATGGCCGACGGTGCCAAGGGCGACGATGTGGAGATCGAAAAGAGCAACATTCTCCTCTTAGGCCCCACGGGGAGCGGAAAGACGCTCCTCGCGCGGACGCTTGCCAAGATCCTCAACGTTCCCTTCGCAACGGCGGACGCGACCACCCTCACCGAGGCGGGTTACGTCGGCGAGGACGTCGAAAATATCCTGTTGAAACTCATCCAGAACGCCGATTACGACATCGCGAGGGCACAGCGCGGCATCATCTATATCGACGAGATCGACAAGATCGCGAGGAAGGGGGAGAACGTCTCCATCACCCGCGACGTCTCGGGCGAGGGCGTCCAGCAGGCCCTCCTCAAGATCATCGAGAGTACGGTCGCCAACGTTCCCCCGCAGGGCGGCAGAAAGCACCCCCAGCAGGACTGCATGCACATCGATACGACGAACATTCTGTTCATCTGCGGCGGGGCGTTCGTCGGCCTCGACAAGATCGTCTCCGCGCGGATGGACGATTCGGGCCTCGGCTTCGGCGGGAAGGTCAAACTCAGCGAGAAGGAGGTCGATTACACCCTCCTCGAGGACGTCAAGCCGCAGGATCTCACCAAATTCGGCCTCATTCCCGAATTCGTGGGGCGCATTCCCATCGTCGTGAGCTTGCAGGCCCTCGACGAGGACGCGCTCGTCAGCATTCTCACCCAGCCCAAGAACGCCATCATCAAGCAGTATCAGAAGCTCGTGGGGCTTGACGGGGTGAAACTGACGGTGGAGGAGGAGGCCGTGCGGGAGATCGCCAACACCGCGATCCGCCTGAAAACGGGCGCGAGGGGCCTTAGGACCATCATCGAGAGCCTCATGATCGACGTGATGTTCGATATTCCCTCCGAGAATGATGTGGAGGAAGTCATCATCACGCGCGCTTGCGTGACGGACGGCGCGAAGCCCCGCCTCGTCTATAAAGAAACCGCATAAGGAATTTATTGTCCGCCGCCGTCGGCCGATCGCCGCCGGCGGGTTTTTTATGATCTCATTGGTCATCATTCGTCAATCCAATTCATTGCTTTTTGACAAGAAAGCTCTGAAGGCTTTGTCTTCAGAGCTTTCTTTGCTTATGTTTTGAGGGACACTCGATATGTGATAAAATATTATAACAAAAAAAAGGAGAAGTGAAAAAATGAAGTACAAAATTTGGCTTGAGGAATGGCTTGAACTTTATGTTAAGGTTTCCACCAAAGAACGGACTTATAAGAAGTATCGGCAACAAGTAGAGAAGTACATAATCCCGCAGTTAGGCGATTATGATGCAAACGCGCTTTCTGCAATTTCCTTGCAAAAGTTTGCTGTCTGGCTTACAGAACAAGATCTTGCGGTCAGCACGGTCAATTTCATTGTCACCGTGCTGAAATCGTCGCTCAAAAGGGGCGTTTCGCTTGGTATAATCGACAAACAGTATTCAGATGTGATCGTAAGACCAAAAATCAGAGCGAGCAAGGTGGTTTGCTTTAACAAAGAGGAACAGAAAAGGATCGAGAATTATATTCTCCAGCAGGGACAACCGCATCTATTCGGAATACTCTTTTGCTTATATACTGGGCTTCGTATTGGAGAACTCCTTGCTTTAACTTGGGAGGACATTGATTTTCAAAGCGGGACGGTTGCTGTTACAAAATCTTGTTACGACAATTGGGAGAAAGGAAAGTATATTAAGGTGATTGATACGACCAAAACGGAAAGTTCTGAACGGGTAATTCCGCTTCCGAAACGGATAATTGTCTATCTGAAGGCGTTACGCAAGCTGACAAACAGCAAATACATTGTAAGCGGAAAAACGGAGTACGGAGCGCAGGTGCGCTCCTATCAAAGAACATTTGAGAGATTACTTAAAAGACTCAACATTAAGCATAGGGGCTTTCATGCTTTACGTCACACTTTTGCGACGCGAGCTTTGGAAGTCGGCGTGGACGTGAAAACGCTGTCCGAGATTTTGGGGCATCAAGATCCGTCTATCACCTTGCGGAGATATACTCATTCCCTCATGGAGCACAAGACAGAGATGATGAACAAGGTAGGACAGCTTTTACGCTAATAAAAAGGCGGCACTTCGTTTGCCGCTTTCGGTACATAGAATACGATATTCTATGTATTATTTCGATAACAATTATACTCTATTATGACAGCTGTGTCAACACGCACTCGACAAATTTTCTTATCAAAAACCAAAAAAATTTTATAAAAATGGTTGACATTCATAAATTTTTCTGCTAAACGCGACAAATAAGCCATTTTGAACCGCAGAATATCGTATTCT
>CANPZV010000014.1 GCA_947589285.1 uncultured Clostridia bacterium
TTGTGCGCTGCCTGTAACGATTAGGGCTATGCCCGAAAATGAAATACCACCCGCTATGCGGGTGGATTATTATTGCGTCATGGTGAGCGCAGTCGAACCATCACCGCTTCCTCGCTGCCCCTTTTAGGGGAAGTGCCCGAGCTTGCGAGGGGAAAGGGGTTTTTGAAACCCCTCTGTCTCGGCTACGCCTCGACATCTCCCCTGAGAAGGGCGACGAGTATAAACCGCTCATCCTGAGCGTAGCGAAGGATCCCCTGAACGAAGTCCCCCTCGCTGCCCCTTTTAGGGGAAGTGCCCCGAGCTTGCGAGGGGAAAGGGGTTTTGAAACCCCTCTGTCTCGGCTACGCCTCGACATCTCCCCTGTAAGGGGCGACGAGAGAAACCCCTCTCATCTCCCCTGTGAGGGGCGACGAGGGGAAACGTGTTGTCCCGAGCCGTGCATTTCCCCTTTTGCGCCGAGAATTGCTTGACAAACGCTTTTTCTTGGGACTATAATGGACGGCAGTGAGGATTTTCGGCGCAGAATGGAAGAAAAAAAGAAGAAAAAAGTAAATAAACAGCTCCTCAATATATGCTTTCTCGTTGTACTCATCGCCATCACGGTCATCGTCATCTTCACCGCGACGGACATCTCCTTTAAGGACATCTTCGACTTCCTCGGGAGGAGCGATCCGTGGTGGATTGTGGGAGCCGTCGCGCTCATGGTCGCCTCGGTCATCTTCGAGGCCATCAGTCTCCACTTCATCATGCGCGGCCTCGGCGAAAAGCCCTCCTTCTACCGTTCCACCGTCTACACCTCCGCCGATCTGTACTTCTCGGCGATCACGCCCTCGGGGACGGGCGGCCAGCCCGCTTCCATATATTATATGGCAAAGGACGGCATCGGCGCGGGGAAGGCAACCTTCGGGCTTATCTTCAACCTCACCGCCTACACATTCTCCATTATCATCATCGGCGCGGTCGCCTTTGCAGTGCGGCCCGCATTCTTTTCGTCCATCGAAGGCTGGTTCCCCCAGACCCTCATCATCATCGGGTGCGTCATACAGGGAGTCCTCCTCGCCTTCTTCATCGGCTGTATGTATTGGGGCGGGGCCGTCCAAAAGGCGGGGAACGGCATCATCGCCCTCCTCCACAAGATACATATCATCAAGAATGTAGACAAGTGGCGGGAAAAACTCGCCCGTGAGATCGGGTACTATCATGACTGCCGCGTCGAACTCAGGACGCACCCCGGCATGTCCATCATCAACCTCCTGAGCAACCTCGGGCAGAGGGTCTGCCACGTCCTCATCCCCGTGTTCGTCATCCTCGCGGTGAAGCCCGACGCGGGATTCTGGGACCTTGCGGTCTGCTCCGCGCTCATCATCATCGGCTACAACTCCATTCCGCTCCCGGGCGGCGTCGGGGTGTATGAATACCTCTATCACGCCGTCTATGCGGCGGCGGGGCTGGGGGAGGGGGACATCTTCATTCTCTCCGCCCTCATGGTGTCCCGCTTCATCTCCTTCTACATGATCATGATCGGGTGCGGGCTGTACACGCTCGCCTACCATATCCATATCATGCACCGCACCGCAAAGGCGACCGCGCCCGCGGAAGGGGAGGGGACGGAGCCGCCCGCGGAGGACGGGGAGCCTTCTCTCCCCCCGCAGACGGAGGAGGCCTTGGAAGCCGCGCCGCAGGAGGTCTTGCAGTCACCTGATGGGGCAGAGACGCCCCACATCTTGGGGGAGGAGCCGCCATGCGACACAAACGCCCCAAAAAATACAGATTTATAGAAATTTTTTTCCAAAATCCCCCGTTAAAAAAGTTGACAAGGGATTTCCGGATGTGGTAATCTTATTAAGCTGTGTCATTGTGAGTATAGGGTTGAAGCGGGAAGTTACTGAAATTCGGGGTCGAAAGCCCCCCGACAGATAATTTCCGCCGACAAATGTGGGAGCTTGACTCCTGCGACGAACCGAGGCTTTTTGGGAAAGGCACGGGAAAAACGTGTTTTTTTGATAAGGAAACCTCGATACGCACGGGCGCGTTGACGCAGACAAAGAAACAAGTTCGGAAAAAAAGGAGCATTATCATGGCAAGCCAAAAGATCAGGATCAAACTCAGCGCATACGACCACGCACTCGTGGACGAAGCGGCGCAGCGCATCGTAGAGACGATGCAGAAGAGCGGGGCGAAGATTTCGGGGCCGATCCCCCTTCCCACGGAGCGGGAGATCGTCACCATCCTCCGCAGCCCCCATAAAGATAAGGACTCGCGCGAGCAGTTCGAATGCCGCACCTACAAGCGCATCATCGACATCTATTCGCCCAACGCGAAGATCCTCGACAGCATCCACCTGCCTGCGGGCGTGGACATCAAGATCAAACTTTGACCTCACAATACTGAAACATGCCTGCGGCTGTCGCCGCGGGCTGAAACGGTATTCGGGAAATAAAAAAAAGGAAAGGAGTGAACTTTATCAAAATGAGTAAAGCAATCATCGGCCGCAAGGTGGGCATGACCCAGATCTTTGCGGAGGACGGCAAGGTCATCCCCGTGACTGTCGTCGAGGCAGGTCCCTGCCCCGTCGTGCAGGTCAAGACGGTGGAGAAGGACGGCTACGCGGCACTCAAGCTCGGCTTCCTCCCTGCGAAGGAGAAGAGCCTGACGAAGCCCGAACTCGGCCAGTTCAAAAAGGCGAAGGTCAGCCCTTGCAAGTACTTGAAGGAAGTGCGCGGCGTCGAAGGGTACGCCGTCGGCGACGTCCTCAAAGCGGACGTCTTTGCCGCGGGCGACAAGGTGGACGTGGCGGGCGTGTCCAAGGGGCACGGCTTCACGGGCGTCATCAAGCGTTGGAACCAGCAGCGTCTGAAGGAAACGCACGGCGTCGGCCCCGTACACAGGGAACCCGGCTCCATGGGGTCGATCAGCGATCCCTCGCGCGTGTTCAAGCACAAGCACCTCGCGGGGCAGTACGGCGTTGAGAACGTCACGGTCCTCAACCTCGAGGTCGTCCGCGTGGACGTTGCGAGGAACGTCGTTCTCGTCAAGGGAGCGATCCCCGGTCCCAAGGGGAGCATCGTCACCCTGAGAACGAGCGTGAAGAGCAAATAAGGAGTGAGACAATGGCAAGCGTAAAAGTTTACAATATCAAAGGCGAAGAGGTGGAAACGCTCGAACTGAACGACATGCTCTTCGGCGCGGAATACAACGAGCCGCTCATCCATCAGGCGGTCGTCACCTATCTTTGCAACCAGAGGCAGGGCACGAAGTCCGCGCTCACCCGCACGGAAGTGCGCGGCGGCGGCGTGAAGCCGTGGAGACAGAAGGGAACGGGCAGAGCGCGCCAAGGCTCCATCCGCGCGCCCCAGTGGACGAAGGGCGGCGTCGTTTTCGCGCCGAAGCCCCGCGACTTCACAAAGAAGATGAACGTGACGGCGAAGAGGAACGCATTCTTCTCCGCGCTCTCCAAAAAGCTCGCGGACGGCGAACTCATCGTCGTGGACGAAGTGAAGATCTCCGCTCCCAAGACGAAGGAGATGGAGGCCGTCAGGAAGGCCCTCCACCTCGACAAGCGTGCCGTCCTCGTCATGGACGAGCCTGACCGGAGCGTCATCCTCGCCGCGAGGAACCTTCCCACCCTTTCCACGATCTCCGTGGACGAGATCAACACCTATGAGGTCGTCTCCAATGCGGTGGTCGTGCTGACGAAGGGCAGCGTGAAAAAACTCGAGGAGGTATATTGCTGATGACACCCGAAGATATCATTCTCAGTCCCGTCCTCACCGAAAAGGGATATGACGGGATCGCGACCAAGAAATACACGTTCAGAGTCAAGCGGGACGCCAATAAGACCCAGATCAAGATCGCGGTCGAAAAGATGTTCTCCGTCAAGGTCAAGAGCGTGAACACAGTATCCCTTCCCGGGAAGCTCAAGAGAATGGGGCGCAACGAAGGGTACACCCCCGCGACGAAGAAGGCGGTCATCCAGCTCACGGACGACAGCAAGCCCATCGAATTCTTCAGTTCGCTGTCGTAACCGAAGGAGAGTAGAAAAATGGCAATCAAGAGATATAAACCTACGTCCGCCGCAAGGCGTCTGATGACGGTGCCCGTCTATGGGGACATCGCCAAGGCAAAGCCCGAACGCGCCCTCCTCGAGGACCAGAGAAAGTCGGGCGGCAGAAACAATGCGGGCAAGATCACCGTCCGCCACATCGGCGGCGGCAACAGGAGAAAGTACCGCATCATCGATTACAAGCGCAATAAAGACGGCGTTCCCGCGACGGTGAAGTCCATCCAATACGACCCCAACCGCAGTGCGAACATCGCGCTCCTCGTCTACGCGGACGGCGAGAAGAGGTACATCCTCGCCCCCGTCGGCCTCAACGCGGGCGACAAAGTGGTGAGCGGCCCCGGCTCGGACATCAAGGTCGGGAATGCGATGCCCCTTTCAGACATCCCCGTCGGCACGATGGTCCACAACATCGAGCTTCGCCCCGGCAAGGGCGGGCAGGTCGCGAGGGCCGCAGGCATCGCCGCGCAGATCATGGCCAAGGAGGGCGCGTATGCGACGCTGAAGATGCCCTCGGGCGAAATGCGCCTCGTCCCCATCCAGTGCAGGGCGACGATCGGGCAGGTCGGCAACCTCGAGCATGAGATCATCCGCATCGGCAAGGCGGGCAAGACCCGCCACCTCGGGATCCGTCCCACCGTCCGCGGCTCGGTCATGAACCCGAACGACCACCCGCACGGCGGCGGCGAAGGCAAAAGCCCCGTCGGCCATGCAGGCCCCGAGACCCCTTGGGGGAAGCCCGCTCTCGGCTACAAGACGAGAAAGAAGAAGAACCCCACGAGCAAGTTCATCCTCAAGAGGATCAATTAAAGGAGGAAGTGACAAATGTCGAGAAGTATCAAAAAAGGCCCTTACGTCGAACCGAAACTCCTTGCAAGGATCGAGGCGATGAACGAGGCAAACGAGAAGAAAGTGCTGAAAACCTGGTCGAGAGCTTCTACGATCTTCCCCCAGATGGTCGGGCACACGATCGCGGTGTACGACGGCAGGAAGCACGTCCCCGTCTATATCACGGAGGATATGGTCGGCTGCAAGCTCGGCGAGTTCGCCCCCACGAGAACGTTCCGCGGGCACACATCCGCAAAGACGACGGCTCCCGCCGCGAAGAAGTAAGGAGATGAGACGAAATGGCCGGTAATATGAAGAAAAAGACCGAGAGAGTGGCGGCGGCGAGAGATACCCGCCCCCATGCGGTCGCAAAGTATATCAGGGTTTCTCCCTATAAGGTGAGAACGGTTCTGGACCTCATCCGCGGCAAGTCCGTTGCGGAGGCACAGGCCATCCTCCTGAACTGCGTGAACGGCGGTGCCGCCCCCACCTACAAGGTCCTGATGAGCGCGGTCGCCAACGCCGAACACAACCAGGGGATGGACAGGGGCGACCTGTACGTCGCCGCGTGCTATGCGGACGGCGCGACGAGCCTCAAGCGCATGCAGCCCGTCAGCAAGGGCAGAGGGCACGCGATCCTCAAGAGAACGAGCCACATCACCGTCATTCTTGACGTAAAGAAAGGGAAGGGAGAGATTTAACATGGGTCAGAAAGTAAATCCCCACGGGTTGAGAGTAGGTGTCATCAAGGGTTGGGATACCCAATGGTATGCCGACAAGAAGGAATTCTCCGCATTTTTGAAGGAAGATAACGTCATCCGCACCTTCCTCAAAAAGAAATACTATGCGGCGGCGATCTCGAGGATCCTCATCGAGCGTGCGGCGGGCAAGATCGTCGTCACCATCCAGACGGGCCGCCCCGGCGTCCTCATCGGCAAGCAGGGCGCAGAGATCGACGTCATCAAGAAGGACCTCGCCCGTCTCACGGGAGGCAAGCAGGTCATCATCAACGTCACGGAGGTCAGGAAGATCGACGCGGACGCACAGCTCGTCGCGGAGAGCGTGGCCGCCCAGCTCGAAAAGCGTATCGCTTTCAGGCGCGCCATCAAGCAGGCCATCGGCAGGACGATGCGCGCGGGCGTGAAGGGCGTCAAGATGCAGGTCTCGGGCCGCCTCGACGGCAGGGAGATCGCGGGATGCGAGCATTACCATGAAGGCTCCATTCCCCTTCAGACCCTCCGCGCGGACATCGACTACGGCTTTGCCGAGGCGCACACCACCTTCGGTATGATCGGCGTCAAGTGCTGGATCTACAAGGGTGAAGTCCTCAAAGGCGGCAAAAGAGCGGAAGGAGGCAAATAATGTTAATCCCGAAGAGAGTGAAAAGAAGAAAGCAGCACCGCGGCTCCATGAAGGGGCAGGCGAACAAGGGCAACGTCATCGCCTACGGCGAGTACGGTCTTGTTGCCGAAGGTGCGGCGAGGATCAAATCCAACCAGATAGAGGCCGCCCGTATCGCCATGACGAGGTTCATCAAGCGCGGCGGGCAGGTCTGGATCGATATCTTCCCCCACAAACCCATCACCCGTCACCCCGCCGAAGCCCGTATGGGTTCGGGCAAGGGCGGCGTCGAATATTGGGTCGCGGTGGTGAAGCCGGGCAGAGTGATGTTCGAGATGGCGGGCGTCCCCGAGGACGTCGCACGCGAGGCAATGCGCCTTGCCGCCCACAAACTGCCCGTGAAATGCAAATTCATCAAGAAAGAGAGCGCGGGAGAGACGCCCGCCGCGAATACTTCGGAAGGCGGTGAAGGCTGATGAAAAGCGAATTCAAGAATATGACCGACGTTGAACTCGAAAAGAAGCTGAAGGACTTAAAGAGCGAACTCTTCAGTCTGCGTTTCCGCCACGCGAGCGGACAGCTCGAAAATCCCCTGTCGATCAGGACGTGCAAACGGAACATCGCGCGGGTGAACACCGAGCTGCAGGCCCGCAAGGCGAAATAGGAGTGGATCATGGAAAGAAATCTCAGAAAAGAAAGAGTCGGCATCGTGGTTTCCGACAAGATGGATAAGACGGTCGTCGTGGCGGTGGAAGAAAAGCGCAAGCACCCCGTCTATAAAAAGACGATCACGCGTACCAAGCGTTTCAAGGCGCACGACGAGGACAACCTCTGTGCCGAAGGAGACATCGTCCGCATCGTCGAGACGAGGAAGCTCTCCAAGGACAAGAATTGGAGGGTCGCCGAGATCGTCGAAAAGGCGAAGTAAGGCGGGAGGAACACAAGAATGATACAACCTCAAACAAGATTAAAGGTAGCGGATAATTCGGGCGCGAAGGAGATCATGTGCATCCGTGTTCTCGGCGGCAGCTTCAGGAGGACGGGCAACATCGGCGACATCATCGTCGCCTCCGTCAAGACGGCCACCCCCGGCGGTGCCGTGAAGAAGGGCGAAGTCGTGAAGGCGGTCATCGTGAGGACCTCCAAGGGCATCCGCCGTCCCGACGGCACATATATCCGTTTTGACGACAATGCCGCGGTCATCATCGACGCGCAGAAACAGCCGAGGGGCACCCGTATCTTCGGCCCGATCGCGAGAGAGTTAAGGGAGAAGGACTACATGCGCATCATTTCCCTCGCTCCCGAGGTACTGTAAGGAGGCCAATGCAATGAATGTAAAAGTCGGCGACACAGTGCTTGTGATCACAGGCAAATATAAGGGAAAGCAGGGCAAGGTCCTCAAGTGCGACCCCAAGACGGGCAGAGTCATCGTCGAGGGCGTGAACATGGTGTTCAAGCACGAGAAGGCGAGAAAGGCCAACGAGACGAGCAGGATCGTCAACGAGGAATCGTTCATTGACGTGTCCAACGTCATGGTCGTCTGCCCCTCCTGCAACAAGCCCACGCGCGTCTACCATGCGGTGGTGGACGGCAAGAAGATCCGCATCCACGGCGGAAGGGACGGCTGCGGCAAGCCCCTCGACGCCGTTGCGGGCAAGAAGGGCAAGAAGGCGGCTCCCGCTCCCGAGGCGGAGGCCCCCAAGAAGCGCACGAGAAAGCGCAGCCAGAAGGCTGCCGCGGCCGCAGACGCGCCCGCGGACGAGAAAAAGGACTGAAGGGCGGAGGAATAGATCATGGCAAAGAAAGTTGAAGTGAAAGAAAAGACGCCCGAAGTAAAAGTCCCGAGCAGGGTCAAGGTCCTCTATGAGACAGAGGTCGTCCCCGCGCTCATCAAAAAATTCGGCTACAAGTCGGTGATGGAGGTCCCCCGCCTCGAAAAGATCGTCATCAACACGGGCCTCGGCGACATCAAGGACAACCAAAAGTCCATGCAGACCGTCGAGCGTGAACTCATGCTGATCACGGGGCAGAAGCCCATCTACCGCAAGGCGACCAAATCCGTTGCGAATTTCAAGCTCCGCGAGGGCATGAACATCGGACTCAAAGTCACGCTCCGCGGGACGAGGATGTACGACTTCTATGACAAGCTCGTCTCCATCGCCCTGCCCCGCGTCCGCGACTTCCGCGGCGTGTCGGACAAGGCGTTCGACGGCAGAGGCAACTACGCTTTGGGTCTCAAAGAACAGCTCATCTTCCCCGAGATTTCTTACGATCAGGTGGAGAAGATCCGCGGCATGGACGTCTGCATCGTCACCACGGCAAAGACGGACGAAGAAGCGAGGGAGCTTTTGAGGCTCCTCGGAATGCCCTTCAAGAAGTGAGGAACAAGACATGGCAAAGAAATCAATGATCAGTAAACAGCAGCGGGAACCCAAGTTTTCGACCCGCGCATACACGCGCTGCTCGATCTGCGGGAGACCGCACGCAGTCCTCAGGAAGTACGGCGTCTGCCGTATCTGCTTCAGGAACCTCGCGTACAGAGGGGAGATCCCCGGCGTCAAGAAGTCGAGCTGGTAAGGAGGCGAAAGATGACAGATCCTATTGCAGATATGCTCACAAGAATCAGAAACGCGCTCATGGTGAAGAAGGAGACCGTCGAGATCCCCTCCTCCATCATGAAGAAGGCGATCGCCGACATCCTCCTCAAAGAAGGGTACGTCAAGGACGTCAAGTTCGTCGAGGACGGGTACAACGGCAAGATCGTCATCACGCTCAAATATACCGACGCGAAGCAGTCGGTCATCGGCGGCCTCAAGCGCGTGTCCAAGCCGGGTCTCCGCACATACAGCGGCGCGGCGGATATGCCCAAAGTCCTCGGCGGTTACGGCATCGCGATCGTCTCCACCAGCAAGGGCATCATGACGGATAAGCAGGCCAAGGCCGCGAATATCGGCGGCGAAGTGCTTTGCTACGTTTGGTAAGGAGGGGAGAGATATGTCGAGAATCGGTAAAAAAGTCATCCCCGTCCCCGCAGGCGTCACCGTCGATTTCACGGACGGCGTCGTCACCGTCAAAGGCCCCAAGGGGGTCCTCACCCGCGAGATCAAGGGCAACATCGACATCAAGCACGAGGGGGCGGACATGCACGTCCTCGCGCTCGACGAAGAGGAAAAGACGAACGCGCTCCACGGCCTCTACCGCGCGCTCATCGCCGACATGGTGAAGGGCGTGTCCGAGGGGTTCACGATCGCGCTTGAGATCAAGGGCGTCGGCTGGAAGGCGCAGGTGCAGGGCAACAAGCTCGTGCTGAACGTCGGATTTTCCCACCCCGTCGAGGTCGTCCAGCCCGAAGGCATCACATTTGCATGCCCCACGCAGACGGATATCACCGTCAGCGGCATCGACAAGATCAAGGTGGGGCAGGCCGCGGCAGACCTCAGATCCATCCGCAAGCCCGAACCGTACCACGGCTACGGCATCCGCTATAAGGGCGAGCATGTCGAGCATAAGGAAGGCAAGACTTCGGGCAAGGCCAAGAAGTAAAGGAGCGTGAAACATGATCACAAAAATTGATAAGAATGCGGTAAGACAGCGTCGTCACGCTCGCGTCCGCAAGACTGTTTCGGGAACCCCCGAATGTCCCCGCCTCTCCGTTTACAGGAGTACGAAGAACATCTATGTGCAGTTCATCGACGACGTAAACGGCAAGACGCTCGCCTCCGCCTCCACGCTTGAGAAATCCGTGCAGAGCGAGATCGCGGGCAAGACCAAGACGGAAGCGGCAAAGATCGTAGGCAAGATCGCAGGCGAACGCGCCAAGAGCGCGGGCATCACCGACGTCGTGTTCGACAGAGGCGGCTATCATTACACCGGGCGCGTGCAGGCACTCGCAGACGGCGCGCGTGAAGCCGGTCTCAATTTCTGAGGGGAGGAAAGGAACAAATGGCAAGAGAACAGAGACCTCAAAGAAGACAGGAACAGGACGACGGACTCATCAAAAAGACCATCTGCATCAACCGCGTGAGCAAGACCGTCAAGGGCGGCAAGAACATGCGCTTTGCGGCTCTCGTCGTCGTCGGCGACGGCGCGGGCAAGGTCGGCTTCGGGCAGGGCAAGAGCAAGGAAGTCCCCGAGGCGATCGAGAAGGCCACGCAGGCCGCGAAGAAGAACATGATCTCCGTCCCGATCGTCGATACGACCATTCCCCACGAAGTGCTTGGCCGCTTCGGCAAGGGAGCCGTTCTGATGCTCCCCGCCGCAGAAGGTACCGGCGTCATCGCGGGCGGCCCCGTGCGTGCGGTCATGGAGGCTGCGGGCGTGAAGAACATCAGGACCAAGTCCCACGGCACGCAGAATCCCGGCAATTGCGTCAAGGCGACCATTGCGGGCCTTGCGTCCCTCAAGACGGCGGAAGAGATCGCCGCGCTCCGCGGCAAGACCGTCGAAGAGATCGTTTGAGGAGGCAGAAGAGATGGCAAAGGTAAAAGTTACGCTCGTAAAGAGTACCATCGGACAGATCGAATCCGTCAAGGCGACGGTCGCGGCACTCGGACTGAAAAAGATCCGTTCGTCCAATATCCTCGAGGATACGCCCGCTTTGCAGGGGCAGATCAAGAAGGTCGCGCACCTCATCAAGGTGGAGAGCGTTTAAGGAGACAGCAATGAGAATCGATACATTATCTCCCGCAGAGGGAGCAAATACCCCCGCTAAGCGTCTCGGGCGCGGCATCGGATCGGGCCTCGGCAAGACGAGCGGCAAGGGTCACAAGGGCCAGTGGGCGCGTTCGGGCGGCGGCGTAAGGCCGGGCTTCGAAGGCGGCCAGATGCCCCTTGCCCGCAGGCTCCCCAAGCGCGGTTTCAACAACAAGTGGAGAAAGGAGTACGTCGTCGTCAACCTCGGAAGGCTCAACGATCTTCCCGAGGGGACCGTCGTCGATTACGGATTCGTTCTTGAAAACGGTCTTGCAAAGGAAGTCAAGAACAACTGCGGGCTGAAAATACTCGCGGGCGGGGAACTTACCGTCAAACTCACCGTCCGCGCGGCCAAATTCTCCGCCTCCGCCAAAGAGGCGATCGAGAAGGCCGGCGGCACGGCAGAGGTCATCGAGTGATAGCGTTTCACTCGGTGCAGAAAGGAGTCAACCATGTTTGAAACGATAAAAAACGCCTTTCGCAATAAGGACATCAGGAAGAAACTTCTCTTGACGTTTCTCATCCTCCTGATCTTCCGTCTCGGGTGCTATATCCCCGTCCCCGGGCTGCTGCGTTCCAATTTCGAGAACGCGGTCACGGGCAACGATTTCCTCGCCCTCATGAGCGGGATCACGGGCAACGCGCTCCAGAACGGTACGCTCTTCGCGCTCGGCATCGGGCCGTACATCAACTCGTCCATTATCGTCCAGCTCCTGACGGTCGGCATTCCCGCCCTCGAGAGATGGAGCAAGCAGGGCGAAGAGGGCACAAGGAAGATCACCAACCTCACGCGCATCATCACGATCGTGCTTGCGGTCGTGCAGTCCGTCGGCATCATCGTCCTCTTCGGCAACAACCAGCAGGCGATCCAGACGTCGCTGTTCTTCTCGCAGGAGATCGGTGAAACGGGTGCGCTCTGGCTCGCGGGCGTGTTCATGACCGTCGTCTATACGGCGGGCGCGTGCCTCGTCATGTGGCTCGGCGAACGCATCACCGACTTCGGCGTCGGCAACGGCATTTCGCTCATCATCTTCATCGGTATCCTTTCCACGGCAGGCATTGCGATCGTTGACAAGTTCAAGGTCGTGTTCGGCATCGGTACGGCGCAGGACGTCAACCAGCTCTGGAACATCGCGCTCTTCATCGTGCTTGCGATCGTCATCTTCTTCGCGGTCACCTTCGTCGATCTCGCGGAGAGGAAAGTGCCCATCAACTATGCAAAGCAGGTCCGCGGCAACAGGATGATGGCGGCGCAGTCCTCGTCGATCCCCATGAAGATCACGGGCGGCGGCGTCATGCCCCTCATCTTCGCGTTCGCGATCATCTCCTTCCCGTCCATGATCATGAGCCTCGTCCCCTCGTGGAACGACGAACTCGTATGGTGGCAGACGTACTTCTCGGGCAGCTCGCCCTATTGGTACGGGCAGGTCATCTACGCGCTCGTGCTTGCGGTCCTCATCTTCATCTTCGCATTCTTCTATGCGCAGATCCAGTTCAATCCCGAGGACATTTCGAGGAACATCCAGCAGAACGGCGGCTTCATCACGGGCATCCGTCCCGGCAAACCCACGGCGCAGTATCTCGACAGGATCAACAAGCGCATCACGCTGTTCGGCGCGATCTTCCTGACGCTCATGGCGTTCATCCCCTCGGTGATGTTCTCGTGGGCAGGGCAGGACCTCGTCAACGTGTTCTCTACCACGGGTATCCTGATCGTCGTCGAGGTCGCTCTGGAGTTCGACAAACAGCTCCAGGCGCAGATCTCCATGAAGCAGTATAAGGGATTTTTGAAGTAAGGTTTTCGAACATTTCTTTGCTCGTCCCGCCATTTTTTCGCCCCCTCCGTGGGGGTGCCGCGGCGCAATTCTGCTCAACAGCCCTGTGGGCTGTGAGCTGCGCCGCGGCAGGAGGCGTGGCTTCGCCGACGGGGTTACGGCGGTCCCTGCCGCCGTAACGGGTAGGGGGGTGGGTCACCGCATTTCTGCGTCATTCTGCCCCGCCCGCATTCTTATTGCTCCAAGGGCGGCACGAGCGGCACCGCCGCGAAGTAGCGAAGCGAAGGATCTCGCGGGACTTCGAAAAGAAATGTTCGAGCGAAAGTGCTATCAATATCAATCAATTTGGTCTCGGAAGGCACTTTGCAAGGACAATAAGGTTCCCGTAGGGTACCGAATGGGGTCGCCCACGGCGGAAGTGAATTCCGCCTAAGGCAAGAGAGAGGGAATGACACCCCCTCAGTCACGCAAGGGCGCGTGACAGCTCCCCCTCGAGGGGGAGCCGAGAGACCACCTTGCCCACCCCTTGAGGGAAGAATTTTGCGTTCTGCCAAAGATTGATAATCTTTGGCGCAAAATTCTTATAGCATTTGCCCATATGCACGGGCAAATGCCGCCCAAACGCGGGTTTCCACCCGCGTGCGAGGGTGCCCCGTAGGGGCAGAAGGGGTGTTTCCCGAAAAGCTGTGGAGATCCCAAACAAACCATTAAGGAGGCAACATGAAACTCATTCTTCTCGGCGCACCGGGCGCAGGAAAGGGAACACAGGCGACGAAGATCGCCGAACGGTACGGCCTTGTCCATATCTCCACGGGGGACATCTTCCGCGCGAACATCAAGAACGGCACCGAGATCGGCCTCCTTGCCAAATCCTATACCGACAAGGGCCTCCTCGTTCCCGACGAAGTGACCGTCGCCATCGTCAAGGACAGACTGACGTGGGACGATTGCAAGAACGGGTACCTGCTCGACGGGTTCCCCCGCAACCTGTATCAGGCGCAACAGCTCGATACGTTTGCGAAGATCGACGGCGTCGTCAACATCAACATCGACCATAAACTTCTGATGGACCGTCTCTGCGGCAGAAGGGTGTGCAGGGATTGCGGCGAGAGCTACCACGTCTCCACACTCGGCGGCGTGACGACTTGCGCCCGCTGCGGCGGGGAGCTGTACCAGCGGAAGGACGACAATCCCGAGACGGTGGCGGCCCGCCTCGCCGTTTACAACGAGCAGACGGCCCCTCTCATCGAATACTACGGCAAGAAGGGATTGATCCTCAACGTCACAGGCAGCGAGGCACCTGCGGAAGTCCTCTTTGAGGAAGTCAAAAAGGTCCTCGACGCCCTCCAATGATCCGTCCCAAGACAGAGGAAGAGATCGCCCTCATGCGCGAACCCTGCCGCATCGTCAAGGAGTGCCTTGCATTCGTCGGCGAGCGGATCTGTGCGGGCATGACGACGAAGGAGGTGGACGGCCTCGTCTACCGCTTCATCAAGGCGGAGGGGGCCGAGCCGAGCTGTCTCGGCTACTACGGCTATCCCGCGTCCGCCTGCGTCTCCGTCAACGAGGTCGTTGTCCACGGCATCCCCGACGGCAGAGTCCTCGAGGAAGGCGACATCGTCAGCGTCGATCTGTGCGCCTATAAGAACGGCTTCCACGGCGACGGCGCGAGGACGTTCTGCATCGGGCAGGTCAGCCCGCAGAACCAAAAGCTCGTCCGCGTCACCGAGGAGTGCTTCTTCTGCGGCATCGACGGCCTGAAGGCGGGAACGCCTCTCTATGACATCAGTTACCGCGTCCAACAGCATGCGGAGAAGAACGGCTTTTCGGTCATCCGCTCCTACACGGGGCACGGTATCGGGCGCGAAATGCACGAGGACCCCGGGGTCCCCAACTTCGGAAGAAGGGGGACGGGGCCGAGGCTCGAAGCGGGAACGGTCATCTGCGTGGAGCCGATGATCGCCGCGGGCGGCTGGCGCGTCAAGGTCAAAGAAGACGGCTGGACGGCTGTCATGGCCGACGGAAAGTGCGCCGCGCACTACGAAAACACCCTCGTCATCCGTGAGGACGGCGTGGAAATTCTGACGCTTTAAGGGAGAGAGTATGTCGAAGGACGACGTTATCGAAGCGGAAGGCAGGGTCATCGAGGCCCTTCCCAACGCGACATTCAAAGTGAAACTTTCCAACGGCCACATCATCACGGCGTACATCTCGGGAAAGTTGAGAATGAACTATATCCGTATCATCGAGGGCGACGCCGTCAAACTCGAGATGAGTCCCTACGACCTGACCAAAGGGCGCATCACTTGGCGAAGCAAGAATTGAGCAAAGCGAATGTTTCGAACATTTCTTTGCTCGCCCCGCGGACGCGCGGAGGCCCGCCCCGCGCGTCATCCTGAGCTTGTCGAAGGATCTCGCGGGGCGTCGAAAAGAAATGTTCGAGCGAAAGTGCTATCGACATCAATCACTTTGGTCTCGGAAGCGTTATATGCAAGGACAGTAAGGTTCCCGTAGGGTACCAAATGGGGTCGCCCACGGCGGAAGTGAATTCCGCCTAAGGCAAGGAAATGGGGAATGACACCCCCTCAGTCGCCTTTGGCGACAGCTCCCCCTCAAGGGGGAGCCGAGACCTTGCCCACCCCTTGAGGGGTGGGTGCCCCGTAGGGGCAGAAGGGGTGTCGTCCTTAAATCGTCACCGCTTTCTTCTCGCTGCCCCTTTCAGGGGAAAGGGGTTTGAAACCCCTCTGTCACTCGCATTGCTCGTGACATCTCCCCTAAGAGGGGCGACAAGAGTAAACTGCGTCATTCAGAGCGAAGCGAAGAATCCCGGAAAACGAAGTCCGCAGGTCTATGAGATTCTTCACTGCGTTCAGAATGAGCGTCCCTCCGCCGCAATTTTCAATTTTGAATTAAAAAGCGGTTCCGCAGGGCAAGAACCCAAAAATAACAAAGAGGTAATATCATCATGAAAGTCAGACCTTCCGTCAAACCCATGTGCGATAAGTGCAAAGTCATCAAGAGAAACGGCAAAGTCATGGTAATTTGTTCCAAAAACAAGAGCCATAAGCAAAGACAGGGTTAAAAAACGATTGACTATCCGAAACGAATCTGTTATAATGAGAAAAGCGGCCTGTAAAGGGGCCGCGGCGAAGCAGAACATTTCAGGCTGAATTTCCGCACGGAGCAGTGCGGAAAGTCGGCTTGCTTTGCGTCTGATATTTGAAAGCCGAAAACAAACGCACTCCGATAAGGCATTTTCCACTGCCGAAGCGGGGGAAGCGATCCATATAAAAAATCCAAAAAAATTACCGAAAAGAAGCGGAGGTTAAAAAAATGGCACGTATTGCCGGTGTGGATCTGCCGAGAGAGAAGAGAATCGAGATCGGCCTCACCTACATTTACGGGATCGGACTCACCACGTCGAGGAAGATCCTTCAAGCTACGGGCATCGACCCCGATACGCGTGTGAAGGACCTCAACGAGACCGATGTATCCAAACTGAGAGAGTATATTGACCACAACTATACCGTGGAGGGCGAACTCAGGGGGCAAGTGAGCCTCAACATCAAGCGTCTGATGGAGATCGGATGCTATCGCGGCGTCCGCCACAGAAAGGGCCTGCCCGTCCGCGGGCAGAGTACCAAGCGCAACGCGAGGACCCGCAAAGGCCCGCGCCGCACGGTCGCGAACAAGAAGAAGTAAGGAGAAGCGGAAATGGCTGAAAAGAAGAAAACAGTTGCATCGCGCAAGCGGAGAGAACTGAAGAAGGTAGACAAAGGACAAGTCCATATCCAGTCCACCTTCAATAACACCATCGTCACATTCACGGACATGAGCGGGAACGTCATTTCGTGGTCGAGCGCGGGCGCACTCAAATACCGCGGTTCGAGGAAAGGGACGCCGTTTGCGGCGCAGATGGCGACGGAGACGGCCGCACGGGCCGCCAAGGAACACGGGCTTCGCTCCGTTGAGGTCTATGTGAAAGGCCCCGGCGCAGGCAGGGAGTCCGCGATCAGGGCACTTGCGAACTGCGAGCTTGAGGTCACCCTCATCTCCGACGTTTCGCCCATCGCACACAACGGGTGCCGCCCGCCCAAGCGCAGAAGAGTATAACAGGAGGAAAATTCAATGGCAGTTTATAGAGACGCAAAATGTAAACTTTGCAGACGCGAGGGTTCCAAGCTCTTCCTCAAGGGTGAAAAATGCTACATGGAGAAGTGCCCCTTCAACAAGCGTCCCCTTCCTCCCGGACAGCACGGCGCAGGCAGAAAGAAGGTCTCCGAGTACGGCCTTCAGCTCCGTGAAAAGCAAAAGACCAAGCGCATCTACGGCGTTCAGGAGTCCCAATTCCGCCACTACTATGAGGTCGCGGACCGCATGAAGGGCATCACGGGCGAGAACATGCTCTCCCTGCTCGAGCGCAGGCTCGACAACGTTATCTTCCGCATGGGGATCGGCGTTTCGCGCACGCAGGCAAGGCAGCTCGTCAACCACGCGCATTTCACCGTCAACGGCAGGACGGTCACCGTTCCTTCTTACAGCGTGAAGGCGGGCGACGTCATCGCCGTCAAGACAACCAGAAGAGATAACAAATTCTTTGAGCAGATCAAGGGAATGAAGGTCGCCAATATGCCGAAATGGCTGGAATTCGACCCCGAGACGCTGGAAGGAAAGGTCTTGGCCCTTCCGACCCGTGCGGATGTCGACAGCCAGATCGCAGAGCATATGATCGTCGAGTTGTATTCCAAGTAACCGTTAAGGAGGTAGCCCCATGATAGAAATGGATATGCCAAAGATCGAGGTCACGGAAAACGAGGCGAAGTCTTATGCCAAGATCGTCGTTGAACCGCTCGAAAAGGGATTCGGCCTTACGATAGGCAACTGCTTGAGGAGGATCCTGCTCTCCGCGCTCCCCGGAGCCGCCGCGCAGGGCATCAAGTTCATGGACGGCACCGTGAAGCACGAGTTTTCGTCCATTCCCGGCGTAAAAGAGGACGTCACGGAGATCATCCTGAACCTCAAACTCCTCGCAATCAAGACAAAAGTCACCGATAAAGACTATACCAAGACGCTCCGCCTCACCGTGGAGGGACCCGCTGTGGTCACCGCCGCGGACATCTCGCAGGATTCCGAGGTGGAGATCATCAACTCCGACCAGTACATCTGCACGGTGGACGCGGGCGGCAAGCTCGACATGGAGATCACGATCGGCCGCGGCAGGGGGTATCATCCCGCCAAAGACAACAAACAGCCCGTCGTGGACTACATTCCCATTGACTCCATCTATACGCCCGTCCAAAAGGTCAACTATCAGGTGGAGCCGGCTCGCGTCGGCCAAAACATCGATTACGACAAACTCACGATCGAAGTCTGGACGAACGGCACTTTCTCGGGCAAAGAGATCGTGTCGCTGGCCGCGAAGATCATGCAGGACCACATCAACCTGTTCGTCAACCTCTCGGAGACCATCAAGGATATGGATATCCTCGTCAAGACGGACGACGACAAACAGCAGCAGATCCTCTCCATGAAGATCGAGGACATGGACTTCTCTGTCCGTTCCTACAACTGCCTGAAACGCGCAAACATTCACACCGTGGAAGACCTGATCCGCAGGACGGAGGACGAAATGCTCAAGGTGAGGAACCTCGGCAGGAAGTCCTTGGACGAAGTCATGCAAAAACTCGAACAGTACGGTCTTTCGCTTGAAAAAAAGGAGGATTAAAAGATGCCCGGTAAACTTGGGAGACCCACGAAGGAGAGACTTGCGATTCTGAGGAATCTGGCGTCACAGCTCCTTTGGTACGGAAAAATCGAAACGACGCAGGCGAGAGCCAAGGAGCTTCGCCCCTACGTCGAAAAGCTCATCACGAAGGCTGTCAATACCTATGACGACGTTGTTGAGGTCGAAAAGATCACGAAGGACAAGAGGGGCAGGGAGATCAGGACCAAGACCTACAAGGACGGCCCGAAGAAGCTCGCCGCCCGCCGCGCGGTCATGGCCAAGACGTATGACTTGCAGGAAGTCAAGCCCTTCGACGAGAAGAAGAGCGATTTCAAAAAGCGCACTTCCGCCCATCGGCACCCGCTGATGGAGAAGCTCTTTGACGAGATCGCGCCCAAATACGCCCAGCGCAAAGAAGAGCTTGGGCAGGGCGGCGGTTACACGAGGATCTATCTCCTCGGCCAGCGTCAGGGCGACGGCGCGGAGAGAGCGATCATCGAACTTGTCTGAAAAAACACCCCCTCGGGGGTGTTTTTCTGTAATTAAAAATTGAGCGCGGCGGGGCAGGGCAACCTGCCCCGCCGCGCTCATCCTGAGAGAGCGAAGCGACCGAAGGATCCCGAAGAACGAAGTCTCACCCCGCGTCATTCTGAGAAACGGGGGCAAACGAAGTCTGACGACTTAAATCGAAGAATCTCGCGGGCGATTGCGGAATGCGGCGAGATGCTTCGGGTCAGTTTTCGCAGACTGCATACCGCTTCCGTACCTCAGCATGACGCCGCAGCTGCGGACATCGTTCAAGGGGATTCTTCGGGCTTCGCCCTCAGAATGAGCGATGCCCCCTCCATGTGGGTGCCTCGGCGCATGCCCCCTCCATGGGGGTGCCGTGGCGCATGTCCCCTCCATGGAGTACTGCTCTTTACCCCCTCCATGTGGGTGCCTCGGCGCATGTCCCCTCCATGGAGTACTTCTCTTTACCCCCTCCATGGGAGGGGGGTAGGGGGGTGGGTCACCGCAACTCAAAAAGAACGTCTCACGGGGAGACGTCCTTTGTTTGTAATTGCTTATTTCATGAAGGCGAGGAAGGCCTTGTAGTTGCTGTACAGGTCGGCCTTGGAGATGACCTCCCACGGCGCGTGCATCGAGATGACGGGCACACCTAAATCAACGGTGTCGATGTTGAGATTGGCTACGAACTTTGCGACCGTCCCGCCGCCGCCGACGTCCACCCTGCCCAGCTCCGACGTCTGCCAGATGACGCCCTCGTCGGCGAACATCTTTCTGACCTCGCCGATGAATTCGGCATTGGCGTCGTTGGAACCGCTCTTGCCGCGCGAACCCGTGAATTTGCACATCGCCGTCCCGCAGGAGAGGATCGCGGCGTTCATCTTCTCATATACGCCCGCAAAGTTGGGGTCGAAGGCCGCCGTGACGTCCGAGGAGAGACACTTGCTGTGCGCCCGCACCTTGCGGAAGTTCGCGCCGAGCGCGACGGAGATCTCCTCCATGAGATCCTCATAGACCTTGGACTGAATGCCCGTGTTGCCCTCACTGCCGATCTCCTCCTTGTCAACGAGCATCGCAAGGACGGTGTGCGGGGTCTCGTTGTCCACGACAGCCGTGAGCGCGGGATAGGCGCAGACCCTGTCGTCGTGGCCGTATGCGCCGATGAGTGCCCTGTCGAAGCCGACGTCGCGGGCGGAGAAGGCGGGGACGGCCGAGAGTTCGGCGGAGAGGAAATCCTCCTCTGTGATCCCGTACTTGTCGTGCAGTATATCGAGGACGTTGAGCTTGATCTTGTCGGACACGTCCTCATCGGGATAGGGAAGCCCGCCGACGAGAACATTGAGTTGTTCGCCGTCGATGAGCTTGCCCGCGTTCCCGCTCATCTGCTCCTGCCCGAGATGGGGGAGCAGGTCGTTGATGTAGAACACGGGATCTTTGGGATCCTCGCCGATGCGGACTTTGACGGTCTCGCCGTTTTTCAGCGCGATCACACCGTGAAGGGCGAGGGGGATCGCCGTCCACTGGTACTTCTTGATGCCGCCGTAGTAGTGCGTTTTGAGGAAGGCCATGCCGCTGTCCTCATAGAGGGGATTCTGCTTGATGTCGATGCGGGGCGCGTCGATGTGCGAGGCGATGATGCGCAGGCCGTCCTCCTCGAGGGGAAGGGTCCCCACGCGGAACACGACGACGGACTTGCCGCGGTTGACAAAGTACTTCTTGTCGCCCGCATGGAGCGCGTCGCCGAATTTGAATTCGGTGAAGCCCGCCTTCTGTGCGGTGCGCACGGCAAAATCGCAGGCCTCGCGCTCGGTCTTGGCGGCGTCGAGAAACTTCATGTAGCCCTCTGCGTAGGAGAAGATGGCCTTCCGTTCGGCCTTGTCGGCCAGCTCAAAGTAATTTTGTTTGCGATAGGCGAGTTCCTTTTGGAGCCTCTGCCCCTTGCTCTTCTTGTCTGACATAGGATAACCTCCGCTTGTTTTTCTTTTCTATCGCACATTATAGCACATAAAACCGTTTGGGGCAACAAAAAACCGCCTATATCGGCGGACTTCGTTTGAGGGGATCCTTCGGCTTGCCTCAGGATGAGCGTACCCTCCATGGGGGTGCCGCGAAGCATACCCCCTCCATGGGAGGGGGTAGCGAGGTGACAATCGCGTTATTCAGAGGGAGCGGAGCGACCGATGAATCCCGAGGAGGAAAGTGCGGACTTCGTTTGAGGGGATCCTTCGGCTACGCCTCAGGATGAGCGTACCCCTCTCTGGGGGTGCCGCGAAGCGTACCCCCTCCATGGGAGGGGGGTAGGGGGGTGGGTCACCGCATTTTCATTTTCAATTCAGGTCAACGCTGTCGCCGAAGCCGAGGCTGATGAGAATGGCGCGGTTGACGCGCGACATGGTGGAGGGGGGAAGCTCCCCGATCCGCGCCATCAACCTCTTTTTGTCGATCGTGCGGATCTGCTCCAACAGAATGACGCTGTCCCGCGCGAGGCCGAAGGCGGACGGCAGTTCGATGTGGGTCGGGAGCTTTGCCTTGTGGATCTTGCTCGTCACTGCGGCCGCGATCACGGTGGGGGAATATTTGTTTCCCGTGTCGTTCTGCACGACGAGGACAGGGCGCACGCCTCCCTGTTCGCTCCCCACTACGGGGCTGAGATCCGCATAATAAAGTTCTCCTCGTTTGACGATCATATCCCGCCTCTTCTGTGAGCATCCTCCGCTATCATTGTATGTAACGGAAAGAAGTTCTGCTCACCGTATTCGCATTTTTGACGGTTTTTTGCCGAAATATACTCCGTTTTTTGCGCTGAAATTGCCTTGAAAGGATTGTTTTTTCGGAAAGAAAATGGTATAATGATTTTGTATTGCTTTTTACAAGGAGAAGGAAGATGACAAGAGTGATCGTGGACGCAATGGGCGGCGACAATGCCCCTGCGGAGATCGTCAAGGGCGCGCTCCTCGCGCTCGAACAGAGGAAGGATTTTTCCATCGTCTTTACGGGCGATGAGGCTCTTATCGATTACGAACTCAAAAAATACAGCTACGACCCGTCGCGCGTCGAGATCGTTCCCTGCAAGGAGGTCATCACGGGGGACGATATCCCCACGGCCGCCGTCAGGACGAAGCGGGACAGCTCCCTCGTCGTCGGCCTTCGGATGCTCAAGGACGAACCCGACGTCGCGGGGTTCCTCTCCGCGGGTTCGACGGGCGCGGTCCTGACGGGCGGCGTCATGCACATCGGGCGCATCAAGGGCATTCTCCGCCCCGCTCTCTGCCCCGGGATCCCCAACGTCAGGGGAGGGGAGACCCTCCTTTGCGACTGCGGCGCGAATGCCGAGTGCAAGCCCCAATATCTCGTCCAATTCGGCCTCATGGCGGCGGCCTATGCCCGCACCAAGGGCGTTGAAAACCCCAAGGTAGGCCTCCTCAACAACGGCACTGAGGAACACAAGGGGGACACCCTGCATCAGGAGGCGTTCGCGCTCCTCAAAGACTTCAAGGGGATCGACTTCGTCGGCAACGTCGAGGGCAGGGACATCATGTACGGCGACGTCGATATCGTCGTCTCGGACGGATTTTCGGGCAACATCGCGCTGAAAGCCATCGAGGGGTGCGGAAAGACGGTTTCCTCCGTCCTCAAAGCCGAATTCACAAAGAGCCTCGGCAGCAAGCTCTCCTACCTCTTCGCGAAGAAGCAGATCAAGATGCTCCGCGGCATGCTCGACTACTCCAAATTCGGCGGAAGCCCCTTCCTCGGGCTGAAAAAGCTCGTGGTCAAATGCCACGGCTCCTCCAAGGCGAGCAGCATCACGCCCGCCGTGTTCCAGATCCTCGACGCCTACAGGGGCGACCTCATCGGCAAGATCGCCGAGATGCTCGCCGTCGTCGGCGCGGAGGCGGAGGAAGCATGAAAAACGGCGAGGACTGGACGGAGGCGACCTTTCGGGAGGCAGAGGAGGCGATCGGCTACTCCTTCCGCGACAGGGAGCTTCTGAGGACCTGCTTCACACACTCCACCTACCGCAACAACGTCGCCCACGGCGGCGAGGACAACGAGCGGCTGGAATTTTTGGGGGACGCCGTCCTGCAACTTCTGGTCTCCGACCACCTTTACCGCACCTCACAGGGCAACGAGGGGAAGCTCACCGAGCGGCGCAAGGGGTACGTCTCCAAGGAGGCCCTGACCCCCGTCGCCGAACGCCTCGGCCTCATGCGCTTCCTCCGCCACTCCAACCGCGAGGAGGACATGGGCGGCAGGGACGGGAAAATACAATCGAGCCTCTTCGAGGCCGTGACGGCGGGGATCTACCTCGACGGCGGCATCGGGGAGGCGGCGAAATTTTTGAAGAGGAATCTTCGGTACATGGACATGGAAAGCCCCATCTCCGCCCTGCAAGTCTATGTACAGGATCGGGCAAGGACGACGCCCGTCTACCGTGAGAGAATGGAAAACGGCGTCTTTGTCGCCGAAGTCACCGCCCTGAAGGAGAGCGGTACGGGCAGGGGAAAGAACAAGCAGGCGGCCAAGGAAGCCGCCGCGGCCATGCTCCTTGCAAAACTCAAAGAGAGGGAAAGACATTGAATCTGAAAGAGATCAGAGTTGCGGGGTTCAAGTCCTTTGCGGACAAGACCTCCATAAAATTCGAGGACGGCGTCACCTGCATCGTCGGGCCGAACGGCTGCGGCAAATCCAACGTCGCAGACGCCGTGCGCTGGGTCCTCGGCGAACAGTCCGCCAAGGTCCTGCGCGGGACCTCCATGCAGGACGTCATCTTCAACGGCACCGAGACGAGGCGTCAGCTCAGCTACTGCGAGGTCACCCTCGTCTTTGACAACAGCGAGCGGCTCTTTGATATCGACTATACCGAAGTCGCCATGACCCGCCGCCTGTACCGCTCGGGGGAGAGCGAGTACCTGCTCAACATGCAGCCGTGCAGGCTGAGGGAGATCGTCTCCCTCCTCCACGACGTCGGCATCGGCAGGGAGGGCTACTCCATCATCGGACAGAACAGGGTGGACCTCATCATGAACGCCAAGCCCGAGGACCGCAGGGCCGTCTTTGAGGAGGCGACGGGCGTCATGAAGTTCAAGATCCAGCGGCGGGAGATCGAATCCAAGCTGCAAAACGCGCGGGACAACCTCACCGTGTTCGTCCAGCGCATGGACGAGGCGGAAAAACAGCTCCGCCCGCTGGAGGAACAGGCAGAGACCGCAAAAAAATACCGCGGCTACTATGAAGAACTCCGCCGCGAAGAGGTCAATACATACCTTTTGCGCTACGAGAATTTCACCGAGGAGACGGGGAGGCACCGCCGCAAGATCGAGGAAGCGGACGGGGAGCTGTCGGGCGTGGAGGCCCGCCTCGCCGAAGTGGACGCGGAGGAGACGGAGGCGCACGGGAAGATCGAGAGCGCGGATGAACGACTCCGCGGCCTCAACGACGACCTCCGCCTCTATGAGGTCGGCATGGAACACAAGACGGGGGAGGCGAAAGTGCTTTCCGCCCGTATCGAGAGCTATAAACGGGAACTCACCGCCGCGTCGGAGACGGTGGACTATTCCCTCCGCCGCACAAAGACGATCGACGGCCTCGTCGCCGAGAGCGGGCGCAAGTTGGAGGAGGGCAGAAGCCGCGCCGCTGCGATCGGCAAGGAGAGCGCGGAACTCTCCGTGAAATTGCGCGAGGCCGAGGCGAGGATCGCCGCCTACGACAGGGCGTCCGTCGAAAAGCGCGCGAGCGAACTCTCCTCCATGGAGAGCCTTGCGGACGCGCGCGCCAACGCGGGGAGCTTGCAGGCCAAGCGGGACGCGGCGCAGGACCGCGCGGCCGAAGTCAGGGCCGCGATCGGGAAGGCGCAGTCGCGCAGGGAGGAGTTCCTCCGCGAGAGGGAGGAATGCCTCAAAGAGAAGGCCGCATGCGAGAGCTTTCTTGACGGCACGGGCAAGGAGGAGAGCGAACTCTCCTCGGAGATCGCCGACCTCGCCAACAGCGAGCGCAGGATCTCGCAGGAGATCGTTGAATGCAACTCCTCCATTGCAAGTTTTCAGAACAACCTCGAACTGTATAAGAGTTTGAGAAACCAATTCGAGGGCTACCGCGATTCCGTCCGCCGCCTCCAGCTCGAGGCACAGCGCGACCCCGAGGTGGGGAAGCGCATCAAGGGGACGATCGCGGACGTCATCCGCACCGACAAGAGGTATGAGGTCGCCATCGAGACGGCCTTCGGCGCGGCGATGCAGAATCTCATCACCGCCACGCAGGACGACGCGAGATGGCTCGTCGAATTCCTCCAAAAGACGGGGTGGGGCGTCGTCACCTTCCTCCCCGTGGACGGCATGCTCCGCCGCACGGACAGCAGTGAGGTCCGCGCCGCGCTCAGGGAGAACGGGGCGGTCGGCCTTGCGGACGAACTCGTCAAATATGACCCCTACTACACGAGCGTCATCACCAACCTCTTGGCAAACACCCTCATCTGCGACACCATCGCGAGCGCGACGAACATCGCAAAGCGGTATCCGCACGCCTTCCGCATCGTCACCCTCGACGGGAACATCATCGCGACGTCTGGGTCCATCACGGGCGGTTCGAGGAAGAAGGAGAGCGGGCACCTCCTCGCGGGGGAGCGCAAGATCAAGGAATGCGAGGCGGAGATCGCCAAGAAGCGGGCGGCGGCGGAGAAGTTGAAGGCCGCGCTCGAATCGTGCGGCAGGGACCTCGAAGAGGCGCGGGGAAGATACGAGGCCTTCCGCGTCAGAGTGCAGGAGGAGACGGCAAAGTTCGCCGCCCTCTCCCAGAAGGAACTCGCCGTCGTCTCCCTCATCGAGGACGCCGACAAGGACATCGCCGACTTTACCGCCCTTTTGGACCAGCTCACCCGAAAGGCGGACGAACTTGAGAGCGAAGTCCTCTCCTCGGCGGAGAACGAGGAACTGTTGAGCCGCATCCGCAGCGAGGCGGCGCAGGAGGCGAGCGAGAGGGAGATGGAGAGCGGGAAGCTCCGGCAGCACCGCGACGCCCTCGCCGAGAAGCTCCACGCCCTCGAGGTCGAGAGCGCGACGCTGAAGAGCGCGCTCTCCTCCGAGGAGGAAAACCTCTCCCGTCTCAAGACAGAGAAGGAGGACCTTCTCAAAAAGGTCGAGGAGACGAGGGCCTCCATCGCGGGCACGGAGAAGCAGATCGAGGCGTTGAAACGGGACGAGGAGAGAGCCGCCCTCACCGAGGAAGAGCAGGAGGCCGTCGCTATCCTGCGCAAAAAACTCGCCGAGGCCGAAGAGGAGAAGCAGGGCTACTACCGCACGCAGGCCCTCCTCGCCGACGAAAAGCGCAAACTCTTGGCCCGCAGGATGACCCTCTCAGAGAAAAAGCACCAGTCCGAGCTGGAGATCTCGAGGGCGGAGACGCTGCTCGAAAACATGCAACAGCGCATGGAAGAGGAGTACAAGCTCACCTATGAGACCGCTCTCGAATACAGGGATCCCGACTACGACCTCTCGCAGGCCGCGAACAACATTGCAGTTTTGAAGCGCAAGATCAACGCACTCGGGCAGGTCAACCCCCGCGCGGAGGAGGACTATGCCGCCCTCTTTGCCCGCTACTCGGAGATGCAGTCCCAGAGGGAGGACCTTGAAAAGGGCATCGTGGACCTCACGGGCGTGCTGGAACAGCTCAAGAGCGAGATGAAGGAACGCTTCGACGCAGGCTTCAACGAGATCAACAGGAACTTCACGCAGATCTTCAGGGAGCTGTTCGGCGGCGGCAAGGCAGAAATGCAGCTCGACTACACCGACTGTACCGATCCCCTCGACGCGGGCGTCGAGATCATCGCCTGCCCCCCGGGGAAGAAGCTCGCAAAGATCTCCCTCCTCTCGGGCGGGGAGCGGGCACTCACCGCGATCGCCATCCTCTTTGCGATCCTCAAGACCAACCCCATGCCGTTTTGTATTTTGGACGAGATCGAGGCCGCGCTCGACGAGGCGAACGTCGATCGGTTCGCCAAATATCTCAAAAAATTCTCGCAGGACACGCAGTTCATCGTCATCACGCACAGGAAGCCGACCATGAACCAGGCGGACAGCCTCTTCGGCGTCACAATGGAGGAGAAGGGCGTGAGCAAGATCGTCTCCGTCAAGCTATCCGAGGTCGAATCCCGTCTGGGAGGAGATACGGTGATGTAAATGTTTCGAACGATTTGTTTTCTGCGAAAACAAATGCGTTCGAGGGGTCAACGCTGTGCATTCCATAGCCCTATCACCCCACGCACTATGCTTCCTTGAAAGACATTGTGGTTCCCGTAGGGTACCAAATGGGGTCGCCCACGGCGGAAGTGAATTCCGCCTAAGGCAAGGGAGTGGGGAATCCCCCCCACCACCGCCTACGGCGGAGCCTCCCCCCCAAAGGGGTAGGCTTTTGCCCCCTCCGTGGGGGTGCCGCGGCGCATGCCCCCTCCATGGGAGGGGGGTAGGGGGGTGGGTCACCTCATTTCTGCGTCATTCGGAACGAAGCGAAGAATGCGCATTTCCACCTTCAAAATAATCACAAAAAGAGTGTAATTATGGGATTTTTCAGTAAGATCAGGGACGCGCTCAAAAAGACGCGCGATTCCGTCGCGACCAAACTGCGGATGCTCTTCGCAAAGAACAAACTCGGCAACGCCTTCTATGACGAACTCGAGGAGATCCTCATCTCCTCCGACGTCGGCGTGTCCACCGCAGAGGACGTCGTTGCGCAGGTCAAGGAAGAGGCCATCGGGAACAAGGTCAAGGACGAGGAGTACGTCATAGACCTCCTCAAAGACATCATGGAGGACACCCTCAACGAGGCCCCCGTGCCCGAATTCAAGTATCCCTGCGTCATCATGTTCGTCGGCGTGAACGGCGTCGGCAAGACGACGACGATCGGAAAGGTCGCCAACTACTTCGTCAAGCAGAAAAAGTCCGTCACCGTCGCGGCGGCGGATACGTTCAGGGCGGCGGCGACCGAACAGCTCGAGATCTGGGCGGAGCGGGCCAAGGTCCGCATCGTCAAGCACGAGGAGGGGAGCGATCCCTCCGCCGTCGTGTTCGACGCGGTTTCGTCGGCCAAGGCGCGGGGGACGGACGTCCTCCTCATCGACACCGCGGGGCGGCTTCACGTCAAGGACAATCTCATGAAGGAGCTGCAGAAGATGGACAGGGTCGTCGGGCGGGAATTTCCCGAGGCGACGTTCTATAAATTTCTGGTCCTCGACGCCACGACGGGGCAGAACGCCGTCTCGCAGACGAGTGTTTTCCACGAGGCCGTGGACATCGACGGCATCGTCCTGACCAAGCTCGACGGCACGGCAAAGGGGGGCTTTGTGTTCTCCCTCTGCGGCGAGCTGAAGGTGCCCGTCGTCTTTGCGGGCGTGGGTGAAAAGATCGACGATCTGGAACTCTTCGACGCCGAACAGTTTGTAGAGGGATTTTTCTGATTATTTCGTTAATTTCGAACGATTTGTTTTCTGCGAAAACAAATACGTTCGAGGGATCGGCGTTGTGCGTTCCACGGCTTAATCACCCCACGAACTTTCGTACCTTGAAAGACATTGTGGTTCCCGTAGGGTACCGCGTCGCGACACTGCGCGGTTTGCGCGGTTTTGCGTGAACGCAAAACCGTTGCATTGAACGCAGGTCGCTCCTTTTCCCAAAAAATCTTGCTTTGCAATATTTTTTGGGATCCCTGTGGCTTAGGCGGGGACACCCCGCCACGCGCAGTTATTTAGGGACGAACCCCCACCCCTACCCCGCCCCCTTAGAAAGGGGGCAGGCAAGAAAAACCCGCCTCCCCCCTTATACCTGAGGGGGGAGGGTAGGGAAGGGGGTGTTGCGCTCCTCCCGCGTCATTCAGCCCCGCCCGCATTCTTATTGCTCTAAGGGCGGCACGAGCGGCATCGCCGCGAAGTAGCGAAGCGAAGAATCCCCTTAAACGAAGTCCGTAGTTGCGGCGTCATGCTGAGAGGGGGAGTGATACGAAATCAACGGAAGCTGATCCGAAGCATCTCGCCGCACAACAAAACGGCATTCCCCCGCGAGATTCTTCGGACCAGCCTCCGCGCTTTTTTCTTTCTCCGCGGTTCAGAATGACGCGGGGTCCACATAATGGGCAATTGCCCCCCTTGCGAGATTTTTCGGTTCTGCTTATCGGACTTCGTTCAGCCCCGTTTCTCAGAATGACGCAGGGGGGCATGCTCCCTCGTTTTTCAGAATGACGCGGGGCGGGCGTGGTTACTTCCGTAGTATCATTCCCCCGCCATAATTTTGAATTTATTTTCCCCTCTTCAAATAATTGACAAGGGGAGTGGAGTATGTTATAATCAGCTTAATAATTATATCTACGGAGGGGAAAATTATGGTGACTTGCAGAAATTGCAAATATTGCAGTTCGTACAATCCGTATGGTTTTAGCTCCTATTATTGTACGAAATTAGAAAAGAGTCTCCCCGATATCGATATGGAACAAACCTGTTTCGATTATAGGGGACCGGACGGCGAAACTGACAGTGTTTCCTGCTATCTGACCTCCGCATGCGTGGGATATCTCGGAAAGCCCGACGATTGCCACGAACTCACGACGCTGCGGACGTTCCGCGACGGCTATCTCAAAAAGACGGCGGAGGGGAGTGCCCTCATCGAGCAGTATTACGAGATCGCGCCCAAGATCGTGGAGAAGATCGAGGCTTCGGGCAAGCAGAAGGAGTATTACGAATACATTTACGGCGTCGTCACGGAGTGCGTGGCGTACATCGAGAAAGGGGATAGCGAAGGCGCGCTCGCCCGCTACCGCGATATGACACTCACGTTGAAAGAGAAACTTCTCTGACAGACAAAAAATTTCGCCCGTCAAGCAAAAATGCTTGACGGATGTTTTTTTATCTGCTATAATGCCGATAAGAGGAGGGGAGGATGAAGGATCTCAGGTATCTGCAACTTTGGGACGCATACGGTCCGCTCCTCACCGACGCCCAGCGGGAGATCTGCGAAAAGTATTACATGTACGACCTCTCCCTCTCCGAGATCGCCGAAGAGAAGGGCGTCAGCAAACAGGCCGTGTCCGACGCGCTCAAGACGAGCCGCGAACTCCTCGATTTCTATGAGGATAAACTGCACTTCAACGAGTGGAATCAAAAATATTCGCTCGAAGTCTCGTTCATGATGACGGACGTCACGCGCGCGCTTGAAGATTTCAAACGGTTCCACCCCGAATTCGCGGGGGAGATCGACGGAATCATCGGGAAAATCACGGTCGGCGAAACCATAGACCTTGACGAAGAGGAGAATTGAATGACGCTCTTTGCTTCGCTCTCCGAGCGGCTCAACCACATCTTTTCCAAGCTCACCAAGCGCGGCAGGCTCACCGAGCTTGAGATCAGGCAGGCGATGCGCGAAGTCCGCGTCGCCCTTTTGGAAGCCGACGTCAACCTGAAAGTCGCCAAGGACTTCATCGCCGACGTCAGTGAGAAGGCGGTGGGGCAGAAGATCCTCGAGAGCCTCAATCCCGCCCAACAGGTCATCAAGATCGTCAACGAAGAACTCATCGCACTGATGGGGCCGGGGAACGCCAAGCTCGAGGTCTCCCCCAAGCCGCCGACGGTCATCATGATGTGCGGCCTTCAGGGCGCGGGCAAGACGACGATGTGCGCAAAACTCGCCGTCCAGCTCAAAAAACAGGGCAAAAAGCCCCTCCTCGTCGCCTGCGACGTCTATCGTCCCGCGGCGATCGATCAGCTGAAAGTCGTTGCGGCAAAGGCGGGCGCGGAGGTGTTCGAAAAGGGCACGCAGGCCCCGCCCAAGACGGCGAAACAGGCCGTCGAATACGCCCTGCGGATGGGGTTCGACACCGTTGTCATCGACACGGCGGGGCGGCTCCACATCGACGAAAAACTCATGCAGGAGCTTGAGGACATAAAGAAAGAGGTCAGCGTCACGGAGATCCTCCTCACGGTCGATTCCATGACGGGGCAGGACGCGGTGAACGTCGCGGAGACCTTCAACGCCCGCCTCAACATCACGGGCGTGATCCTGACCAAGCTCGACGGCGACACGCGCGGCGGCGCATGCCTCTCCATCAAGGCCGTCACGGGCAAGCCCATCAAGTTCATCGGCGTGGGCGAGAAGATCACCGACCTTGAACCGTTCTATCCCGACCGCATGGCCTCGCGCATTTTGGGAATGGGGGACGTTTTGTCCCTCATCGAGAAGGCGCAGGAGGCCGTCACCGAACAGCAGGCCAAGGAAATGGAGCGCAAGATGCGCGAAAATTCCTTCACCCTCGCCGACTATCTGACGCAGTTCGAGACGCTCAAGAAGATGGGCGGCGCGGGCGCGCTCATGAGCATGCTCCCCGGGGCGGGGAAGCTCAAAGAGGGGGACATCGACGAGAGCAAGATCGAACGAATCCGTGCGATCATCCTCTCCATGACCCCCAAGGAGAGGGACAACCCGCAGATCATCAACTCTTCGCGGAAACGCCGCATCGCGTTGGGGTCGGGGACGACCGTGCAGGACATCAACCAGCTCCTGAAACAGTTCGAACAGACCAAGGAACTGATGAAGCGTTTCCGGAACGGAAAGGGAAAGATGAAACTTCCATTTTGAAAGATAATTCGAACGATTTGTTTTCTGCGAAAACAAATGCGTTCGAGGGGTCGGCGTTGTGCATTCCACGGCTTAATCACCCCACGGACTATGCTTCTTTGAAAGTCATTGTGGTTCCCGTAGGGTACCGAATGGGGTCGCCCACGGCGGAAGTGAATTCCGCCTAAGGCAAGTGAATTGGAATGTTTCGAACGTTTCTTTGCTCGCCCCGTCACTTTCTCGCCCCCTCCATGGGAGGGGGGTAGGGGGGTGGGTCACCTTATTTCTGCGTCATTCAGAGCGAAGCGAAGAATCTCGCGGGACTTCGAAAAGAAATGTTCGAGCGAAAGTGCTATCAACATCAATCCCTTTGGTCTCGGAAGCGTTATATGCAATGACATTGTGGTTCCCGTAGGGTACCAAATGGGGTCGCCCACGGCGGAAGTGAATTCCGCCTAAGGCAAGGCAGAGGGTAATCCCCCCCACCACCCGCTACGCG
>CANPZV010000015.1 GCA_947589285.1 uncultured Clostridia bacterium
ACGGACTTACGTTCAGGGGATTCTTCGCTTCGCTCAGAATGAACGGGTAAGGGGATTCTTCGCTTCGCTCAGAATGAGCGATAGCTCCCTCGCTCTTTCTCGCCCCCCACGGGGGGAAGCCTTCTCGCTGCCCCTTTCAGGGGAGGGGGGCACCGTCCGCTCATCCTGAGCCGTAGGCGAAGGATCTCATAAACCTACGGACTTACGTTCAGGGGATTCTTCGCTTCGCTCAGAATGAACGGGTAAGGGGATTCTTCGCTTCGCTCAGAATGAACGGGTAAGGGGATTCTTCGCTTCGCTCAGAATGAGCGGGTAAGGGGATTCTTCGCTTCGCTCAGAATGAGCGGGTAAGGGGATTCTTCGCTTCGCTCAGAATGAGCGGAAGCCCCCTCAGAATGAGCGGTAGCTCCCTTATGAATATTTTTATTGTATTATACTATTTTTACAAATGGCCTTCGGATCACGCGCTCCCCTCCTTGTTCCAAGAGGTATTTGCAAACGAAATAGATCTAAATTTATAAAGCGACAACATTATACAATGTATTTTTTATTTTGTCAATGTTCTTCCTATGACCACCCCCCCCGCAAATATTAGTTTTACTTATAATTCCAAAATTCGCTCAATATATTGTTGCAAATCAATTTTTTTGATATGACGCCGCCGATGATGAGAAATCTCATCTATTTCCCGCTGTACGACGGCTTCTGAACCATCTTTCCTCCCTCTCCCGATCTTTCCGCCCAAAAATAGCCCGAATTTATGCAAAGAGTATTCACTCCTTTTGCCCCTGCCGTTTCCCTCTCCCGTGCGGCGCGTTGTGTTTCGGCAGAGACGCGCGGGCAAACAGATCTTGTTTTTTCATATATCTTTCTTGACATAATTCGCGGAATAGGATATAATGAATCGATCTCAGTGCGAAGTGCGGAGCGGAAAGGTTACAAACGATGGAATGGTATTGGATCGTCTTGATCGTTGTGAGCGCGGCGGCGGCCGTGGGCGTCGTCACCGCCGTGTGTTTCGCATGCCGTAAAAAGAAAAAAACCAAACTCGTCCCCGTCATGGGCGAGGACGGCATCACGGTGGAAGAAGTCCCCGTGGAGGAGATCGACGAGACGGGCCTTTCCGAAATCGAAGATCCCGGCGTTGCGGAGCGCGTGAAGGCGTTGATGCCCGAGGCGGTCCGCGCGGAGATCTCGGCGGGGCTTATCGTCAGCACATGCAGTAAGACGGCGTACAAACTGATCCTCCCCGCAAGCACGAAACTCATGGCTGCGGGCGGATCGGCCTCTCTCCTCCCCGCCGCAGGTGCGCCCATTGCGGCGGCGCAGGTCGGCACGCTCGTCGCAAATTCTCTCTCCTCCGTCATGAGCGCGGCCGCCGTGGTCGTCGGGCAATACTATCTGAGGCTCGTCAACCAGCAGATCAAAAAACTGTCGGAGAGCCTCAACCGCCTCGGGGAATTTCAGAACAACGAATTCAAGAGCAAGGTGTTTGCCCTCCATGCGCAGGTCGCACGGTCTACAACGTTCCGCGCTGAGACAATGGCGAATACGGGGCTGCGCGAGGCGGAGATCGCCAAGCTCGACCAAATGGAGCATGAGTGCATCGAACTCCTCGGGCAGGCCTCCCTCATGATCTCCTCCTACACGAGCAGGACGGACCTCGACTACGCCAAGTACGTCAAGGCGACGTCGGAGATCGAGAATTGGTACATCAGCGAAAGGATCCTCATGGCGATCCTGCACGAGATCGCCGATCTGAAGTTCGCGCTTCACCTCGGCGCGGCTTCGCGCGAGCAGTGCGCGGCGTTGATCCCCATCTATGAAAAACAGGCGGAGGAAATGCACCGCATGCTCCTCGCCTGGCATACATACACGGCGGAAAAGCTCGGGATCAAGCTCGATGAATCGAGATACAAGCGTCGGGGCCTCGACAAGGCGGTGCATTGGCTCCCCGGGCTGTTCAAAAAGGACCTGAAATATCGGGAGATCCCCGCCTCCACCGTCGCGCTCATCGAGGACCAGATCGCCGATAAGCCCTCCGAACAGGCGGAGCAGGACGACCTCTTCCATGCGGACGTCGAGATCATCGCCAAGGACGGGAAGCTCTACTACCTCCCCCCGGAGCCGCCGAAGGGCAAGGACAACAGGAAGAGCCACGGAAAAACGGACGTCGGCGAACAGACAGAGTGATATCCCCGCGGATTACGCGGGGATTTTGTTTTGCAGAGGAGATAAGTGCCTCCCCCCTCATGTATAAGGGGAGAGGCAGCGTTTTTTCCCGCCTGCCCCCTTTTTAAGGGGGCGGGGTAGGGATGGGGTTTATCGATCAGGGGATCCTTCGGTCGCTTCGCTCTCTCAGGATGAGCGCGATGCGGTCAATTTTTAATTAAAATGCGGTGACCCACCCCCCTACCCCCCTCCCATGGAGGGGGCAAGAGCCGCGGCACCTCCATTGGAGGGGGCAAAGAGGGGCACTCCCATGGAGGGGGTAAAGAAGGGCGGTCAGAAAAAGCGCGGGCGGGACCGCGCTTTTTTCTCTCGTACAAACTTCCTTGCCTTTATGAGACCCGTTTGAGTTCCTCATACACCTTGACCATGGCATAGGTGTCAAGCTCGCAATACTTCAAAAGGTCCCGCTCGGCCCGTTCCCGCTCCTCTGCGGGCATGTCTTTCAGCCGCGGGAACAGCTCCATCGCCTCTCCCCCGTTGTGTACCCCCTCCAAATTGTGATAGTCGAGGCTCGGGTCGTCGGGATAGATCGCGGGGAGGACGCTCTTGATGGAAAATGACCCGCCCATGCCGCGGTTATAGTAGTACCCGCTCTGGAAGGGATCGAGGAGATCCCTGATATTATCCCGAATGTGCAGAAGATGCGCGGAGAGGTCGGGGAAGGCCTCGGCAAGCTCCCTGATGCGCGTGCATTCGAACGTCTTGTTGTAGGCAAGCACGCAGGCGTCGGCGGGAATGTCAGCCGCGAGCCGCTCCGCAAGCGCACGGCGGGGGTCCTCCTCCGACCGTCCCAAGAACTCCCTGTGTTCCAGCCTCCCGTCCTCCTCCAAAATGTGCAGGGAGTATTGGACGGGGATCTGTTGGTAAGGCCTCGTGCCGATGTACTGCGGAATGACGGGCTGGACCGTCTCGAAGTCGAGAAAATAGAGGGGGAAGGAGAGCGTCCCGAGGAATGCGCGGATCCCCTCCCTGTCGATATAGGTGCCCCTGTCCTCGAGGGCGAATTCCGCCTGACGGCGGCGCATGTCGTTCACCATGCTCCCGTCGCGCAGAAAATCCTCGTAGGTCACAACGCCCTGCCGATACAGGGCGAGCTGTTTTTTATAGGGGAGCTTGTACAGATCGAACACGGACGGCGTGGGGAGGCTCCTTGTGCAATAGCCGAAGAAGGCGCAGGCGTAGGGGTCGTTGCACCCCTCAAAGACGGCAATGTTCGGCTCCTCCTTTGAAGCCATGACCCTTTGCGCCTCTTTCAGGCTCTCCTCCACGCGCTTGATCTCCTCATCGACAAGGGGCGTGACGTCTGTGACCCTGAAGAGTTTATGGAGGTCGAGGACGCCGTTAAAGACGTAACTGCTGTCGATCGTGACGACAAAGACCCTGTTGACCTTCACCCCGCACTTTTGGAGGATGTACTTCTGATAGGAGGTATCCGTGATGTACACGGGGTGATCGGGCGAGGTACTGCTCTTGACCTCGTAGATGTCGTAGCCTTCGCCGTCTTTCCTGAGAATATCCACGGCGCAATACAGCCCCTGATAGTCGAACGACGCCTCGCAGATGTTCTCCTTGCCCTCGGAGAGATACTGCCTCGTCAACGCCTTCATTCTGTTGAGGTCCAAACTGCCGTCCGCTTTGTATGCGGTGACCTCCACATAGTCGCCGAACAGCCCCATGGCGAGATCCCCCACCTCGTTGCCCGCCTGAAACCGCGCCTGCGTCTGCGGGTCCACGGCATATTCCTCGGGCTTATACTTTTTGAGCCACGGGATCTTGGGGCACTGCCTGAAATCACAATACTTCGACTTGCTGAAAAAGAACATCTCTCTCCTTTGCCCCCAAAGCGGGGTGCGCCTCCATTATAGCACACACGGGCGGGGATTTTCAACAGGGGGGAGAAAATGATTTGACATTCCCTCTTCCCTTTCATATAATGGCGGTATGAAACCTCTTGACTTCCGCGAAAAAAAGGGGACGGCCGTCTGCATTCTCGGCGTCTGCCTGAACCTCCTCCTCTCTGCGGGGAAGATCGCCCTCGGAGCGGTCGCAGGCCTCGTCTCCGTGATCGCGGACGGCTTCAATAATCTGAGCGATTGCGGGAGCGGCACCGTCGCGCTCGTCTCCTTTTACATCTCCGCAAAGCCCGCCGACAAGGAACACCCCTTCGGCCACAGGCGGGCGGAGTCCGTCGCCTCGATGATCGCGGGCTTCTTCGTGCTTGTCTTGGCCGCGGAGGTTTTGCGGAGCGCGATCGGGAGCGTCATCGCGGGGGCGTCCCCCTCGGCCGATCTCGTCGTCTATATCGTCCTCGGCGTCTCGGTCGCGGTCAAACTCGGCATGTTCGCTCTCTACCGCATCGCGGGGAAAAGGCTCGATTCGGACGCGCTGAAAGCGGCGGCGGCGGACAGCCTCTGCGACAGCGTCGCCACCCTCGCCGTCATCGCGGGCGCGGCCCTTTCCCCCGTCCTCCCCGCGGCGGACGGCTGGGCGGGGATCGCCGTCTCCCTCTTCATCGCATGGCAGGGGCTGAAGATCCTCATCGAGACAAGTTCCAAACTGCTCGGGCAGGCCCCCGACCCCGCACTTGCGGAGCGCGTCAAGGGCATCGTCCTCTCGTCGGACAGCGTCCTCGGCGCGCACGACCTGCAGATCTACGGCTACGGCAGGGGGGCGTCCTTTGCGACGATCCACGCGGAGATGGACGCCAGCCTCCCCATGCTCGACGCGCACACCGCGGTCGACGCGCTGGAGATGCAGGTGAAGCGGGAGACGGGCGTCGCGCTCACCATTCACATCGACCCCGTTGACCTCATGAACCGCGAGGAATCCACGCTGAAACTTCAGGTCCGCGAGCGGGCGCGGGAAGTCGCGGAGGGGTTGGAAGTACACGACTTTCGCCTCATTCCGCACACGAACCGCGTGGAGTTCGACGCGGGCGTGCCCTACGGGTGCAGAAAAGGGGACGGGGAGATCCTGGCCGCGCTCCAAGAGATCGTGCGGGAGCTTGGCGACTATGAACCCGTCATCAACATCGAGCGGAAATGACAAAAGGGACGGAGCAGAAACGCTCCGTCCCTCTTTTGTTGAATCTCCCCACGCGGCTACATTCCTGTTGCCCCTATGAGGGGCAATAAGAAAATGCGGTGACCCACCCCCCTACCCCCCTCCCATGGAGGGGGCAAGGGAAACCGCTCTGTGGGGGAAAGCCGCCCGCGGAGCGGGCGGCGTCTCTTTTTTTATGCCTTGTCAGAATCCAATGCGCGACTTCTTGCGGTCGTTGAAGGAGAACTCCTTGTCGCCCGTCGCGCGGTCGAAGTCGTCCTTGGTGAGGACGATCTCCGTCCTGCTCTCGAGCTGGCTGCGCATGGCGGCCTTGGCCCACGTCCTCTCAAAGAGGTTGCGGACAAAGCGGGCGTTGCTGAACTCCTTGGCGGAGACGACCTCCTCCGAGAGGGAGGTGAAATAGTTGTGCGCCGCCTCGAGGAGCCTGTCGTCGCACTTGAAGCGTTCCTTGACCATGGAGACGTAGATCTCGTACAGCTCCTCCCGCGTGAAGTTGGGAAACTCGATGGTGTAGGGCATGCGGCTCGCAAGACCCTGGTTGCCGCGCATGAGTTTTTCCATGTCGTCGGTGTAGCCCGCCATGATCACGACGAAGTCGTTCCTGTGGTTCTCCATCTCGGCGATGAGGGTATCGAGGGCCTCGCGCCCATAATCCCGTTCGTTGTCGTCGCCGCGGTAGAGCGAATATGCCTCGTCGATGAAGAGGACGGACCCGTAGGCGTCGCGGCAGATGCTCGCCGTCTTGGGCGCGGTCTCGCCGATGTACCGCCCACAGAGGTCTCTCCCCGCATATTCGTAGAAATTCCCGATGCGGAGCAGGCCCTTCTCCTTCAACATCTTCCCGAGGATCCGCGCGACGGTCGTCTTGCCCGTCCCGGGGTTGCCGACGAAGCGCATGTGGATGCAGGGGCGGTCGTCGGCGTATTGCTGTTTGGAGACCTCGATCTGGGCGACGATCTCCCTGATCTTCTCCTTGACCTGTTCGTCCCCGACGAGCTGTTCGAGCTGTTCGGCCCCCGAGAGCGCGTTCTGCGGCTTCTTGCAGAGGGACTTGGCGTCGTTGCGGTCGATGACGTGGCTGGTCTTTCCCTTTTCGGCGTTGTCGAGCTGTTTTTTATAGACAAGCTCCCGGATGATCTTCTTGACGGTGTTGAGGCCGTAGAACTTGCCGTCCCCCTTCTCCTCCATGATCCTCTCCTGAAAGAACACCCACGCGTTCTTCGTCATCGAATAGCCATAGTTCTGCAATTCGCGCTCGGCGCAGATCTTGAGGTCGTTCTGGCTGAAGGGCGGGAAGGAGACCGTCTTGACGCTCAAAAGGTCGTTCAGGGAGAAGTTCAGATTGGCGAGGACGTCCTTGTCGAGGAAGGGCACCCTGAACACGACGATGAATTCGTCCGTCACCTTTTCGAGCGTGCGGAGGAAGAGTTTGAAGTTGCGGCTCTCCGTCTTGCCGAGCCACTCGCTGATGTCGATGCAGAGAATGCGCACCCTGTCGCGGTCCCCCCCGCGGAGGAGCTGGAAGATGTGGTCGAAGGGTTCGCTGTCCTCCCTGTACGGGCCGAGGCGTTCCTCAAGCACGGGGCGGGAGTACATCGTGCAGAGGCCCGATGCGGAGATCGCCTGCGCAAGGAGGGCGAGGTAGGTGGAAAGCCCGCAGCCGTCGCCGATCGAGAAGAGGTAGCTCCTGCCGTAAAAGACAGACCTCGTACTCTCGCGCAAAATTTCGGGCGCGACGGTGAAGATCTCCTCCACGAGCCGCTTGTACTCCTCCGCGCCGACGAGCTGGGAGACCTTATCCATGACCTCCTTCTTCTCGAGATCCTCCGTCTCCTCTTCATCCCCGCCGCTCTCCCTGATGATCTCGTCGAAGAGTTTCTGCATGTCCTCGAGCTTCTCATCCGTATCCTCCTCGGGCGGGTCCTCGGGCGAGTCCCCCGCCCACATGACTTTGAGGTGGAGGATCTCGTCGGCGTCGTCCTCGGGGTAGAGTTCCAAAAAAGTGTCCCTGACGTGTTTGAAGAGGAAGCTCGTATCCACGTCGGGATCCTTTGCGATCAGGGTGATCGTGGTGAGCGATTTTTCCTCGATCCTGAAATTTTCCTTGCCGAAAACCGCCCCCAGCCTGTCCGTCGGGAGTTGCCCGTCGTCGTTGTGTTTGAGGATCCAGCTTCCGTTGAGTTCTATCACGATCCGTTTCATAATTCTGTCTCCGTCTCTGCCAAAGTGTCTTGAACGTCCCGCGGCTGCCCGCAGGGGGCCGCTTCGGGTCTGCGCATATTATATAATATTCCGCACGGTTTCGTCAAGGAGCGCGGGGGGTGTTCAGGCAATTTCACACGGTTTTCTTCTGCCGCGGCTCCTCCCATGAAAAAAACGGCGGGTCCTGCCGCCGCTTTTTCTCAGGCGAGGCCGAACCTCCGCTTCCGCGTCGCATACCACGCGAACGCCCTGTCGAGGTCCTCGTTCGAAAAATCGGGGAAGAGCGTGGGGGTGAAGTAGAGTTCCGAATAGGAGGACTGATAGAGGAGAAAGTTGGAAAGGCGCATCTCCCCGCCCGTCCTGATGATGAGTTCAGGCTCGCAGGGCATGGAGAGGCTCCCCAAAAAGCTCTCCTCGGTGACTTTTTCCCCGCGCTCCACGGCCGCGTTGACGGCCTCCACGATCTCGTGCCTGCTCCCGTAGGCGATGCCGACGTAGAGCGTCTTGCCCGTCCCCTCATAGGGGCGCAGGGCCTCCTCAGACCGCCGCATGGACGCCCTGACCTCCTCGGGCAATGCCCCGAGGTCGCCGATGAACTTCACGCAGGACTTCTTCTCCGAAAACGTTGAGACGAAGATCTCGAATGCGTCGATGACGAGCTTGTAGATATGGCGCACTTCCTCTGCGGGGCGTTTGAGATTCTCGGTGGAGAGGCCGTAACAGACCATGTTCTTCACCCCGCAGTCAAAGGCGTAGGCGGAGATCGCCATCATGTTGACGATGCCCTTGGTGTGCCCCTCGAGCCTGCTCTTATTCTGTTGCAACGCCCATCTGCCGTTGCCGTCCATGATGAGGCCGACGGTCGTGGGCACAGCGATCCCGTTCATCCCGCTCTTCTCTCCCTTTGTTCCCCTTCAGATGCCCTCGTCGTCGCCGATGGCCGCCGCCCGCACGATCGCCTCCCTCGCATAGGGGTTGAGGAGGGAGAGGTCCTTCTTCTCGGCAAAGATCTCGTCGAGACGGGTGCGGATGATATCGAAGAGGGCCTGAAATTGCCTGCAATAGCCCGGATTGGGCTTGGTGATGTCCCCGCCCGCGATGGCGTCGTCCGTACAGCCGCCCTTGCAGTATTCAAAGTAGGCGCAGTGCGCGGCGCAGTCCGCCCTCCGCTTGATCGCGCCCGTGATGTAGGTCTTAAAGTTCTCCGTGTTCAGTACGTCGTGCAGGCTCGTGACGTCGCCGATGTTCGCAAAGGGGTACTTCTTGACCGATTCCCTGCTGCACCCATAGATCGCGCCGTCCGTGTCGAGACAGAAGAAATTCCCGATGCAGTTGCCATTGCTGCAATACTCGTAATTGCATTTGAGGAGCTTCTTCATCGTAAATTCGAAGTTCCTGACCTGCGTCCCCGCGGTATCGTACAGCCATTCGCCGAACAGCTCCGTCATCTGGCGGATATAGCCGTCCACGTCGAGGACGTCGAGGGATTTCGCGTTCCCCTCGGGGAATACGCAGCTGAAATCCACCTTCACGCCGAGGGACTTGAAGTATTCGTAGTTCTTTTTGAGGTCGTAGTGCGGGTCCGCGACGACGGCGATGCACCCGAAGGGAAAATTCCTCTTCTGCATGAGGCGGATGGCCTTGAGCGTCCTCTCCGTGCCTCCCCTGTACGCGTCGTTATAAATTCCGTCAAAGGAGATCCCCACGCCGATCTTATACTTCTCGAAAAAGGACAGCCACTTGTCGTCGATGAGGGTCGCGTTGGTCTGGACCTGGTTCTCGAACTTGACGCCGCTCTGCGCGGTGAGGATCTTCTCCAGCTCCATGACCTGCCTGAAATAGTCCATGCCGACGCACATCGGCTCGCCGCCGTGGAAGATGACGTTTACGCAGTCCTTGTCCTCGAAGAGGCGCAGGAACTTTTCGAGCGTCTCGACGGGCAAGATCTTGCTCTCGTAGTGCTTGCCCGAATTGTAGCAGTAGGAACAGCGGAGGTTACACCCGTTGGTGACCTTTATAATACATTGGATTTTTCTCATATTTTTTATTGATCCTCTTCTCCGCGCTTGCTTTTCTGCAACGGAGATATGTGTCCCTGAAATAGTGGAACCTAACGTCCTCGTGGCGGAGGATGGCGGGGACGAGCGTCGCGAGCGAATGGCGCAGGATCTTGTACAGCACGAGCCATTCGGGCATCTCACAGCGGATGGCGTCGATGGCGTCCCGCAGAGCCTCCTCCTCCCCGCGGAGGAAGGGCAGAAGTTCGGTGTAGTGCCTGTCAAAGAGCGCGTCGAGCGTCGGAGAATCGGGCCTGATCAGGGAATTGACGCGCTTTTTCTTGACGTCCTCGTCGTAGTCGTCGAGCATGTCGATGAGGAAGGTCCAGCGGGCAATGCGGTTGATGAGGGCAAAGTATTCGTCCCCGACGTCGAAAAAGCGGCGGAAGGCGTTCTCCATCGTGCTTGCATATGCGGAGAGGACGTCGCCGATGGGCGCGCCCTCCCTCTGCAATCTGTCCATCTCGGCGATGGAGGCGTCGCACTGCGCGAAGAGTTCGGTGTACTTCTTCTCCGTCCTCTTGCACAGCCCCCTGAACAGAAAATTTGCCACAAAGGCCCGCAACGTCTCGCCGTCGGCTCTGTTGTCCTTGACCTTTATGGCAAACCCGAGTACCGTCAAGTCCGCGAGGAGGTTGCCGATCTCGTCCGATTTGTAATATTTTTTGTGGGAAGTCGCGATTTTTTGGCAAGGCAAAACCTGCGGGGTCGTATCCGCCCCCGCGATCGTCAGCACAAGATTGTAGACGACGGCGTCATAGGTGGTGAGAAATCTCGCCTTCTGCCCGCCCTTATCCCAAAGGCAGTAGCATAACCTGCAATAGTATGCGTTGAAGATCGCAAGTTCGTTGTTTCTCAGGCATACTTTCAGCGGGTTAAAGTACCCGTACATGCGTCAGCAGCCGCAGTCCGAATATGTCTGGCCGTGGATGGTGTAACCCATGTCGTGCTTTTCGCCCTTGTCCTGCCCGTAGTACTCGGCCAAAAGGTCCTCACCGCTCTTTTCTTCCTGCTTTTCAGGTGCGTCCTTGAATGCAGAGTCCATAGTCTCTCTCCTTTTTTTGAATTTTTTTATCTCTCTCCTTGCGGAGGCGATCTCTTATGGTTGGGCCTCTTTTACGGCCGTTTGAAGTTCGCCGAGAAGGCGGGATACCCTCTCCCTCCTGCCGTCCTCCCCCGCGGCCGCCATGCAGCGGCGGAAGATCTCCATGGTGACGAGGTTCGCCGCGTACTCGACGGGGGACCTCATGCGCGCGTCCTCAAATCTCTCTCTGTACTCCCCCTCGAGCGATCTCAGGAGCGGGTAGCTCCCGTCAGTGAGGAGAAGGAAGTGCGCCGCCTCGTGCGCGAGGGCGAAGAACAGCACGCTCGGCTTTCTCACCGTCCCGATCCCGACCGAGACGGTCCCCCCCTCCGTCATGTACGGCCTTCCCTTGGAGAGGGTGACTTTGAGGCCGATCTTCCTGCCGAGGACTTCCCCCACGCCGCGCAGCCACTTCCTGCCCTTTGCGACGCGGAAGGGTCCGCGGGACAGGACGCCGAGCAGCGGCCCGTAGTCGAGGCGGCCGAGGATCTCCTCAAAGCCCTCGACGCCGAGCAGTCCTGCGTCCCTGAGGCGGATGAACTCCCCGAGGTCCGAAAACTCCCCGATCATAACAACAGGATGAAGCAGCCGCAGGCGCAGGTCGCAAAGCCCGAAAGCACGTTCACGGACACGTTCCCGATGAGCGGGAAGCCCTTGACGAGCTTGGGCTTGCCGTCACAGTGGGAGCTGTCCTCCGTCTTTTCCCCGCAGGCGGGGCAATAGTAGAGGGCCTGAAAGAGGGAGCCGAACGCCGAATCGATCAGTGTGCCGAGGAAGGCGACTGCCGAGAGGACGAGGTAGTATTGCCAATTCAGAATGCGGAACACGAGAGGGAAGAGGAGCAGGAGGAAGCTCGCGGCCAGGGCACAGGAGGTGCCGAGGAAGGAGACGCCTCCGCTGATGCCCTTCTCCACCTGTTTGAGGCGGATGATGTCAACGTTCTTGCCCTTGCCGAGCCTGCCGATGTCGGACGCCATGCTGTCCGCAAACTGTTCGGCGATGCCGAGGAAGAACATGGCGTAGAAGTATTCAATATCCGTGAAGTAGTAGATCACAAGGCAGAGCGCGGAGATCGCCCCGACGCCCACGACCTGTTTGCCCGTGCGGGTGAACTTCATGGCGACGACCCCCTCGCGGCGGCTGTACACCCGATGGGTGACCGCGGAGACCGCCGAGGCGGCCGCAAACATGCTCGCAAGGAAGAGGACGGGCACATAGCCGTTCCCGAAGAAGCCGATGACGTAGAACAGGAACAGGGCGCAGACCCCGCCCGAAACGGTGAGGCTCTTGGACGCGATCGCGAGCATAGCGAGAAACGGCGAGACGGTCACGACGATCTCAAACGTGAGACCCACATACCCGAAGTGGTAGAGCAACAGGTAGCCGAACACGCTGAACTCGATCAGAATATTGTCGATGCCCCTCAGCCCGTAAAACTCCACCGCGCAGGTGAGGGCCGCCACGGAGAACATGAAGAGTACGCCAAGGCCCATATCGAACACCAGCGAGAAGGTGAGGACGGACAGGAAGGAGACGGCAAAGACGGTAAGGGAGCCGAACAGGCTCTTCCCGGGCATGATCTGCGGGTTAAATTTTTTGAGCAGTTTCGCGACGACGGGCGCGAACCCGTCCCCCAGCGAGAGGCAGTAATAGGCGATGCCCGTGTAGAGGTAGACCTCCTCTCCGATGAGGTAGCAGACGATCGCGACGATGAAGGTCGAGAGGCCGAAGTAGAAGATGCCCAGCCCCGGGCCGTCTTTATAGTAGGACTTCATCATGCCGCCGAACGTCGTGATCGCGATGACGACGGCCCCGACGCCGTTCAGAATGACCCAATGGATGGAACAGCCGAAAAAGAAATAGCAAATGATCCATGTGAGGGAGGCGATGATGTGCGTGAACTTCCTCACCATGGTGCTGTCCAATGCCGTTTTCTTTTCAACGAGCATTCCGAAAGCCATGATCCCCACCGTGTAGACGGTAAAGACGACATAGCCCGCTATCGTAAAAAGGATGTCATTCATATGGATCGATCCGAATCGGGTTCAGCAGACGTCCAGCGGGGAAAGCCCTGCGGAACAGTCGCAGTCTGTCAGGAAAGAGACCAGATAGGTCTTGCCGTACTTCCCCGACAAGTCCTCCCTGACGAAATCTTCCGTCCAGCTGTCCGCCAGAAAGGCGGGGTCGGACTTCGCCGTGCGCCTGACCGCCCTTTGCAGACATTCCACCCTCTTTCGGAGGGCGCGGACCTGCGCATAGGTCAGATAGACGGAGAGTTTTTTCAGATCCCCCGCGCGGATCGCGAGCAGTCTCTCCGCAAGGCCGCGGTCCATGTGCGCACGGTTGATCTTGCCGCCGCGGATCAGGGGGGAACAGCGCAGGCTGTGCCTCTGATCGGGACGGTCCGAGAGGCCGAACACCGACGGCCCGTCGTTGTCATAGGAGACGACGCCGATGAAGTTCCCCTCCCCGTCCGTGAGGGTAAAGTAGTTATCCACCCTGTGGTCGTTGTCGCTGCAAACGGCGTCGAGAAAATTCAGATCGGTGAGGGCCTTCAACAGGGAGGGCGTCACCCCCCTCTGCCGCGCGGCGGGAGGGATCTCGGAGGCGTTGACGCCCGCCGCCTTCGCGGTGAGGACGCCCGCCTTCTCCCGTCCGTCCAGAAGGAGTTCCCCATAGACGGCCCGCGGGATCATGAAGGATAGCCCGAGCATGCCCGCGATCTCCTCCACCGCAAGGGACCTGACGGCGAGAAAGGTCTGCCGCCTCCCCCGCTTCACGCCCATGTTGTAGTCGTAATTGGTGACCGCGCCGTAGAGGAAAAAGACGAGCTTTTTGACGAGTTCCTTCTCCTCCCCCTCAAAGGGAGGGAGGCCGAGGACGGTCTCATCCCCCGTGAGGACGTAGCGGTTGAAGGGCGAACCCTCCTGCACTCTGTAACCCATATTGTAGACGCGCTTTACATTCCGCCTCTTTTTGAGGCTCTCCGCGACCCGCCGTTTAACGCCGTCGTTGGGGTAGAAAGCAAAGAAATCGTCAACGCAGGAGAGCATATATTCCCTGAGCGGAGCGCGGAGACGGGCTTCCTTGAAGAAGAATTCCTCCCCGCCGCGGCTCAGTTTCAGCACATTATTTGTGTAATTGAGGATATATTCCGCATCGGAAGAGGCAAATTCCCCCAAAGATGCGGCCTTCCCGATCTGCTTCGGCGTGCAAAGGCGGTAGTACTGTATGACGCGGAACCTGTTCGCTCTTCGTAAAAGGTTCTTTGCATGTAAGAGCAGACCCATCCATTCTCCTTATGTTAAGTATATCATAAGAAAAATCGATTTTCAAGTATTTTCACGCACTTCCTGCCGAAAAATTTATTTTCGGAAACAATCCTGTCCAACTTTGTCAAAATATGGAAATTTTCTCTTTTTTTCCTTTCGCTCCTCTCCCTCAGAATGAGCGGGGGGAAGATGCAGACACCCCCTTCCCTACCCTCCCCTCTCAAGTATAAGGGTGGAGGCGCGGTTTCGCGCTTTCCCGCCTGCCCCCTTTTTAAGGGGGCGGGGTAGGGGTGGGGGTTTTCTCGCCGCCACGCTTTCTGCGTCATCCTGAGGGCAATGCCCGAAGGATCCCGAAGAACGAAGTCCGTACTTTCCTCCTCGGGATTCTTCGCTTCGCTCTGAATGACGCAATCCCGCCACGCGCTCCGCGCGTGGCGGTAAGCCTTCACCCCTTCGGGGGTAGGCCCTTGCCCCCTCCATGGGGGTGCCGCCCTTGCCCCCTCCATGGGAGGGGGGGTAGGGGGGTGGGTCACCGCATTCTCGCTGCCACGCGCGTAAGCCTTCCCCCCGAGGGGGGAAGGTGGCACGGCTTTGCCGTGACGGATGAGGGGCATTCTGATTGGAAGCACCCCTCATCAGTCGCCTTCGGCGACAGCTTCCCCCCACGGGGGGAAGCCTTTGCACTTCGTTCAGGGGATTCTAACTTCGCGCTTCGCGCTCGTGCCGCGCTTGGAATCAAATAGAATGCGCGCGGGGCGGTCGCTTCGCTCCCTCAGAATGAGCGGTGGTTCCCCCCCACCACCGCCTTCGGCGGAGCCTCCCCCCGCAGGGGGGAGGCCCTTCCGCAAGGGGGAGGCTGGCCCGATCGCCAACGGAGAAAATTTCGGCAACTTTTTGGTCTCTCCCCCTTGTCAATGGCGGAAAAGTGTGGTAAAATAGGAAACGTCATTTCCATACGGAAAATTTTTCATGGAGGAATCATCAATGCAATATTCACGCGAAGTGGAAGAGATGACCTGCATTGCGAAGGGTCCCTGGCACGACCCCGCCCCCATTCCCGAAGAAGGGAAATGGGTCTGCGCAAAGCAGATCACCGACATCAGCGGGTTCACGCACGGCGTCGGCTGGTGCGCACCGCAGCAGGGCGCATGCAAGCTCACCCTCAACGTCAAGAAGGGCGTCATTCAGGAGGCCCTCGTTGAGACGATCGGTTGCTCGGGCATGACCCATTCGGCGGCCATGGCTGCGGAGATCCTGCCCCACAAGACCATTTTGGAGGCCCTCAACACCGACCTCGTCTGCGACGCGATCAACACCGCCATGCGCGAACTTTTTCTGCAGATCGTGTACGGCAGAACGCAGTCGGCCTTCTCCGATGACGGGCTTGTCGTCGGCGCGGGGCTGGAGGACCTCGGCAAGGGCCTTCGCTCGCAGGTCGGCACGATGTACGGCACGGCCGAGAAGGGCGTGCGTTATCTTGAAATGGCGGAAGGCTACGTCACCCGTCTTGCCCTCGACAAGGATCAACAGGTCATCGGGTACGAATTTGTCTCGCTCGGCAAGATGACCGATTTCGTCAAGAAGGGCTTCTCCCCCAATGAGGCGTGGGAGAAGGCGATGGGTCACTACGGCAGATTTTCCGAAGAGCAGGGTGCGGTGAAGTACATCGACCCCCGCAAGGAATAAGGAGGTGCGACATGGCTCTGTTTGAAGGTTATGAAAGAAGGATCGACAAGATCAATGCTACCCTGAAGGAATACGGCATCAAGTCCGTAGAGGAATGCCGTGACATCTGCCTTGCAAAGGGCGTGGATTGCGACAAATTGGTGCGCGGGACCCAGCCCATCTGCTTTGAGAACGCCGTCTGGGCCTACACCGTGGGCGCGGCGATCGCCATCAAGAAGGGCTGCACGAAGGCGGCGGACGCGGCGGCGGCCATCGGCATCGGCCTCCAGTCCTTCTGCATCCCCGGTTCTGTCGCGGAAAACCGCAAGGTCGGCCTCGGCCACGGGAACTTGGGCAAGATGCTCCTCTCCGAGGAGACCGAATGCTTCTGCTTCCTCGCGGGGCACGAGAGCTTTGCGGCCGCAGAGGGCGCGATCTCCATTGCGATGAATGCGAACAAGGTGCGCCAAAAGCCCCTCCGCGTCATCCTGAACGGCCTCGGCAAGGACGCGGCTTTCATCATCTCCCGCATCAACGGCTTCACCTACTGCGAGACGGTGTTCGATCCCTATACCGAGACGGTCACCGTGACGAAGGAAGTCCCCTATTCGGACGGCCCCCGCGCGAAGGTCAAGTGCTACGGCGCGGACAACGTCCCCGAGGGCGTCGCGATCATGAAGCTCGAACACGTCGGCGTGTCCATCACGGGCAATTCGACGAACCCCACACGCTTCCAGCACCCCGTCGCGGGAACGTATAAGAAGTGGTGCGTCGAGAACGGCGTGAAGTATTTCTCCGTCGCGAGCGGCGGCGGCACGGGCAGGACGCTCCACCCCGACAACATGGCGGCGGGTCCCTCGAGCTACGGCATGACGGACACGATGGGCAGAATGCACTCCGACGCGCAGTTTGCGGGTTCCTCTTCGGTCCCCGCACACGTCGAGATGATGGGCCTCATCGGTATGGGCAACAACCCCATGGTCGGCGCAACGGTCGCCGTTGCCGTCGCCGTGCAGGAAGGCATGAATAAGTAAAACAGCATATATATGCAAAAAAGAACGTCCCGATCGGGACGTTCTTTTTAATGAAAAATTGAGCGCATCGCGCTCATCCTGAGAGAGCGAAGCGACCGAAGGATCCCCTGAACGAAGTCCGTACTTTCCTCCACGGGATTCTTCGGCTTCGCCTCAGAATGAGCGGTATCCCCCCTCGGGGACAACAGCGGCGGTTTTTGCCTGCCCCCTTTCCAAGGGGGCGGGTGGCGAGCATAGCGAGACAGGTGGGGGTTGCCATACTCCCGCTCCCCCATGCGCTCATGCTGAGCGTTAGCGAAGCATCTCATAAACCTACGGACTTCGTTTGAGGGGATTCTTCGGCTTCGCCTCAGAATGAGCGGTATCCCCCTTCGGAGGGGGCGTTCTTTCCTCCGCCGAAAAGGTCAAAACTCGATATGTTCGGCGTTTTTGCGGGAGGAGCGGCGGTAGAAGATCGCCTTGCGGCCGATGACGGCGACGACCTCGGCATGCAGGAGTTCGGCAAGGTTGGCGGCGAGATTTTCCCCGTCCTCCCCCGCCGCAGGCAGGAGGGTCACTTTGATGAGTTCGTGCGCCTCGAGCGCGTCCGAAAGCCCCTCGACGAGATTGGGGGAAATGCCCTCCTTCCCCACCTGACCGATCGGCTTCAAAGTGCTTGCCATCGCCTTCAAATTGGCGCGTTGTTTTGATGTGAACATGATTTTCTCCTTATATCGCCCCTTTCGGGGGAATGTGTACAGTCAAGGCTTCCCTGTGGAGATGCGCTATGAAGGCTTCCCCCCCCGTGAGGGGAAGGCTTATAATGCGGTGCCCCACAGAGGGGTTCCCCTTGTCGCCCCTCGTAGGGGAGATGTCACGAGCTTGCGAGTGACAGAGGGATTTTTGAAACCCCTTTGGCTCACTCCGTTCGGGGACTGTCTCATGCGGGTAGAGACCCGCAGTACTTCGCGCTTCGCGCTCGTGCCGCCCTTGGAACAATAAGAATGCGGGCGGGGCGGTCAGCATTTGCCCGAGACATATGGGCAAATGCTAAGAGAATTTTGCGCCAAAGATTATCAATCTTTGGCAGAAGTGCAAAATTCTCCCCTAAAAGGGGCAGCGAGAATGCGGTGACCCACCCCCCTACCCCCCTCCCATGGAGGGGGCATGCGCCGCGGCACCCCCATGGAGGGGGCGAGAAAGTGGCGGGGCGAGTAAAGAAATGTTCGAAATATTCCAATTCCCTTGCCTTAGGCGGAATTCACTTCCGCCGTGGGCGACCCCATTGGGTACCCTACGGGAACCACAATGACTTTCAAGGCATCAAAGTGCGTGGGGTGATAGGGCTATGGAATGCACAACGTTGACCCCTCGAACGATTTGTTTTCGCAGAAAACAAATCGTTCGACAAACCCTCTTCAATTACACATATTCAAATTCCACGTCGCCGACGATGACGGTGGAACCCGCGGCGCAGCCCCTCTTTTCCAGCTCCTTGAACACGCCGCGGAGCTTTAAGACGCGCTGGAAATAGTTCATGCTGTCGGGATTGTTGAGGACGACGTTGCGGCAGAGCATGTCCACCAGCCCGCCCACGACGACAAACGCCCCGTTCTCGTCCACGAAGATCTCATACTGCGTGTTGTCGGCCTCCTCAAAGACGATCTCGTCGGCGGGAATGCGCTCGGCGGGCGGAAGGGTCTTGAGCTTCTCGAAAAGTGCCTTCACGACCTCCTCCGTCCCCTCGCCGTTGAGGGCAGAAATCGCATATATATCGTACTTTTTGCCGTATTTGCGCTTGAACCGCCTGAGGTTTTCCTCCGCGCCGAAGCAGCCGCACTTGTTGAGCGCGACGATCTGCGGGAGAGACGCGAGCTTCTCCGAATAGGACGCGAGTTCGCGGTTGATGGCCTCGAGGTCCTCCAAGGGGTCCCTCCCCTCCATGCCCGAGACGTCGATGACGTGCAGAATGAGGCGCGTGCGCTCGATGTGGCGCAAAAAGTCGTGTCCCAGCCCCGCACCCTCGGCCGCACCCTCGATGAGACCGGGGATATCGGCGGCGACAAAGCTCTCGTCATAGTACCTGACAACGCCCAAATTGGGGGACAGGGTGGTGAAATGGTAGTCGGCGATCTTGGGCTTTGCCGCGGAGATCTTGGAAAGAAGGGTACTCTTCCCCACGTTGGGGAAACCGACGAGGCCCACGTCCGCGATGACCTTCATCTCCAAGATCAGCTCGCGCGGCTTGACGATCGTCCCCTTCTGCGCGAAGTTGGGCGCGTGGCGGCGGGCGGTGGTGAAGCGCGTGTTGCCCTTTCCCCCTCTTCCCCCCGCAAGGAGCAAGATCCTCTCGCCGTCCTCATAGACGTCGCAGACGATCTTCCCGCTCTCGGCGTCTCGCACGAGCGTGCCGCAGGGGACTTTGAGGACGACGTCCTCCCCCCGCTTGCCCGCACATTGGTTGGTGCCGCCGCGCTCGCCGTTCCCCGCCCTGTAAGTACTCACGAAGCGGAAGGAGAGCAGGTCGTTCATGTCCTTGTCGCCCTCGACGTAGACGGAGCCGCCGTCGCCGCCGTCTCCCCCGTCGGGGCCGCATGCGGGTTTTCCCTTGTAGGCCTTGAAGGAGTTCATGCCGTCTCCCCCGTTGCCCGCCTTGACGGTGATCTTCACTTTGTCCGTAAATCCATAACTTGCCATAGTTACAGTATAGCAGAAATTTTGGGGATTGGCAATCTTTTTCGCAAAAACGCTTGACAAGTGTACTTGGCAGTGGTACAATTCTTTTTGCCAAGTGAACTTGGCATATGGAGGATATATGGAAGATTCTCAAAGAGAATTGCCCGAAGGCAGAGAGGAACTCTCGTCCGAAGAGATCTTGGAGCGGGCGAAGAAGGAGAATGAAAAGCTCGGCGACGAACGCCAGCGCGGGCGCATGGCGTGGGGAAACTACGCGGGATTCATTGCGACGATCTTCGCCGCCGCCATCGTTCTGATCGTTGAGGTGTGCGTCCATGACCGTCTCCCCACAGAGATCTATGTGATCCTGTTTTCGGGGATCGCCGCGCAGAACATCGCACAGGCGTGCGTCTGCGGCGCCAAAAAATTGCGCACGGTCTCTATCGTGGCTTCCGTCATCATCACGGTGTGCGTCGTGATCTTTTGGGTGATGTGGATCTTGGAACTGTGCGGGGTGGCTCTCTGAAATGGATGAAAAACTTGTCCTGCACAATCGATTGAAGGAGATCCGTGCGGAAAAAAACTTATCGCAGGGGGAACTTGCCGCGCTCGTGGGCGTCTCGCGAAACACGATCAGCTCCATCGAGACGGGCCAATACTGCCCCACCGCCAAGCTCGCCCTCGTCCTGTCCGTCGCCCTCGGCAAAAAATTCGAGGAAGTGTTCTATTTCTGACGGCTTCCCCGCAGGGGGAAGGCTCTTTACCCCCTCCGCGGGAGGGGGTGGGGGGGCAATGCTCATTCTGAGGGGTATACCCCCGAAGAATCCCCTCAAACGAAGTCCGTGGTAGCGGCGTCATGCTGAGAAGAGATGATGTACAAAGTCAGAAGAGCCTGACCCGAAGCATCTCGCCGCTACTTTGCAGACGCCCCGCGAGATTCTTCGGGTTAAGTCATCAAACTTCGTCCTGCCCCGTTTCTCAGAATGACGCGGGACTGCTCCGTGGGTTTATGAGATCCTTCGCTACGCTCAGGATGAGCGTGAGGGAGGCTTCGCTCATTCTGAGGGCAAAGCCCGAAGAATCCCCTCAAACGAAGTCCGTGGCAGCGGCGTCATGCTGAGAAGAAACGATGTACAAAGTCAAAAGAGCCTGACCCGAAGCATCTCGCCGCTACTTTGCAGACGCCCCGCGAGATTCTTCGGGTTAAGTCATCAAACTTCGTCCTGCCCCGTTTCTCAGAATGACGCGGGGCTGCTCCGTAGGTTTATGGGATGTTTCGGCTTCGCCTCAACATGAGCGGGCGGGCAGGATGAGCGGGTGGGGCAGAATGAGCGGGCGGGGCAGCGAGGCGCGGGGAGGGCGCGGACGTTCATTTTCTACCTCCTTTCTTTTCCCGATCGGTTAATTTCTCCGCATTTTGTGGTAAAATAAAGATGAGGTCATAAAATGTATTCCTATCTGATGTTTCTGCTCATTCTCATCCCCTTCCTCGCCCTGTCGGCATGGGCGAGTGCGAAGGTCAATTCCACCTATGCGGAATTCGACCGCGTCCCCAACCGCGCACATATGACGGGGTACGACGCCGCCGTCCGCCTCATGCGCGGGCGCGGCGTACACGACATTCAGGTCGGCCGCGTGGAGGGCAGGCTCACCGACCACTACGACCCCGCGCACAGCCAGGTCAACCTCTCGCAGAGTACCTACGGTTCGGCCTCCATTGCCTCCGTCGCCGTGGCGGCGCATGAGATCGGCCATGTGATGCAGAAGAAGAACGGCTATCTCCCCTACAAGCTCCGCAATATTCTCGTCCCCATCACCAACATCGGGTCGAGGCTGGCCCTGCCGATCATCATCGTCGGCATTCTCCTCGACGTCTTTTGGCAGGCCGTGCCATACGGGGAATGGGCGGTGTACGTCGGGATCGGCCTCTACGGGCTTTCGTCTCTCTTCATGCTCGTGACCCTGCCCGTCGAATTCAACGCCTCCCGTCGGGCAAAGAAGATGCTCGTCGAGGACGGGATATTGGCGGAGGATGAACTCCCCGCCGCCTCCAAAGTGCTGACGGCCGCCGCGATGACCTACGTCGCTTCCCTCCTCATCTCCCTCGTCTACTTCCTGCGGTTCGCGCTCGTGTTCCTCTCCCTGGTCGGAAGGAACAGAAGAGACTGAACTTTTTCCCGCCTTGTGCGGGATTTTTTCTTGAAGTTTTTGAGGGTCACTGCGTCATTCTGACATTATGACGCAGTGAGCGAGGAAAAGCGCGGGAACGATCCCCACCACCTACGGCGGAGCCTCCCCCCCGAGGGGGAGGCTTTTTCATTCTCCCCACCACAATTTTTAATTTTCAATTTTTAATTAAAAAGCGGCGACCCACCCCCCTACCCCCCTCCCATGGAGGGGGCAGGAACGACGCCGCGCGGGGATATTTTTTCAAATCCCATAGTGGCGTTTGGGACCTTTGGCGGTGAATACGGGGCTGCTCAAAATGCCCGTCGTGACCGTCGGCTTGGGCGGGTCCGCCTTCATGCCCTCCCCGATCAGGGAGACCAGGAACTCCTTCGACTCGCTCAGCGACTCCCCGAACAGATAGCACGAGAGCGACCCCGGGACGGTGTTCAATTCATTGAAATACACCTCCTCCCCCACGAGCAGAAAGTCCGCCCGCACGACCCCCTTTGCATGGAAACTCTCATAGACGCGCCGCGTGCAATCCCTCACCCGCTCGGCAACGGCGTCGGGAATGTCGGCAGGGAGCCGCGAACGCTTTTCCTCCCCGCCCTCGTATTTTTCCTCAAAGGAGAGGATCTCCTCGCGGGAGAAAACTTCCTCGACGGGCGAAAGTTTCACCTCTCCCCCGATGCGGCAGGCGGCGCAGTTCAGGTCCCGTTTGCCCTGCAAGTAGGGTTCGACGAGGGCCGAATCGTCGAGTTTGAAGGCGAGCGCGAGGGCGCGGCGGTACTGCTCCTCATCGGCGGCGACGGTGATGCCGATGCTCGAACCGAGGCGGGCGGGCTTGACGATGACGGGGAAGGGAAAGGGCGGCTCCGCGCTTTCCCCCTCCCGCACCGTGACGCCCTCGGCGACGGGAAGCCCCAATCCCCGCGCCATGGCCTTGGAGAGCGATTTATCCATAAAGACGGCGGAGAGGGCGGCGTCGGGCGACGCGCTCGCGATGCGATACCATTTGAGAAGGGCGGAGAGGGTCCCGTCCTCGCCGTACCCCCCGTGACAGCAGTTCAGAGCGACGTCCACGGGGAATTTTTTTCGCCCCTTGACGGCCTCCAGCCCGCCGACGCAGAGACGAAGTTCCCTCCACTTCGGGGAGAAGGCGGCGAAGTCGGTGACGGCGCGCATATGGCCCGTGAAAAGTCTGTTCTCGCGCGAGAGGTAGACGGGCAACACGTCGAACTCCGCACCGCGCAGAAGATTGGCGCACAGCATGCCCGTGATGACGGAGATCTCGTGTTCGTTGGAGTTTCCGCCGAAGAAAACGGCGACCTTTTTGGGCATAAAATAACCACCTCCGAGTTGATTTTTTCCTCTTTGGTGGTCTATGGGACTTTATTGTGAGGGGGACTGCTCCTATGGGGGGAGCCTTGTCGCTCATCCTGAGGGGAGATGTCACGAAGTGACAGAGGGGTTTCTCTCGGCTCCCCCTTGAGGGGGAGCTGTCACGCGCCCTTGCGTGACTGAGGGGGTGTCGTTCTGAATCTGTATGACACCCCTTCCGTCTCGCCGCAATGCGGCGAGCCACCCACCCCTCAAGGGGTGGGCAAGAACCTCGTCGCCCCTCATAGGGGAGATGTCGAGGCATAGCCGAGACAGAGGGGTTTCAAAACCCCTTTCCCCTCGCAAGCTCGGGGACTTCCCCTAAAAGGGGCAGCGAGAAAAGATCCCTCAATACTTATCGGGCAGGTCGTTCAGGAAGAGGACGGTGTCGCCTGCGCGGAGGAAATTCCTCAACAGCTCCTGCGCGGCGGAGAGGGTGGAGACGGTCTTGAGCTTTTCCTCGTCTCCCCCGCCGTCCTTGTACCCGTTGCGGACGGCAAGCACGCGCGTCTCTCCCACGAGGACGACCATATCCAGCCCAACGAGTTCGCCTCCAAGGTCCTCGTTGACCTTTTCCTCGATCTCGCCGAGTTCCACAAGCCCGGGGGTGACGACGATCTTCCGTCCCGCCGCCGTCCGCAGGACCTCGACGGCGTTCTTCGCCCCGAGCGGATTGCCGTTGTAGGCGTCGTCCAAAATGGTCACCCCGCCGCTCTCCGATCTCTCCAGCCTGTGCGGTACGGGGGTGAGCGTAGGGACCGCGGCGACGATCTCTCCAAACGTCATGCCGAGCGAGAGGCAGAGCGCGGCCGCTATGGAAATATCCTCGGCGGCGTGGCGGCCAAGGAGGGAAGTCTCCACGTCCGCCCGCTCCCCGCCGAGAAAGAGGGTAAATTTCGTCCTTTCACAGCTTATCTCAATGTTTTCGGCTCCGAAGTCCCTCCCTTCGCAGAGGGCGTCCTCCCGCATGTCCCTTGCGGTCTCGCCGAGAATGACCTTCTCCGCCGCCCGCGCAAGCTCTCCCTTCTCCCGTCTGATGTTCTCGACGCTCCCGAAGGTCTCGAGATGCTGGGCGCAGACGCCCGTGACGACGCCCACCGCGGGGTCCACCATGGCACAAAGCTCCGCGATGTCGCCCGTGTGCCTTGCCCCCATCTCGGCGAGAAAGACGTCGCAGTCGCAACCCTCCCCGTTGACGAATTTGGCGATGCCGATGGGGGTGTTGTAGGAGGCGGGAGTGGCCTTCACGCGGAACTTGCATGAGAGCATCTGCGCGGCAATGGCCTTGACGCTCGTCTTGCCGAAGCTCCCCGTGACGCCGACCTTGATACAGCCGCTCTCCGCAAGGGTCTTTTTCGCCTTTTTGATGAAGTGGCGGGCGCGGGGGATCTCATATACTTTCATGATGCAACCGGCCGCCGCGACGAACAGGAAGAGCAGGGCGGGAAAAACGCCGAGGGGCGCGATCCGCAGGACCTCCGCCCACGGCCTCCCAATGGCCTTCACGGCACAGCAAAGCCCGAATTCCGCGCCGAACAGCGCGGCAAAGAGCAAAAGACAGGTGCAGACGAGGAGCCTTATGAGCCGTTTCGTGGGTTCCGCGGGGACCTTCAACGCCCTGCGGAAAGAGAACGCGAACAGCGCGCAGAGGCCGATGTAGCCGACGGCTCCGACGATCTGCGCATAGACGCCCAAAAAGGAGAAACACACCCCGAGGAGCGCAGAAACCAGCACGAGGCAGAGCGCGAGGAGGCGGTACCTGCGGCGGAGCATGTTCTTCCTCTTCATGTACCACTTCACGGCGTCGCCGCAGGCGTAATTTTCCTGCTGCAAAATGCCGAAGAGGGGCAAGGCGCAGTACGTCAGCATCGCGGTGAATGCCACGGCAAACGCCGCTATGGTCAATAATTCGATTGTGTCTGGCATCGTAAAAACTCCTCTGCCGCCAAATTGAAGGCGAGCGGGTCATCCAAAAAGGGAAAATGGCCGCAATTTTCCAAAATTTTCAGCCTGCTTCCCGAAATTTTTTCAAGGTAGATACGAATGGACGAGAGCGGGACCTCTCTGTCCCTCTCCCCGTGCAGGAACAGCACGGGGGCCGAGATCTTTGCGGCGGTCTCCCTGAGGTCCTCGTTGACGATCTTTTTGTAGCTCTCCCGCATGACGGGGGAAAGCGTCCTGTATTCCCTGCTCCCGAACTTCCTCTCGGCAAAGACGGGGGCGATCTTTTTGACGGCGCGGTAGCAAAACACGCGCAGACGGTAGGCGAGGGTGCGCCTTTTCACGATCCCCGCACAGCCCGTGAGGACGGCGCGGGAAAAGACGTCCTCGGCGAGGAGCTTGACCGCCACCCTCCCGCCGAAGGAATGGGCGACGACGCGCGGGCGGACGATGCCGAGGCTGCCGAGCGCGTCCTCTGTCCACGCCGCATAGTCCCCGACCGACCACGGTGCCGAAAGCGGCTCCGCCTCCCCCATCCCGGGGAAGTCGAGCGCGGTGACGCGGTAGAATCTCGAAAAATAGCTTATCTGCGGGTAAAAACTCTCCTTGGAGGCGAGATAGCCGTGCAGGAACACAAGGTCCTCACCCTCGCCCCGCTGCAAATAGCTTAAAGTCAACCAAGCTCCTTCACCATGACGACGGCGTCCTCGCCGTCGGGATAATAGCGGGTGCGGCAGTACAGCCCGCGGAAGCCGTTTTTCAGATACAGGGCCTGCGCGGGGGCGTTGGAGACGCGCACTTCGAGGAAGATCTTCTTCACGCCGCTCTCCGCGGCGATGCGGATGAGTTCCTCCATGATCGCGCTCCCCCTGCCGCAACGGCGGTACATTTCGCTCACGGCGATGAGTTCGATCTCGGCCTCGTCGAGCGCGATGCTCATGCCGCCGTAGCCGACGATGTCCCCGTCCTCAATGAGGACGCCGCGGAATCTGTCGGAGAGGAAGGTCTCGGCGAGCATGCGCCGCGTCCACGGGTCGGAAAAGCACTCCGCCTCGATCGCGGCGATGCGGTCGAGGTCCCCGAATTCCCACGCTCTCAGTCTCATCTCCCCTCCTCCGCATTCGATCTTCTCAGATACACCGCCTCGAGCGCGGCGCACGGCCGTGCGGAAGGGGCAAGGGCCTCTGCCGCCGCCCTCAATCCCTCGGCGACGTTCACGACCTTCCCCCCAACGGAAAGCTCCTCCCCCGAGACGGGCGCGTACCCCTCCGCGATGAGGGCTTCGGCCTCCTCCCGCGGCAGATAGGCGGCCTCTCCCGCCTTTGTCCCGTCATAGGGACAGGCGTAGAAGCACCCGTGGCCCGCATCGACGAGGCAGAGCTTTTTCCCGCTCCTTTCAGCATATGCGAGGCAGTCGAAGGAAGTGACGGCGAGCGCGGGCCTGTCCGCCGCCGTACACAGCCCCTTGACGGTGGCGATGCCGATGCGGATGCCCGTGAAGGACCCCGGGCCGACGACGCACGCCAAAAAGTCGCAGTCTTTGAGGACAAGGCCCGCCTCCTTCAACGCCCCGTCGATCTCCCCCATGAGGCGGACGGAGTGCTGCATGGCGCAGTCGGGCAGGTCCCTCACGGCGGTCCTTTCCCCTTTCGCGATCACGAGGAGCCGCTTCGCGCTCGTATCTATCGCAAGATATTTCAAAATTCTATCTCCCTGCCGTCGTCGGTCTTGGTGATCTTCACGGTCTTTGCGCCCTCGGGAAGGAGGGGCGCGATGTTTTCGCTCCACTCCACGAGGCAGACGCCCCCCATCGAGAAGTACTCCCCGAACCCGATGGCTCTGGCGTAGTCCACGGAGGGAATGCGGTAACAATCGAAGTGGAAGAGGGGCAATCTCCCGTCCTCATAGCTGTTGATATAGGCGTAAGTGGGGCTTGTGACCTCCGACCGTACCCCGAGGCCCCTTGCGACGCCCTTGGCGACGACAGTCTTTCCCGCCCCCATTTCGCCCTCCAAAAGGACGGTATCGCCCGCCCCAAGCCCCGCGGCGTACTCCTCCGCCCACGCGAGCGTCTCTTCCTCCGAATGTGAAATAAAAACAGCCATATACGGGTATTATACCGCATACGGCCGAAGTTTGCAAGATTTTAAGGGAAGAAATTTGTCTGCGGCCTTTAAGCCCAGAGGAAATACCTGAGCAGCGCGAAGAGGACGAGGAGCAGGACGACGGCGATGCAGGAGACCGTCACGATGACGTCCCGCCGCTTTGCGGCCGTCTCCTTCCCCTCCTTCGGTTCGAGCCGTTCCCCCAAACGGTTGATGAGGCGGGAGATGTGCTTGTACACGACGAGCGTCAGAATGGTCGCGATCAGACAGCGCATCACGTTGAAGGGAAGCACGGAGACCCACAGATAAAAATTATAGAAGGTCTGCTGTGTGATGGAGGGAAAGAGCGGCCGCATCATGCCGAGCAGGAGTTCCCAATTCCCGTTGAACATGACAAAAACATAGAACGGGATCAGAATGAGCCAATTCGTCAGGATCGCCACCGCGACGGAGGAGAGAGATCCCACCGAAAGGGCGAGGATCGCTCCCCTGAACGTGCGGTCATGTTTGTAGATGACGCCCGCGGGGATGACGAATCCGATCCCGATAAGCAGATTGGCGAGTTCCCCCACGAACATGCTGCCCGTCCCCTTGCACACCAAACGGATGAGCAGCTTGATGACGATGATGATACAGCCCGAGACGGGACCCAGGGCGAATGTTCCGATGAAGAGCGGAATGTCGGACAGGTCGTATTCCAAAAACCCCGGGAATGCGAACGGAAGCGAGAAGCTGAACACATGCAGGAGACCCGCGAGCGCGCCGAACAGCGCGATCATGGTGATCCTCGTGGTACTGAAAAACGTGCGGCTTTCTTTCATGGAGAACACCTCTGAAATGATTTTTTTCGGATATTCTTTGAAAGAAAAACCCCGCAAGATGTGCGGGGCGTGAAGATCCATGTTTCTTTTCTCATCCGGACTATACCGTCGGTACGGGAATTGCACCCGTTCGGCCCATAGGGTTCGCAGACTTTACTGCCGGTGGAGACTTGCACTCCGCCCCAAAGAATATTCGATCGGCTTGATTATAATACGGGATTGCGCTCCTGTCAAGCATTTTGAAAGGGGGGAAGGAAGGCTTTTTAACGTTGTTCTCAGATAGCGGTGTCATGCTGAGAACAAATGCTGAACGAACTCGGAAGAAGCGGGTAGCGGCGTCATGCTGAGAAGCAAAGTTGTACGAAGTCGGAAACAAGAGACCCGAAGCATCTCGCCGCCACTTCGCAGCCCCCGCGAGATTCTTCGGTTCAACGCCTCGGACTTCGTTCAGCCCCCGTTTCTCAGAATGACACGGGGGCATGAGCGTTCCCCTACCCCCTTCCGCTCATTCAGAGGGAGCAAAGCGACCGAAGAATCCCATTGGTCGATGTTCCCCCCCGTTATCGCCGCAAAAGCCGCCATTTCAGAAGTCGGACAGAAATTCGGCGCAGGTCAAGATTTTGGGATGCTCGATCCCTGCGGAGAGGAAATCGTTGTCGCCCGTAACGATGGCGTCAACGTTTGCGGAAATCGCCGCACGGAGCAGGGGTCTGTCGTCTGCGTCACGGATGAGGGTTTCGCTCTCCTGTTCCTCGGTCGGAACGGGGATCATTTCCAGCGTCAAAAGCGCGAGGGCAAGGAAGGATTCGAGCGCGGGAATTTTCGTCGGAAATTTGCGGTTGAATATCCGCCGCATCTCGTCGATATTCTGCTCGCAAATGACGCCTTGATTGGGCGCAGTCACCGCCTTGACAAACGCTTTGAAGGGCGTACCGCTTTGGTTCAATGCGGCGGAGATGAGGACGTTGGAGTCAATCAATACCTTCATCGTTCTCACCTCTCCGCATCTCGGTGATCATCTTCGCCACTTCCTCCTCGGACGGGGCATTTTCAATACCCTTCATCTGCGCTTGGAGCATCTGCATGGCAAAGACGGCGGAATTGACGATACGGACGTTGCCATTCTCCACGACGAAAGAAATACGGTCGCCGCAATCTACGCCGAGAATGGTGCGGATATCCTTCGGGATCGTCACCTGCCCTTTCGCCATCACTTTGGCATTGTCTACAAAAGCGGGTTGAGCCATAGAAGTTTTCCTCCTTGAAAGAATGGAAAGTAGGAAATTTCCTACCTACTTCTATTATACCCGACTTTCGGAAAATGTCAACACTCTGTCAAAATTTTTTCAAATGGAAAAAAGAAGGGAAAAGCCTCGTCTCCCCTTTTAGGGGAGATGTCACGAACGAAGTGAGTGACAGAGGGGTTTCAAGAACCCCTTTGCCCCTACGGGGCACTTCCCCTATGAGGGGCAGCGAGAAGTTACTGCGTCATTCAGAGCGAAGCGAAGAATCCCGTGGAGGAGGGTACGGACTTCGTTCTTCGGGATGTTTCGGCTTCGCCTCAACATGACGCGAGGCAATGGGCAGCCGAGAATATGGTGACCCACCCCCCCTACCCCCCTCCCACGGAGGGGGTCACTGCAATTTTTAATTTTTAATTAAATCAAGGGGATCCTTCGGTCGCTTCGCTCCCTCAGGATGAGCGCGATGCGCTCAATTTTTAATT
>CANPZV010000016.1 GCA_947589285.1 uncultured Clostridia bacterium
TCGGAGTGTTTTTGTCTACCTCATCGGCATTAGCCTCTTTTGAACCACGCGACTATCGCGTGGTTTTCGTTTAACAACAAAAAAACGGGCGCAGCCGCGCCCGTTTTGTAGATCGAAGAGGTCACTCCTTGGAGCCTGTGAGCATCAAAGAGCCGATGATGAGCTTCTGGAAGCATCCGAACAGGATCAGGACGGGAAGCACGCACACCACGGAGGCCGCGATGACGGGTGCTTTGTCGTAATCGTTGTAGGGAGATCTGGTGTCCATGATCGTCATTGCGTGCGGGAGGTTGATCCACTCGCTCCCCTTGTCGATGAAGATGTACGACCCGACATAGTTGTTCCAGCAACCCATGAAGGAGAGGAGGCCCTGTGCCATGATGGCGGGCATCGCGAGGGGAAGAACGAACTGGCAGAAGATGCGGAAGTAACCCGCGCCGTCGATCTTCGCCGCCTCGATGATGGAGGTGGGCATCCCGAACAGGAATTGGCGGATGAAGAACGCCGTCATGATGGAGCCGAACAGCCCGGGGATGACCATGACCAGCCAGTTATCGATGAAGCCGATCGCCGAATACATCGCGTATTGGGTCGTCATGATGGAGGGGCCGGGGACCATGATCGCTGCAAGCAGGAAGAAGAACACCTGGTTGCGGCCGATCCACTCGATCTTCGCAAAGGCGAACGCCGCGGAAGCCGACGTGATGACGCCGACGACGACGGGCACGATCGAATAGAAGAGGTTGTTCAGAACGGCACGCCAATAGTTGAATCCCTCTGCGAAGGGTTTGGAGATGTCGTTGTTGGTGAGGCCGCTCGTAAACACTTGGGCATAGTTCCAGAAGAAGAACATGTTCGGATCGCTGGAATTCAGCGTGCTTTCGGTGGGCCACCAAATGAGGGTGTTGAGCGAGGTGATCTTTTGGCTCGTGTCCGCAAAGGACCCCGCGACCATCCACCAGAAGGGATAGACCATGATGAACGCGCCGAAGAGCAGAACGATATACGTCGCGATGTCCATGACGAGCTTTGCGCGCTTCTTGCTCGCGCGGTGGGTCTTCGTCGAGAAGCCGAAGAACGCCGCGAATGCGCCCCACGCATAGCGGAGGGGAGAATGCTTCTTTTCTTCGGGAGCGGGAGCGGCCTGCGCCGTCTCCGCATCGAGGATCATACTTTCATTGTTTTCCATACTTCTCTCCTCCTTAGTCCTTCTTCCTCGAATCGAGCCAGAACTGGAACAGCGTCAGCACGAAGATGAAGATCGCAAGGATCATACCATAGGCCGCGCCTGCGGAAGGGTTCTTGTTGCCGCCCGTCACGTTCCTTGCCTCCTTGTTGAGGCCGTAGATGTAGACGAGGGAGACATAGCCCGACGTGTTGTAGTTTTCGCCGAAGAGCAGGACAGGCTCCATGTAGACCTGCATGCCGCCGATGACCGATGTGACGATGTTGTAGAAGATGGTGGGATAGAGGTCGGGCATGGTGACCTTCCAGAAGATCTGCCAGCCGTTGGCCCCGTCGATCTCAGCGGCTTCCTTGGTCGCCGCGTTGACGCCCGAAAGACCTGCAACGTACAGAATGATCGTGCCGCCGAGGCCCTTCCACACCGACATGATGACGATGACGAGCTTAGAGATGAAGCCCTGGCACCAGAACGGGTCTGCCATAAAGGCACTCGTGGACTGCCCGCCCGTGACCTTGTTCCACGTCATACCCGAGGCGGGGTTCAGCCATTCGAGGTTGCTCCCGAACAGCTGGTTGATGACGCCCGAGGTGTTGAACATGATCTTGAACGTGTAGACGACGGAAATGGTGCTTGCGACGCAGGGGATGTAGTAGAGAACGCGGAAAACGTTGCCGCCCTTGATGTCGCGGGACATGCACACCGCGAAGAACATCGAAAGGATCATCCCGATCGGGATGCCGATCATGTAGAACACGGTATTGAACAGGTAAATGCCCATTTCGTTGAGTTCAAATCCCGAGGGGGTGGTGAACGTCGTCTGGAAGACGCGTTTATACCAGATCAAGGGATCTGCAACGCCCGACCCGGGAATGGGAAGCCCGTCGGGGCCGAGTGACTGAGGTTTGTACACATACTCCCCGAGATTGGCGAGGACGTCGCCGAGCGTGACGGCACCGACCATCTCGAAGTTGGTGAACGAGAGCATGAGTGCCATGATGAACGCCGAATATACGAACCAAATGGTACCGACGAGAAGCGGGATGCAGAAGATCCAGCCCCACAGATTGTCCTGAAGTTTTTGCTGGTTGATGGGTTTGCGCTCTTTCTTCTTGGGCACGACCTCTTCAACCGCAACGCCTTCGGCGTCCTGTGCGGGGAACCCTTCGGCTTCCGCAACGTCGGTCGATAAAATCTCTTCCATTGTTTCCTCCTTATTATTTTCGGACCGGTCTCCCCTGCGACTGTGAAGCCGCAGGGGGCGGTTGTCCCTTTGATTATCTCATGTTCGCGAGCGCGTTGCTCTCAGCGATGACCGCATCGGAGAGGTCTTTCTGGCAGACAGACGCCCTCCTGAGGACGTACACGACGGGGGTCTCCCAGGTCTGTGCCGTCACGGTAGGATTCTGCTTGACGCCGTTTCTGAATACCTCGAGGTTGGTCCCGTTGATCGCGACGCCGCCGACGGTGATCGTCTTGCCACGGGTGTAGGCGAGCATCGTATCCGTCGCGTTACGCGCGTCCACAGGGGCGACCCAAGAGTCGGAGTAGGTGTACATCGTGCTGTCGCGGACGGCGTTGAGGCCGTACTGCATGCGGATGTTGATCTCGCGGTTCATCTTGGTCATGGGGACCATGCGGAGGACCTTCATGCAGAATGCAAGGAAGTTCGTCGTGGAGGAACCTGCGAAGTTCTTGAGCTGCCTGTCTGCATAGGTGGGATCGTACTTGACAGCTTCGCCATTGACCTTCTTGTTGGCGAGGTACGCTGCGACCGTCTGGTTGTTTGCGCTGGTGTCGTTGACAAGGCTCTCCATCTCGATCGCGATGTCATAATAGCCGTCCCAAAGGGCCTTCGCCTTCGCGGCTTCGGTCTCGTTGACGGAACCGTCAGCGTTGTAGTAGTGCATATCCGACGAGCCTTCGGGGGTGATCATGTCCTTGAACGCGCCGTCTGCGCCGTACTTCTGATAGTCCACGAACTGTTCCATCTGGTCGCGGAAGTTGGGGTACTGTGCGCCCGCATAGGTCAGGGTGATCTGCGATTCGCGGTCGATGGTGAGTGCCATGACGACGCCGACCGCCGCCTCAGCCTTCCATGCGTGTGCGCCCGTGTAGTTGGTGACCTGCCCGTTGACGGCATAGCCGACGGAGTCCATACGCGCGCCCCACTTATCCTGGCGGAGAGCCTGGTTCATCGCGATCTCATCTGCGCTGTAGATCTTGCAGCCTTCGGCCTTGTTGGTTCTTTGAACGCCGTCGTTTGCGGCTGCGTCGCCCGTGCCCTTCGCGGTCGCGCCGTTGGAATACTCTTCCATCGTGTAGTTCGCGCCCTTGATCTTGGAATAGAGGGCGTAATTCTCGGAGATGGGCGTAGGCATCTGCCCGAACTCGAGGACGTCGGTATGGGTATCGTTACGGGTCGCGCCGTCCCACGAGCCTGCGCCGTAGAACAGGGAACGTCCCTGACGGAAGTAAGACCAGCCGTTGACGTCGCCCGCTTCATCGGCGTCGCCGCCGTTGTTGCCGTTCCAGTCGGAAGCGAGGGCGAGGAATGCGCCGTACGTCTCGATGAATCTTTCGGAGTTGAAGCCGTACTGCACGGCCACGGTGCGAAGGGTACCGTCGAGGTTCTTCTTGGTGACGTCATTGGTCGCCTTGCCGACAACAGCCCTCCAGTTTGCGGGATCGGTGATCGCCGCGCCTTCGCCGATGACCTTCTGCGTCTCATCCCTTGCCGTGCAGAGCGCGTTCGCAAGGTTGATGAGGTCGGCGTCGTTGCCGTACAGCCAGGGAAGGAGATAGAGGACCGTACCGACTGCGCCGCCCGAGTTGCCCTCGTACTGCTCGCCGCCGAACACCGTCTGGTTCTCGGTCGTGCCGGGGAGGGTGATACCGCCCTTGCCGTCGCCGTTCTGCCAATCGAAGGTGTTGAGGTAATAGGTCATCGCCCAAATGAACGCCGCATACTCGGCATAGGTATAGGTGATGTGGCCGACGGACGAATCATAGGGAGCGTCGGGATCCTTCGCCACGGAATCGGGGATCTTCACGGTGTCGTTCGGGAACCCGGGGATCGTGACGACGTAACCTTTTCCTTCCGTGTAGGCCTCGCAGAGGCAGGCGAGGGGATCGCCGCCAGCAAGGGCCGCCGAATAGTTATTGTAACGGAAGAAGTTGAAGGGGAAGTAGCGGGTGGGAACGCCCACGTTGATGATGGGAGCGGGGTCGCCGTCCTTCGCCGACATCGATTGCTTCGTGTAGGGGTTGGTATAGGTCCCCGTGACGGCATACTGGACGACGCTCGCCCCGCCGATCTCTTTGGAACCGGAGGCCGATGTATAGACGCGATCCTTGGCGAGGGAGCCTTGGGTATCCTTGTTGGAACCGCCCGAGACGTTGCGCGTCGTGGTCGCCAGCTTCGTCGTGATGGCTTCCTTGATGGCGTCCGAGAAGAACAGGTTGTTGTAGCCCGTCGAGAAGTTGGAATAGTCCTTGGGAAGACCGTAGAGGCCGACTTCCTCGTTGCCCGCGACGGTGTAGAAGCCGTTCTGTTCCGCATTGTACTTGACGGCCTGGCCGCGGACGTAGGACATATCGCTCGTCTTCTTATAGGAATAGTAGGAGAGCGCGTTGTCCCAGATCTGGCCGAGGACCTTCTGGTTGTCGCCCTTCGGGTCGGTGCTGGCGGGATCGGTGGAGACCGTATCCAGATAGTCGGCGAGGTTCAGCACGGCACCCGTCTCCGCATACGTCCTCACATAGCGGGGCGCGAGGTAGATGACGTCGTACATGTTGTCGTTCGACCAATAGTCGGCAAGGTTGTCGAAGTAGTCCTTCTTATCCGTTTCCGAACTGAACTTCACGCCGTAGTTGGTATTGTGGGCGGCGTTGTACTTCGTCATATAGTCGATACAGATCGCCTCGTTGGTCTGACGGTCTGAATCGTTACAGAAGATGTACACGGTGAGGTTGTTCGGATCGTCCTTTCCTCTGCCGGGAACGCCGCTTCTGTAGCCAAGGTCGTTTTTCCCGCCGCCGCCACCGCCACCGCAGGCCGCAGCGGCAAAGGCGACACCCGCCGTCATCACGGCCGCAAGGGCCACGACGCCGGCACGCTTCAAAAATTTGCTCTTCTTCATTCCTTTTACCTCTTATTATAATAGATTTTTGCGGGCGGCTCCCGCGCATTTGGGGGAAACGCGCAAAAAGGCAGCCTCCGCGGAAATGAATTCCGAGGAAACTGCCGAATAAAAAGAAATCCACCCGAAAGTTACGCTCCCTTCCCAACAAAAAAGCGCGTAAAATTACCGAGTGTACCTCTTCTCCATGACTTTTCCCCCATCGTCATTTCTTGTACTGGAATAAATATATCACTCCGACGGGGGTTTGTCAATAGCATTTTCAAAATTTTTTTGTGAAAAGTTCACTAATTTTTCACGGTTTTTTGGGCGCATTCAACGAAAATCGCCCTCTTCCGACACGCCGACGCAAGATATCCGCCCGCAAAAAAAGACGCACGCAAGATGTTGTGTCTCACATCTCGGGCGTGCGGTAAAAGTAAAAATATGTATCGTCGCTCCCGCCGCTTCGCATGCCCGAGGCGAGCAGCATTTTAGAAGAGCGTTCGTTTTCGCGGAAGCACTTCGCCTCCATCCGCTCGACGTTGAGCTTGGTGAAGGCGTACTCCGTGTACGCCGACACGGCCTCCGCCGCATACCCGTGCCCCTCGTGCTTTTCAAAGAGCCGCACGCCGACCTCCGCCTCCGCATGATAGCCGAAGCGGTGCAGGACGGCCTCCCCGACGAGTTCGCCCGTCTCTTTCAGGTAGATCCCGACGGGCATCTCCATTCTGTGGCGGAAGTCCTCCCGCGCCGCCCAGAGGAACCAACTCTCCCCGGGAGCTTCGGCGTCCGCGCGGTAGTCGTACCCCCAATAGCGGTTGCGGGAGACGTCGGAGGCAAGGCGGGCATAGGCGGAGACGTCCTTATCCCCCACGGGCGAGAGAAGGAGGCGTTCCGTCTCGATCTCGGGGAGCTTCTGGACGGCGTCGATCGCCCTCCCCGCTATTACATTATATTTATCGACGAGTTCGGAGGGGAGATATTGGAGTTTGGACTTCCGAAGGCCGAGATCCCCCGCGTCGTCCATGCGATTGATGAAGGCGGCGTCCCCGCAGAAGGCGAGGGCGAACTGCTGGGCTACCATGGGGTAGGCCCCCTCGTAGCCGCGGAGGGCCTTTTCGATGTGGACGACGAGCATGTCCCCGCACCGTTCCCCTGCCGCGAAGGCGACGATCTTCCCGCCTGCCTCGAGGATCCCCGCGGGCATGCCGAACTCTTCAAGGCGGGGAAGGATCGCATAGACCTCGGCAAGCTCCTCTGCGGCGAGACGGTCGCCCTTTTCGAGCTGGACGCCCTCGTACTCTTTGAGGAATGCCGCGACCTTCTCCTCATCCTCCCTCCCATAGGGGCGGAAGGTCCAATCGGGGCAGAGATGCTTGAATTTGTTGACGTGGTTGCGCTGGCCCGCATGCCGCTTGCCGCCGTAGGTCTTGAAGTCCTCGGCGGGATAGAGATAGTCCCGCCAGCGGCGGTTGTCGGAGACGGTGACGTTCGCCCCGTAGCGAAGCACGAGGGCGGCGATCCTGCTCCTCGGCACGTTGGTGAAGTGGAGACGGACGTCGCTGTCGCGGCAGAACCGTTCGATCTCCGCGATCGCCTGCTCCTCCGCCGCAGGATCCCCCGAGAGGGAGATCGGATAGTAAAAATAATACTTCCCCGCATAGAGTTCGCGCAGGATGAGGCAGTCGCCGAAGAAGGTGAAATCGGGGGCGAGGGTCTTCCTCCACATGAACTGAAAGCCGAGGGAGTAGTCCGCAATGTGCGTTTTCTGGACTTCAAACCAGGGTTTGAAGCGGAGGATATCCTCCTGTTTTGTGTGTTCGAAACTCAGCATAGATCGTCCGCGTGCGCGGACATGGGTACCCCTTTTGTTCTCTCAATAAAAATTTCCCCGCACCATGCCGCGATTTCGGAAGATCTCCGACGGTTTCGGCATGGTGCGGCCTTTTTTGCTCTTTTTTTACTCCATGCGGTCGAGGATATCGAGGATCTCGGAGATGCGGTCGAGGTCGTCGCGGGAGTAATAGTCGATATAGATCCTCCCCTTCTTCTCCGTCCCGATGAGGGAGACCTTGGTCTTGAACGTCCCGCGCATGCGCTCCACGAGGTTCTTCAGCTCCACGTTCGCGAGGGCCTTCCTGCGTTCGTTGTCCCGCGCGAGGACTTCGGGCGGGTTCAGGTGCTGTTTCACCGCCCGCTCCATTTCGCGGACGGACCAGCCGTTTTTCACGCACTCCTGCGCGAGGGCCGCCTGTTCCTCCTTGGGAACGGGGACGAGGGTCCGCGCGTGCCCCGAGGAGAGTTTTCCCTCCCTGACGAGGGCGATTACCTCGTCGGAGAGCGTCAGAAGGCGGAGGGTGTTGGCGATCGCGGGGCGGGATTTCCCGAGCCGTTCCGCCAAAACTTCCTGCGTGAGGCTGTACTCCTCCATGAGCCGCTTCATGCCGCACGCCGCCTCGATGGGGTTGAGGTCCTCGCGCTGGAGATTCTCGATGAGGGAGATCTCCTGCACTTCCTTCTCGGTGTAGTTGCGGATGATGACGGGGATGCGGTCAAGCCCCGCGATCTTCGCCGCGCGGTAACGTCTCTCGCCCGCGATGATCATATACTTCCCGTTTTGCCCGCGGGTGACGACGATGGGGCTGATGATGCCGTGTTCGCGGACGGAATTGGCGAGGTCGTTCATCGCGTTCTCATCAAATGCCTTTCGGGGCTGGTCGGGATTGGGGTAGAGATCGTCGAGCAGGACTTCCGTCACGCCCGCTTCCCCCCTTGCATGCTCATAGGCTTCCTCTGTATCGTTGAACAGCGCGGAGAGGCCGCGCCCTAAACCTTTTGCCATTTTTCTATTCTCCTTCTTCGGTTTTTTTCAAGAATTCTTCGGTCAACGCGCTGTACGCCTTCGCCCCCATGCACTTGGGGTCATGCAGAACGATCGGCTTCCCGTGGCTGGGAGCCTCCGACAGGCGGATATTGCGGGGGATGATGACCTCGTACAGCACTTTGCTGAAATACTTTTTGATCTCCGCAGAAATGTCCTTCGCCGCCTTCGATCTCCCGTCGTACATCGTCAGGACGATGCCGTACACCTTGATGTCCTTGTTGAGGTGAGTGCGCACGAGGGAGATGGAGTTCATGAGCTGCGACAGCCCCTCCATCGCGTAGTACTCGCTCTGGATGGGTATGATCACGCCGTCTGCGCCCGCCAGGGCGTTGATCGTGAGAAGCCCCAAGGAGGGCGGGCAGTCGATGAGGATATAATCGTAAGTTTTCTTAACTTTATCGAGGGCGTTTTTGAGGACCTTTTCGCGCCCCTTCTTATAGACGAGTTCCACTTCTGCGCCCGCCAGATCGATGTTGGCGGGGAGGAGGGTCAGCCCCTCGATCTCGGTGGAGAGGACGTTATCGGCGACGCTCTCCTCCTCGATGAGGACATTGTAGACCGAACGTTTGAGCTTGGATTTCTGAAAGCCGAGGCCCGTCGTCGCATTGCCCTGCGGGTCGAGATCGACGAGCAGGACCTTTCTTCCGCTCAGGGCGAGATAGGCCGCCATGTTGACGCAGGTCGTCGTCTTGCCCACGCCTCCCTTTTGGTTGGAAAACGAGATGATCTTTCCCATGGCTTCTCACTCCCCTTCGTCGGATCCGCCGTCATCTGCGGTCTCATCAGAGGAAGGACCGCTCTCGTCCTCTTTTGCCTTAGGCGCAGAGGGAACGGGGGAGACTTCCTCGCTTGCGCCCATGCCGAAGGGATGATCGGGCGTCACCTTGTCATGCTCCTCCATATAGGCAAGCACATCCTCATAGGAGGCCCCCTTCATGAGCATGTCAACCTCGGCCGTATAAATCGTCTCGCGTTCGACAAGCACGCGGGCCATGTTGTCGAGAATGGACCTGTTTTCGAGGAGGAGCTTCTTCGCCCTCTCGTACGCCTCGTCAACGATGGCCTTGACCTCTTCGTCGATGATGTTCGCCGTCTCCTCAGAGTAGGAGTTCTTCTGTTCAAAGTCTCTGCCGATGAACACGGGACCCTCGTGGCCGTAGGCGATGGGGCCGAGGCGCGCGCTCATGCCCCATTCGGTGACCATCTTCCGCGCCATCTGCGTGACCTTCTGAATGTCGTTCGACGCGCCCGCGGAGACGTCGTGAATGACGATCTCCTCCGCAACGCGGCCGCCGAGGGCCATGCAGATGAAGTCCTTGAGCTTGTTGACGGTCATGTCGTTGTCGTCCGTGTCGGGCCGCGTGAGGGTGTACCCTGCCGCCATGCCGCGCGGGATAATGGAGACCTCGTGGACGTTGTCGTTGCGCTCGCAGAGTTTTGCGAGGATCGCATGGCCCGCCTCGTGGTAGGCGGTACACTTCTTGTCAGCCTCGGTGACGACGCGGCTCTTCTTCTGCGGCCCCATGATGACCTTGTTGATGCCCTCATAGAGTTCGAGATTGCCGATCATCGGCTTGCCCGCCCTTGCGGCGAGAATCGCAGCCTCGTTCAGGAGGTTGGCAAGATCTGCGCCCGAGAATCCGCTCGTCATACGCGCGATCACCTTAAAATTAACGTCGGGCGCAAGGGGCTTATTCCGCGCATGCACTTTGAGGATCGCTTCGCGCCCCTTGACGTCGGGCAGGTTGACGTAGATCTGCCTGTCGAACCGCCCCGGGCGGAGAAGTGCGTTGTCGAGGATATCGACGCGGTTGGTCGCCGCCATGACGATGATGCCTTCGTTCGTCTCGAACCCGTCCATTTGGACGAGGATCTGGTTGAGCGTCTGTTCGCGCTCGTCGTGCCCGCCCCCGAGACCCGTGCCGCGCTGACGGCCAACGGCGTCGATCTCGTCGATGAAGATGATACAGGGCTGGTTGCGCTTTGCAAGGTCAAAGAGATCTCTCACCCGCGAGGCACCGACGCCGACATACATCTCAACGAAGTCCGAGCCGCTGACGGAGAAGAACGGAACGTTCGCCTCGCCCGCGACGGCCTTTGCGAAGAGCGTTTTCCCCGTCCCGGGAGGCCCCACGAGCAAAACTCCCTTGGGGATCTTTGCGCCGAGCGAGGAGAACTTCTTGGGATTTTTGAGGAACTCCACCACTTCGGAAAGCTCCTCCTTTTCCTCCTCCGCACCTGCGACGTCAGAGAACCTGACTTTAATATTGGTCGTGACGCGAGCCTTCGTCTTGCCGAAGTTCATGACATTTCCGTTCCCGCCCGTCGTCGCGCGCATGATCATTATGAATGCTACGATCCCGACGACGAGGACGGCGATATAGAGAACGTTTCCCCAGCCGCTCCCCGCATTGGGATCCGAATACCAAACCTCTTCGACGCCCTGCGTTTTCCATTCGCTGAGGACACTGTCGATCTGCTCCCCGTTGTAGAGGTTGGGGAAGGTCGCCCACCAGCTGTAGGTGTTGGAATCGACGCTTGCATAGCCGTAGACGTTGTATCCGTCAATGCGTATCTTCTTGATCTGCTCGTTGTCCTTGTATTTGCCCGCGGTCGCGTCCTCCGTGTCACCGCGTTCATCTTCTATTCGTTCGCAGAACTCGTAGAAGTCCACCTCCTTGCTGTTGTTGACGAGGGTGTTGACGAGATAATAGATCCCGATCCCCAACGCAACGACAACAATTGCGGCGATGATTGCCTTGAATGTCTTACTCAATTCATGTCTCCTTGCTGTTTTCTTTGCTTACAACAGTATGTACGCAAGCATGACATTATTTTACCACACATCTCTGAAATAATCAAGGTTTTCTTTCCATTTCTTTCCTCAATTTCATAATTTACACACTTTTTTCTCCAAAAGCACAATTTGAGGGCTGTTTTGAACGGAAAATGGGGGTCAAATCAACGTGAAATGTTTCATGTGAAACGTTCCGCCGAATTTTTCTGTATTTTTAATGTTTCACGTGAAACATTGGGTGCAAAAATTGCATTGTGGCGCGGTTTCTTCTTAAAGAAACTCCGCCGAAGGCGGTGATAAGGGGGGCCAATTAAAATGCCCCTCATCCGTCACGGCTCCGCCGTGCCACCTTCCCCCCACAGGGGGAAGGCTTATTATGCGGTGGCCCACCCCCCTACCCCCTCCCTCGGAGGGGGCAAGTGCGCACCCCCACGGAGGGGACAAGTGCGCACCCCCATGGAGGGGGGGAAGAGTAAGACCCTTGGGAGGGGGCAAGGACGGCTCCCCTTGGGGGGGGTAAAAAATGCTGTGCCCGAGGAGGGTTCCGTCAGGAATTCTCCGAGGGCACAGTTCCCCCCCTCCACCCGCTGCGCGGGGGCCTCCCCCCTGAGGGGGGAGGCGATAGGGAGAAGCGCAAAAAATTTCCCTGCCGAGAAACGGCAGGGAAGATAGCAATCAGAGATTTAGAAATGTAGGTATGCAATGAGATCGGATTTGAAGATCGCACCGACGACCCAGCTCTGTTCGATGAACTCGATCGCGGGGACAATGTTGAACCAACCGCAGAGAAGAAGCAGGAAGTAGAGAATAAGGAACGCCTCTACCATACCGAGAATGGAGCCGAGTAGCGTATTGACAACTTTCACGGGCGTCACGGCATTCGCAAGCGCGCCACCGATCAGCCCGAGCAGGAACGTCCCGAGGCGCACGATGATGAACAGCCCGACGAAAGAGATCGCAATGGTGATCCACTCTGCGAGCGTGGCGTTCTTGACGCCCTCCTGTATCAAGGTCATGAGACCGAACCAATTCTCGAGCGCGTCCTTGAAAGCCATACAGCAGACAAACGGGATCACAAAGGACAAAATCCACCCGGCGACCTTGCAAACCCCTTTGATAAAGCCGATCTTGCCGCCAATGATACACCCTATCAGTAAAACTACGAAAAATATGACGTCTAAAATCCAGGCCATGTTTTCCTCCTCCTTGTCATTATACCATAACTTTTTATTTTTGTCGAGTTTTTTCTTATAAAATCGTTCAAAAATGGGAACAAATTACTGTCCCTTGGAGGTGAATTATGGACTATGCTTTTCATTTTTATAACGCACTTGCGGAAACAGGCGTCATGATGGCGTTGAACCGCTGTCTCGGCGAGCTTACCGCCCCGCCCGTCATCCTCTGCATCGGGAGCGATCTCGCCGTCGGCGACAGCCTCGGCCCCGTGACGGGCACCATGCTCCGCTCGCGCGGGGAACTCTTCGGCTACGTCTATGGCACGCTCAAAAATCCCGTCACGGCGAAGGAGGTCAAATATGTAGACGGCTTTCTGAGAAAGACCCACCCCGAAAGCAAGATCATCGCCGTGGACGCGGCAGTGGGGGAGGAGTGCGACGTCGGCCTCATCAAAGTCATCGACGCGCCCCTCAAACCGGGGTCGGGCGCGAACAAGCGGCTCGGTCGGGTGGGGGACGTCTCCGTCCTCGGCGTCGTCGCAAAAAAATCGGCGTTTGCCTATTCGCTCATGAATCTCACCCGCCTGAATGTCGTCTATTCGATGGCGGAGATCATCACGGGCGCGATCTCTTCTTTCACATTACAGCGGGCTGTTGTATAAATTGTTTAACAATAATGATGAAATTGATGAAAACAATATAAAATTGTGAGTAATTTTCATCTGGCGAGGGGCGGAAAAATTTTCCCATGCCGCCGTTGACGAACGCGATGAAATGGAGTACAATATAGAAAAATTGAAAAAAGGAGAAAATACCATGGTCAAAGTCATCAGGAAAAAGGTCTACGATACCGATGCTTCCGTGGTTGTAAAGAAGGTCACGAGCGGCGTTTGGGGGGATCCTAACGGCTTCGAGACCACCCTTTACACCACCGAGGACGGCAGTTTCTTCCTCTATACGAACGGCGGGGAGACCTCTCCCTATCCCGTGGAGGACATCGTTGCCATGTCGAAGGTGAACGCCAAGAAGTGGCTCGAAGAGAACTGAACCCGTTAAAGAATGGGGGCCTTGCGCAGTTGCAAGGCTCTTTTTTTGTCCCGCATCATTCAGAGCGTAGCGAAGGATCCCGTAAAACGTAAGCCCGTGGTAGCGGCGTCATGCTGAGAAACAAAGTCGTTCGAATCCAAAAAGCTGACCCGAAGCATCTCGCCGCTACTATGATGAGGTCGCCCCCCCGCGAGATTCTTCGGTTCAACGTCACAGACTTCGTTCAGCACCCGTTTCTCAGAATGACGCGGGGAGGCTCCGTAGGTTTATGAGATGCTTCACTTCGTTCAGCATGAGCCTACCGCTCATCCTGAGGGTCCCCCCGAAGGATCCCCTTGGTCGATGTCTCCCTTCCCCCGCCGCACTCAATTTTTAATTAAACCACGGCGGGACGCAATCTTGCGTCCCGCCGTTCTTTTCCTCTTCAATTATTCCTCGTCCTTGTCCTCGGGGGTGGGAGTAGGCGTCTCTTCGTCGGCGGCATTGCCGAGGAAGGTCCCGAAGAATCCCGAGAAGCCGCCCTTCTTGTACCCGGGGGTGCCGCCGCGGCTGAAACTCGTCCCCGACGATTCGGGCGTCGATTCCGCGGGAAGTTCCCTGTGTTCGTAGGTGCGCTTTCTCTCGCCGCCGTATCTGCTGTCTCTACCGTCCCTGCCCTTGCGGGAACGGTCCTTTCCGCCCCTCTTGCCCTTTCTGTCGTCCTGACGTTGGTTCTTGGGGGTGATGACGACGTAGCGGTTCGGCTCCTTGCCCTCGCTCTTCGTCGTGACTTCCGTGGAATCGGCGAGCGCGGAGTGGATGATCCTGCGCTCGTAGGGATTCATGGGTTCGAGGCGGACGCGCTTCCCGAGGCGCACGGCCTTCGCGGCGAGCTTTTCGGCGACGCGTTTGAGGGTCTCTTCCCTCTCCTCGCGGTAGTTGCCGCAGTCCACGACGACGCGCCTGTACTCATGCCGCCCCGTGTTGGCGACCGCGCCCGCAAGGACCTGGATGGCGTCGATGGTCTCGCCCCGTCTCCCGATGATCCCCTTCGTGCCGTCTGCGCGGAGTTCGATGACGATCTTCTCGTCCTCTCCCGTGAGGACGGGGACGGCTTCCGAGCCGATGAGGGGGAGAAGCCCCTCGAGGAACTTCACCGCTCTCTGTCCGTCCGTGAGTTTTTCCTTGACTGTCAGTTTGACCTGTGCGGGGACCGACCTAAAAAGTCCTCTCTTTCCCTCTTCGAGGACCTCGATCTCCACGTCGTCGCGGGTGAGACCCAGCTCTTTAAGCCCCGCTTCCACAGCTTCCTCGGCTGTTTTGCCGCTGAATGTCTTTTCCATAATTCTGTTTCCTCGTCTCCTATGCGGGGCAGACCCCGTGTATTTGTTATTTCATCCAAGGCAATTTGCGGGTATGTTCCTCGACAAACGCCTTTTCTTCCTTCTTTTTGAAGATCTTCCCCAAGATGAGATTGGTGAGCAGGGTCACGATGATGGCGACGATACTGCTCATCGTCATGTAGATGGAGAACGCCGCACTGTACGAGAAGGAGAAGAACGCATAGATGAGCGGCATGACGACGAGCATGACCTTCTGCGTGGAGGCCCCCTGCCCGTCTACGGTCTGATATTGGTTCGCGGTCTTGTTGCTCTTCATCGCGACGATCTGCGAGAGGAGCATGAAGCCGATGGAAAGCACGATGAGGATGAAGTAGCCGTTGGCGGCGTTCTTTTCGTCGGCGAGCGAATAGGTCAATGCCTCGTATTTCTCCGACGTGAGGAGGGCGGTGACGCTCTCCTCCTTCCCCTCCGCCGTGACGACCTTTTCATTGCGGAACTGCGATTGGAAGGTGTCATAGGGGGGAATGGGGTGGTTATAAGAGACGTCGGGATACCACACGTTCTTGATCCAGAGGAAGCTCGGATCCTCCTCGTGGAAGCGCGCCGCGGCGGCCCCCGACCCGACCGTCTTGAGATAAAGCGTCGCGGCTTCGGAGAGCGCGTACTCCGAGGAAGCGTCCCCCGCGGTGTAGGAAGCGGCGGCGTCCTTCGCCTGTTGCAGGGCCGTCCTGTACGCTTCCCCGTCCGTCTCTGCGGCGGTCAGCTTCCCGATCGCGGCGGCAAAGCGGTCCAGATCGAGCTTGTACTCCCGCGCGACGGCGTCCGTCGTCAGATTATAATAGTAGAATACATAGTTGTCGGCATTTTTGCTCATGACGGTGAGATATTTTACGTCCGCACCGCCGACCTGCATATCCGTCATGACGTAGGAGATATCTCCTGCGACATCGACCTCTTTCCCGTCCTCCCAGACAATGGGGATCCTCTTCTCCCCGCCGTTTTCGTCGGTATAGACGAGGACGTCCCCGCCTCCCTCCGCCAGATAACGGAAGTCGATCCCGTCAACTCCCTTTTCGAGGACGGCGGCGTTGTAGCTCTCCGACATGTGGACGAAGTTATTGAGATTGGCGTACTGCGAATAGGCGCGGAAGCCCTGCCATGCGACGATGAGGATGACGAGGGAGACGATCATGGGTAGGCACGCGCCGAGCATGCTGTAACCGTTCTTCTTCTGCAATTCGAGCATCTTTTGGCTGTACGTTCTCGGATCGTTGGCGTACTGCTTCTGCAATTTCTCGAGATCGGGCTGCATCTGCTGCATGACGAGGTTCTGTTTCCGCGACATCACCCTCTGATAGATGTCAAAGGGGAGGGTGATCGCCTTCAGAACGAGGTTGAACACGACGATCCCAAGCCCCGTGATGCCGACGCCTTCGATGATGATGCGGGCAAAATGACCGAGCCAGTCCAGCCCGATCTGATACCCTGTGGGCAGGACGATCACGTCCGCCATCGCGCCCAGCAATGATAAAAACTGCATATCTTCTCCGTTATAGGAGCCATTTGCGCTTCCAGAACACCTCGGGGGCGGGGTCTACGCCTCCCTTGGAGAGGGGATTGCAGCGCAAGATCCTCCATATTCCAAGCAAAATTCCCACGACGACACCCCAATTGTTGATACACCGCTTGGTGTACTCCGAACAAGAGGGCGTGTAGAGGCAGGTATGTTTCGAGAAATACTTCTGATAGAAGCATATGAGGCGGATGCAGAGGCCGCGCAAGACGGGTCTGTACATCCTCCGCCGCAGATATCTCAGATTCTCCGCGGCAATTTTTTTAAGCGACAGTTTCAAGGAGCTTCTCTTTCGCGAGGATCTTCCCGATGTCCCCGTAAAACGCACTGAAAGAGTACGTTTCGCTCACGCGCGGAATGAGAAGAATGGAACAGGGGGAGATAAAAGGCGCGTACCGCGAAAAGGCCGCCCGAAGCAGCCGCTTGATGCGGTTCCGCTGCACGCTCTTCCCATACTTCTTTCCGACGCAGACCGCCATTTTCAGGCGGTCGGAGGGGAGGTAGACGACGGTGAGCGTGGCCGCATAGACTCTTTTCCCGCTTCTGTGCAGGGCAGAGATCTCCTTCTGCTTCTTCAGCCTCAGACAGCGCATGGCGTCAAGCGGAAATGTGCTTTCTGCCCTTGTCTCTTCTTCTCTTGAGCGTCTTTCTTCCGCCCTGCGTCTTCATTCTCTGGCGGAAGCCGTGTACCTTCTTCCTTGCCCTCTTCTTGGGCTGAAATGTTCTCTTCATAAATGTTGCTCCTTCCTTTTATGTATCGGTTTCTTTTAGATTATAAAGATTTTCCTCGGTCCCGTCAAGCGATTATTGCGCGTTTCTGACAGGCAATATGAGGTACAGACCCGCTTTTTTCTCCGCATTCTGCAAAATAAAGGGGGAAATGGGGCCGTTGAAGGAGATCGTCACCTTCTCTTCGTCGAGGGCCTTGAGGGCGTCGAGGAGATATTTTGCATTCATCGAAATGGTGAGATCAACGCCGTCGATCGCCGCGGGCACGCTCTCCGCCATGTTCCCGAGGTCGGAGAGGGAGGAGATCTTCACGCGGTCGTTGCCGATGTCGAAGGTGATGAGGTTGTTCTTGTCCCCGCGGATGAGGATCGCCGCGCGCTCCACGGCGGAGGCAAGTTCCTCCCGCGAGAGGGTCGCAAGGGTGGAGAACCGCGCGGGAATGACGTTTTCGGGCTTGATGAACTCCCCGTTATAGAGGCGGGAGAGAATGGTCATGCCGTCGCATCTGACGAGGAGCATCCCCCCCTCGGTGAAGATCGTGATCTCTCCGTCGTCCTCCGTCAGCGTGCGGGCGATCTCCGTGAGCGTCCGCGCGGGGCAGATGACCGTCGTCTCCCCGCTCTTGGAGACGATGTCGGCGTCGGCGAGCGCGAGGCGGTAGCCGTCGAGGGCGAAGGCCGTGAGCTTGTCCTTGAAATCCATGAGGCACCCCTTGAGAATGGGGCGGGAATCGTCCTGCGCACAGCAGAACACCGTCTGTGCGATGATGCGGCGGAGGTCCGCCTGCTTCATCACCGCGCTGTTTTCCCCGATCTCGAGGTTGAGTTTGGGGAATTCCTCGGCGGGAATGGTCTGGAGGCAGGAGGCCGCGTCCTTATAGCGGATCTCCAGCCCCTTGTCCGCGGTGGAGACGACGATCTCCTCCCCCGAAAGTTTGCCGATATAGTCGGCAAAGAGTTTGCCGGGGACGCACACCGCGCCCTCTTCGAAGATCTCGGCCTTGACCGATTTGGAGATGGCGAGTTCCCCGTCCGTCGCAAGGAGAACGACCTCCTCCCCGAACGCCTCGAGCTTGATGCACTCCATGACGGGGGCCGTCGTCCTCACGGCGCATGCCTTGCTGACCTTGAGAACGGCTTCCGCAAGCGTCAGGCCGTCGCAGACAAATTTCATTGTTTTTCCCTCCATGATAAGATATTTTCAAAAAATAAATTAGTATCAATAATAATAAGGGCTGTGGAAATGTGGACAAGTTCCCGCTTGTCCTTTCCGACGCTTCTATTATAGCGAAAACCGCGCAAAAAGGCAAGTAAAACGGGAGGATTTTCCAAAATGACCGCAAAGAAAACGGTGGAATTCCTGTGGAGTGCGGTGTGGACAGGCTGTGGACAAAGAGGGGAGGTGTGGAAGGAGAGAATTCCCCGCGGGGCGGGAGGAGGAAGGGGCGGCGGAAAAGAGGGGAGTTATAAACAGAGTGTTCCACAATGTGGAAAAACCGCAAAAAGAAATTTCACAAACGGTTGATAAACGTTGAAAAGTATGATATAATCCCGCTATGCGGATAAGCAGCCCCGATTTTGACGCTTTGGCGGCAAAGATCGATGAAAAAAAGGAGTATTTTGAGGCGTACTACGAACTGCTCCTCACATACAACGAGAGATTCAATCTCACCTCCGTGACGGAGAGGGAGGAAGTTTTCCACAAACATTTCCTCGATTCCGTCGCGGGGGAGGGATTTTTTGAGGAAAACGCCGTCTGCGCCGAGGTCGGTTCGGGCGCGGGGTTCCCCTCCATTCCCTTAAAGCTCATAAGGGAGGATCTGACCATGGTCCTGATCGAGAGTACGGGGAAGAAGTGCGAATTCCTCCGCGCCGCCGTGCGGGAGCTGGGGCTTCGGAACGTCACCGTCATGAACGCCCGCGCCGAGGTCCTCGCAAAGGACGCGGCATTCCGCGAAAAGTTCGACGTCTGCTTCGCGCGGGCCGTCGCGCGGATGAACGTCCTCGCCGAATACTGCATGCCCTTCGTCAGGATCGGCGGGACCTTCCTCGCCTACAAATCGGACAGGGAGGAGGAACAGAGGGAGGCGCGGCCCGCCATGACCCTCTTCGGCGGGTCCAACAGCGGCGTCATCCGCTACGAATTGCCCGACAATTTCGGCGGGAGGACGCTGATGTTCTGCCAAAAGATCAGGCCGACGCCCCCCAAATTTCCGCGCGGGCAGGGAATGGAGCGGAGGTCTCCCATCGTATGAAGTGCGCACTGACGGGGCACAGGGATCTGCCCGAAAATTTTGACGTCAACAGGCTGTACGACGCCCTCGAGGAGGCTGTGGACGAGGGGTATGACACTTTCTATTGCGGCATGGCGCGGGGGTTTGACCTCCTCGCGCTCGATTGCCTCGTCGCCCTCTCGCGGAAGCACAAACTCAAACTCGTCGCCTGCATTCCCTATGAGGGACACGCGGAGAGTTTCTCCTATGAGACGCAGAAAAAGTACAGGAGCCTCCTCGAATGGTGCGATGAGAAGGTCGTCCTCTATCCCGCCTACTGCTACGGCTGTTACCATGCGCGGGACCGCTACATGGTGGACTGCGCCGACCTCGTCATTGCCTACTGCACGCGCGGAAGCGGCGGCACGGCGTACACCCTCCGCTATGCAGAAAAGACAGGCAAGGAGATCAAGTATATCACATTGGAATAGAGGAAAGATGAGGGGGGGACATGTGTCCCCCCCTCATCCTGAGGCCTGCCCCCCGCCAGAATGAGCAAAGCCCCCCGCTCATCCTGAGGGAGCGAAGCGACCGAAGGATCCCATAAACCCACGGAGCCTCCCCGCGTCATTCTGAGCGAAGCGAAGAATCCCGTGGAGGAGGGTACGGACTTCGTTCACGGGATCCTTCGGCCCCGTTGGGGCCTCAGGATGACGCAAAAAGACGCCGCTCACACGGACTTCGTTTGAGGGGATTCTTCGGGGGTAAACCCCTCAGAATGAGCGGGTTTTTCCTTGTCGCCCATCCTGAGGCCTGTCCCCCCTCATCCTGCCTCGCGCTCATCCTGAGGGAGCGAAGCGACCGAAGGATCCCATGGAGGGAAGTACGGACTTCGTTTGAGGGGATTCTTCGGGGGTAAACCCCCTCAGAATGAGCGGTTTTTTCCTTGTCGCCCATCCTGAGGCCTGCCCCCCCTCATCCTGAGGCCTGCTCCCCGCTCATCCTGAGGGAGCAGAGCGACCGAAGGATCCCATGGAGGGAAGTACGGACTTCGTTTAAGGGGATTCTTCGGGGGGAAACCCCCTCAGAATGAGCGGTTTTTTCCTTGTCGCCCATCCTGAGGCCTGCCCCCGCCAGAATGAGCAAAGCCCCTCGCGCTCATCCTGAGGGAGCGAAGCGACCGAAGGATCCCATGGAGGGAAGTACGGACTTCGTTTAAGGGGATCCTTCGCCTTCGGCTCAGAATGAGCAGGGAAGAGGGACAGCGAGGGAATCCCCCCAAATTTCGCAGGATCCGACAAAATCACCCCGTTTCTGCGGGGTGATTTTCTCTATAATCGGGGGGAAGAGGTGGAGCATGGCATACGAAAAGCGTATCTGTATCTTAAAGCAACTCAAAAAGGGATTTTCCGCCGACGGCAACGCGCTCACGGGCGTCGTCTATGCGGAGCGCGTGGGGGGAGACCTCACCGCCACGCTCCGCATTCCGGGGCTGTCCGCGCTCAAAGAGGGCAGATACGTCCTCGTGTTGCAGATCGCGGGGAAAAAGTTCTGTCTGCCCGCGGACGGTCCCATGCGCATTGCGGACGCTCCCTCCGTCAAGGGCGGCTTTGCCGCGCTCCTCTGTTTCGTCCGTTCGGAGGGCGAAGCGATAGCCTTCGGCTCCTGCGGGGGAGAACAGGCCGACGTCCGCGCTCTCCTCGACGCCCTCTCCGACACGGGCAGGAAGAGACCTCTCCCCACGCCCATGCCCCCCAACCAGATCCCCTCCCCGCCCGCGCCCAACGTCCCCTTCGCCCCCGGGGTGCCTCTGCCCGAAAAGGATCCCCCCAAGGAGGCGTCCCCCTTTCGTGAACGGGCGGCCGCCTACGACGACGAGGCGATCGCCGACAGCGATTACTATGCGGCGGCTTCTGCAGATGAAGGCGGGCATGGCGCGGTGCAAGGCCAAGCGGAAGAGGTGGCGGGCGATGGCCATTCTGCAGAAGATGAAGATGCTCTCCTGTTCCCCCGAGGCTCGCTTACATACTATAAGGAAGTCAGAGAGGAGATAGAGACCGTCCTCAAAACATATCCCGCCGACACGCGGCTGATGTGGGCGTTTCCGCAGTCCGAATGGGCGAGAAACGGCGATTCGCTCATTGGGATCGTCTATGAGGAGGGGGTCCCGCGGTATCTCTGCGTGGCCTCCGAAAAGCCCGACGAGGCATTGAAGGAACACAGCGTGTTTGTGCCCGCCTCTCCCTTTTCCGACGAAACGGGGTTTTACGTCGTCTTTCAGGACGCCGACACAGGCGCGTATGTAAAGGTGGAGAATAGTTGAATAGAGAATTGAAAATTGAAAATTAAAAATTGTGGTGGGGGGATTTGAGAAGGCCTACCCCCTGGGGGGGAGGCTCTTACCCCCTCTATGGGGTATCGCTCTTACCCCCTCCATGGGAGGGGGATAGGGGGGTGGGTCACCTTATTCTCGCTGCCCCTGTAGGGGAGAATTTTGCACTTCTGCCAAAGATTGATAATCTTTGGCGCAAAATTCTCTTAGCATTTGCCCATATGTCTCGGGCAAATGCTGACCGAATGCGGGTTTCTACCCGCATGAGACAGTCCCCGAGCTTGCGAGGGGAAAGGGGTTAAGTTACGGCGGCAGGGACCGCCGTAACCCGTCGGCGAGGCCACGCCTCCTGCCGCGGCGCAGCTCACAGCCCACAGGGCTGTTGAGCAGAACTGCGCCGCGGCACCCTCTGTCTCGGCTGCGCCTCGACATCTCCCCTATGAGGGGCGACAAGGCATACCCCACTCACCGCGTTCGGCGGAGGATCTCCAAAGGGGAGGTTATCTCCGCGTCTCCTCCAAAATGACAAAGAAGTTTGCCGCAATGACAAACTTCTTTTCTTGTCAAACAGAGCAGACCGCGCTACAATGAGGGCAAAGGAGGCGCATCATGAAAAAACTTCACCTCGGCTTTTCGATCGCCGCGCTCGCCGTTCTCGCGGCGGGGATCGTCCACGGCGGGATCGCCTGGCTCGTCGCATCGCTCACATGGGATCCCATGGAGACCAGCTTCCCCGCATGGTCGATGTTCGCCATCGTCATGATGTTCTATCTCTTAGCCGTCGCCGTTGTCCTTCTCGCGTGGCTCTTCACATGGCTCCTCGTCCGCGCCGTCAAAAAAAGACGCTTGCAAAGCGGCTGACCGCATGATATAATGGGGACATGGGAATGTTGGGAGAAAAGATATGGCGGCTGAGGGAAGCGCAGGGACTTTCGCAGGAGGAACTTGCGGAAAAGCTCGGCGTGTCCCGCCAGACCGTCTCGAATTGGGAGAACGACAGGGCGACGCCCGACGCCTATAAGCTCAAACAGCTCTGCGAGACGCTCGGGACGAGCGCGGATGCCCTCCTCGGAATGGGGGAGGAGACCCCGCAGGAGGGGAAACCGCCGCGAAAGGAGGGGCGGCCGAAGATATGGGCGGCGGTTTTGTTCGCCGTGCTTGCGGCCGTGTTTGCGGTCCTTGCGATCGTCCTGTTTACAATGCCCTATGAGAGCGGGGAAGCCGTCTCCTCTGCGATCACGCTGACCCCGAGGCTCGGCGGGGTCCTTTTCACCGCCCTCGCCGCGATCCTCCTCATTCCCGCCGCCGTGCTGTTCTTCCGCAGGAAGTAGGGGAAGTGAGAAGGCTCCTCCTTGGGAGGAGCTGTCACCGCAGGTGACTGAGGTGGGCATCGACCGAGGGGATCCTTCCCCTTCGGCTTCGCTCAGGGTCAGGATGAGCGCGGCGGGACGCATGTCCCGCCGCGCTCAATTTTCAATTAAAAAACGGCTCCCGTTTTGGAAAACGGGAGCCGAAATTTGTGCGTTTACATGACGACGATGTTCCTCTGGCGGAAGAGTTCCTTCATGTCGGCGGGGAAGTTGTCGTCAGTGATGAGGACGTCGATGTCCTCGAGCCGCGCAAACGTGTGCGGCATGATCTTGCCGATCTTGGAGCTGTCGAGCATCATGTACATCGTCTTTGCCTTCTGGCGGGCCATTTTGAGCAGGTCCGCCTCCACCATGGAGCCGCAGGAGAAGCCGATCTCGGGCGTGAACGCCGAGGCGGAGATGATGGCGAGTTCGAAGTTCGTGTTCTCGAAGTAGTCCTTCGCGACGGGGGAAGCCGTCGAGAGATTGTCTTTGATGACCTGCCCGCCGAGGACGGTCACGTTGAGGTTTTTCTTCTGTGCGAGTTCGATCGCGACGGCGAGGCCGTTCGTAAAGACGTGAATGTTGATGTCGGGCAGTTCCTTGGCGAGGCACATGGCCGTCGTGCCGCCGTCCATAAAGAGAGAGCAGTTCTCATCGATGAGATTGGAGGCCTTCTGCGCGATGCGGAGCTTTGCATCGGCATTGGCGGCCGTCTTTTTCGCATACGGTTCGCCCGAAACCTTTTGCACTTCTTTGACGGACATAGCCCCCCCGCGGACGCGGATGATACGGCCCTGCTGTTCCAGCTGCAGAAGATCGCGACGAAGCGTCATTTGAGACACGGTCGGGAAAAAATCGTCGAGTTGCTCCAAAGTGAGCCTTCCGCGCTTGTCCAATAATTCGGCAATTTCTTCAATACGTTCCCGTTTCATTGCGGGCACCTCCTATACTATTCCTGCTGCATAATAACACATATTCTGTCAATTTGCAAGCAAATTCACAAAATTATTATGGAAATTTTTGCTTTTTTTTGCCAAATATGTTGAAAATTGGAATATTTTCAAAAGTTTTTGATAAAAACATTGAAAATTTATAACATAAATTGAAAAATGTTAAAACATATCACGTTTTATTCCGACCAACGCATTTTATTTTCTCCCAAAAGAAACCTTTCGCCGTCTGCGGAAAACGGTTGCCTTTTTTCATGGGGAATGGTAAAATAACCCATGTATGAATTACACGATCTCGGCACTCGACGAATACTTTGCGGCGCATTACAGCGACTATGTGCGCCTTTCCGCGCTGCGCGGGTATGTGAAGCCCGAACTGATCGTCCCCGCGCGGGACGGAGGCGTGGAGAAGAAAGATCTCTCCCTCATGCGGCTCGTGTATCAGGAGAACTGCAAAGAACTCCTCGCCCAACTCAAAGAGGAGCAGGCGGACACAGACTACACCTTTTCGTTCCGCTTTCTGACCTTTTCGGAGAAGTTGCACCGCCCCTTTGAGAGGTATTCCTTTGCGAAGGTCCTTCCTCCCATTCTCGCCGCGCACAGGCTGACGCCCGAGGAGGCGGGGGAGCGGCTGACGATCGAGCCGAGATTCTGGAAGAAGATCGTAAAGGGGACCCTCTATCCCGAGAAGAACACCGTTTTGGCCGTCGCGCTCGTCTGCGGGCTGACGGCGATGGACACGGAAAACCTCTTCAACGCCTGCGGGTACGAATTCGACGAACAGAGCGTGCGCGACATCGTCGTGCGCTTCCTCCTCGAACAGAAAGTGTTCTCGCGCGATCTCATCATGCAGTGCCTCGCCGAATATAAGATCGGCTGTTTGCCCATCAAATAATCAATCCCGCCCCGCCCCTTCATAGAATGAAGGGTGTTTGGGAAGCTGAGAGCGGACGTTGACGCCGCGATGAAAAACGACCCCGCCGCGCGGAGCCGATTGGAAGTCCTCTTGACCTATGCGGGCGTCAAGGCCCTCTTCTGGCACAGGCGGGCGGCCTTTCTCTACCGCATCGGGCTGAAACTTTTCGCGCGGATGCTCGCCGAATGGACGAGGCGGAGGACGGGGATCGAGATCCACCCCGCGGCAAAGATCGCGGCGGGAGTGTTCATCGACCACGGCGCGGGCGTCGTCATCGGCGAGACGGCCGAGGTGGAGACGGGCGTCGTCATCTATCAGGGCGCGACGCTCGGCGGCACGGGAAAGGAACGCGGAAAGCGTCACCCGACGGTGCGGAAGAACGCGGTGATCTCCTGCGGGGCGAAGGTGCTTGGCGGGTTCGAGGTCGGCGAAGGCGCGAAGATCGGCGCGGGTGCGGTGGTCCTTGAGGCCGTCCCGCCCTATGCGACGGTCGTCGGCATTCCCGCACGGGTCGTGAAGATCGCAAACCCGACGGAGAAAAGAGAATAGAATTAAAAATTGAAAATTAAAAATTGCGGTGACCCACCCCCCTACCCCCCTCCCATGGAGGGGGCAGGGCTTACCCCTCGGGAGGGGAGGCTCCGCCGAAGGCGGTGGGGGACCTCCGCTCATTCTGAGCGTAGCGAAGAATCCCCTCAAACGAAGTCCGTAGGGCTATGAGATGTTTCGCTTCGCTACTTCGCGCTTCGCGCTCGTGCCGCGCTTGGTATCAAATAAAATGCGCGCGGGGCAACATGAGCGCGGGGAAAGAGGGGCGATCGCTCTTTCCGCTCATCCTGAGGCCCCAACGGGGCCGAAGGATCTCCTTAAACGAAGTCCGCCCCCCCAAAAAATCAAGGAAATACCATGAAAATCTATAATTCATTGACAAGACGAAAGGAAGAATTTGTCCCCCTCGAGGAGGGGAAGGTCAAGATGTATGCCTGCGGGATCACCGTCTCGGGCGAGGCCCACATCGGCCACGCCTTTCAGGCCATCGTCTATGACGTATTCCGCAACTTCCTCCAAAAGCTGGGCTACGAGGTCACTTATGCCCGCAACTACACCGACGTGGACGACAAGATCATCGCCAAGAGCCACGAGACGGGCATTCCCGCCGACAAGTACGCCGCGATGATGATCGAAAAGATCGACGCCGTCATGGCCCGCGCCCACATCGGCGAACCCACCATTTGGCTCAAGGCGACCGAAAACATCGGCAACATCATCGGATTTATCCAAAAACTCATCGGCAAGGGACATGCCTACGCCCCCGGCAACGGGGACGTCTACTTCGACGTGGACAGCTCCCCCGCATACGGACAGCTCTCTGGGCGCGACAAGGAGGATATGCTCGACGGCGTCAGGGTGGAAAACGACGAGTGCAAGAAGAACGCCTACGACTTCGCCCTGTGGAAGGCGGCGAAGGAGGGGGAGATCTCGTGGGATTCCCCCTGGGGAAAGGGCAGGCCGGGCTGGCACATCGAATGCTCGGCGATGAACATGGCCGCCTTCGGCGAGAGCATCGACATCCACGGCGGCGGCAGGGACCTCATCTTCCCCCACCATGAGAACGAGATCGCGCAGACAGAGGCCCTCACGGGCAAGCCCTTTGCCAAATATTGGACGCACAACGGCCTCATCAAGATCAACGGGCAGAAGATGTCGAAATCGCTCGGGAACGTCCTGCTCCTCTCGGATATCCTCGACAAATACTCCGACGAGGCCCTGAAATTTGCCCTCCTCTCGATGAACTACCGCGCCGACGTCAACATCACCGACGACTATTTCCCCAACGCCGAGGGACACCTCACGCGCTTCTATACCCTGATCGCCCGCGCCGAACAGGCCTTCCCCGACGAAGAGGGTCTCTTCCCCGAGATCGACAAAAAGTTCGACGAGGCCATGAGCGACGACTTCAACACCGCCCTCGCCCTCGCCGACCTCTATGGGTATTTCAAGGAGGTCTCCCGCCTGTTGCAGAAAGGCGACCCCGCCGCGCGGCGCATGACCAACCAGATCCGAAAGACGTATTCGCTCTTGGGGCTGTTTTGGAGGGACGCGGAGGAGTATCTTGCGCAGTACGGGGCGCAGAAGGACGACGTGCCCGCCGAGGTCAGGGCGATCGCCGAGGAACGCCTTGCCGCCCGCAAGAACAGGGACTGGACGAAGAGCGACGAACTCCGCGAAAAATTGCGCTCCCTCGGCTACTCCGTCAAGGACACCAAGGACGGGTACGAACTGACGAAAGCATGACCGCGGACAATGGCGTCTCTTTGCGTCATCCTGAGGCCCAACGGGGCTGAAGGATCCCGTGAACGAAGTCCGCATTCTCCGCCATGGGATTCTTCGCTTCGCTCTGAATGACGCGAGGGGGATATACCGCTCATGCTGAACGAAGAGAAGCATCCCCTCAAACGAAGTCTATGGTAGCGGCGTTTTTTTGCGTCATCCTGAGG
>CANPZV010000017.1 GCA_947589285.1 uncultured Clostridia bacterium
GATTCTTCGCCTTCGGCTCAGAATGAGCGGGAAGAGAGAACGCTCGTATTGTCCCGCGCGAGGGGACGAACGCTCATCTTGCCCCGCGCTCATGCTGAGGCGCAGCCGAAGCATCTCATAAACTCACGGACTTCGTTCGAGGGGATTCTTCGCCTTCGGCTCAGAATGAGCGGGAAGAGAGAACGCTCGTATTGCCCCGCGCGAGGGGACGAACGCTCATGTTGCCCCGCGCGAGGGGACGAACGCTCGTATTGCCCCGCGCTCATGCTGAGGCGCAGCCGAAGCATCTCATAAACTCACGGACATCGACCAAGGGGATTCTTCGCCTTCGGCTCAGAATGACGCGTTTACCCACGGAACCGTCGCGCGTCATTCTGAGGGAGCGAAGCGACCGAAGAATCCCGTGGAAGGGAGTACGGACTTCGTTCAAGGGGATTCTTCGCCTTCGGCTCAGAATGAGCGGGTAACCCCAACGGGCAACCCCGGCGGGCAACCCCAAAGGGCAACCCCAACGGGCAACCCCGGCGGGCAGTCGTCCATTGTAGTAAAAGGGTCGGAAGAAGCATAAAATAAGCCTGTATGAGGTTCTTTCAGGCATTGCACGGGGACGGCGAACTCGATGCAAGCAGGGTCCAATATACCGTGACCGACGGCAGGGGCGGCTACTTCCAGAACGTCAGGCGCATCGTCGAATTCTCCGAGGAGCGCGTCGTCCTCGCGGGGAAGAAGGGGGCCGTCGTCGTGGAGGGCAAGACGCTCTCCCTCGGCAAGTGTTTTTTGGGCGACGTCGCCATAAGCGGCGATATCCGCAAGGTGGAACGGCAAGATGCTCCGCTATGAGTTCGAGCTTGAGGGGCTGTCCGTCCACAGGGCGGTGGACCGCCTGCGGCGGGAGGGGATCGCCGTCCTCTCCGCGCGGAGAATTGAAAAAAACGGTCTGAAAATCACCGTAAACGCAAATGAGCGAAAAAAAGCCTTTACAATTTTGCAAGGCTCGTGTTATAATATAAAAAAGTGCCGCCCTGCGGGGGTATTGCGCCTTGCACAGCGCGTTTCCCGCGCGGCGGGCGCATTCGTCGGGGCATTGGCCGTCCTCCCGTGCGTCCTGTTTTTGCAGGGAAGGGTCCTCCGGATCGAAGTGACGGGGAGCGGGGCCTATCTCGAACCCGAGATCATGGCCGTCCTCTCCGCAAAGGACGTCGGGTACTTTTCGGCGATGCCCGCCCCCAACGCCGTCGTTCCCGAGATCTTATCCCTCCCCCGCGTGCATTTCTGCTCGGTGAAGGGGGAAAACGGGATCCTCACGGTCCGCGTAGAGGTCGGCGACGAGACTTCGCCCCTCACGGCGCGGCCCCTCCTCTCTCCAGCCAAGGGGACGGTGGAGGAACTCACCGTTCTCCGTGGCACGCCCCTCGCGCAGGTGGGGGACAGTGTGGAACGCGGGCAGGAGATCGTGGGGGACTATGTTCTCCGCGGCGAAGAGAGGGAACGCTGTATCGTCGTCGCCCGCGTGAGGATCGCCTATCCCGTCTCCCGTGAGTACGAACTCGACGAGGAGAGAGCGCGCTTGCAGGCAATGCTGGATTTCGGGGAGATCTCCGATCTGCATACGACAAAGACGGCCACGGGCTGGCGCGTCGAAGGCACGGGTCACGCCGAGGGGACGATGAACTTCGGCTGAGGAGGAAAATGGAAAAGACAAGCACGGTCGAAACGGGGACGCTTGCGGCTCTCTCCGCAGTACTCGGCGTATTTGACGAGAATCTTGCGGTCATCGCCCACGAGCTGGGGCTTCAGGCACACGTCGAAGGCACGGCCATCCGCTTCGAGGGGGAGGCCGCCGAGATCGGCGCGGAGGTCATAAAGAGCCTTCTTGCGGCCGCGGAGGCGGGCGGGAGCATCGACAAGAGCAGCCTCCTCTACTGCATTTCGCTCGCGCGGGAGGGACATGCCTCCGACATTATGGGCGTGATGCAGGGCGTCGTCGCCGTCTCCGCCAAGGGCAAACCCGTAAAATGCAAGACGGTCGGGCAAAAGAACTATGTGGACGCCATCAAGAAGAACACGGTGACGTTCGGCGTCGGGCCTGCGGGCACGGGAAAGACCTACCTCGCCGTGTGCCTCGCCGTCGCCGCGTTCAAGGGCAAACAGGCCGATAAGATCATTCTGACCCGCCCCGCCGTGGAAGCGGGCGAAAAGCTCGGGTTCCTCCCCGGGGACTTGCAGACCAAGGTGGACCCCTATCTGCGCCCTCTCTATGACGCCTTGCAGGAGATGTTCGGCCTGGAGACGTACCAAAAACTCATGGAAAAGGGTTCGATCGAGGTCGCGCCCCTTGCCTATATGCGCGGGAGGACGCTCTCGAACGCCTTTGTCATTCTCGACGAGGCGCAGAACGCCACCCGCGAACAGATGAAGATGTTTTTGACCCGCCTCGGAGACGGGAGCAAGATGGTCGTCACGGGCGATCTCACCCAGACCGACCTGCCCGACGGAAAGACGAGCGGCCTCAGGCACGCGATCGCCATTTTGAAGGACGTGGAGGACATCGCGGTGTGCCGCCTGACCGAAAAGGACGTCGTCCGCCATCCCCTCGTCGCGAAGATCGTCCGCGCCTATGAGACGGCCGAGGGAAAACGGAAGAAGGAGGACAGAAAATGAGCAAGCGGAAGAAAAAGCCCGACGCACCCGACTTCGAACAGATGACAACGCAGCAGAAGATGCAATATCTGAACGACAACGTTGACATCAGGAAGCCGCCGAGAGCGAAGCGGGACCCCAAGAAGTTCCACAGGATGTTGCAGTGCGTCGGGGGCTATGTCCTGTGCTATATCGTGCTTCTTGCCGTCATCTTCTGCATGATCGTCCTGCATGACGTCCACGGCTGGACAAGCTATTTCCGCGATGAGTTCACCAACGTGCTGTTCCTCATCGTCAGCGTGTTCTTCCTCGTCGCGATCGTCTTTTTCTACTTCTTCTTCGAGGACAGGGAGACCCTGCTCAACACGGGGAACACCTTCCTCATCTTCTCCGCGGTCGTGGTCTGCGCCGTTGTCTGCTACCTCTTCGGGGAGTATGTCTCCCCCTACGTCCGTCCCTTTGCCCTGTTCGCGCTTCTCATCATGTTCCTTTTGAACAGGCGGCAGGCGATCTTTTTGAACTTCATCTTCACCTTCCTCATCTTCGTCATCGACATGTACACGAACGCCTATGAGACGCAGGAACTTCATGAGGAGATCTATTCGACCCTCATGGTCGGATTCGTGAGCGGGACGCTCTCCGTGTTCTTGGCGGGGAATGTCAAGACGAGGGCGGGGCTTGTGTTCACGGGCGTGATCCTCGCCGTTCCGACGAGCCTCGTCGTCGCCCTTTTGAACCTTGCGACCGTCGGGCAGGAGGGGTGGATGTGGCTGTACATCATGAACATCGGCTACCGCATGCTCGGCAGCGTCATCTCGGCCATTCTCGCCCTCGCGCTGATGCCGATCTTTGAGGGGATCTTCAACAAACTGACCGTTTTCCGCCTGCGGGAGCTGACAAGCACAAACGCGCCCCTCCTCAACAGGCTCAAGACGGAGGCCCCCGGGACGTTCAATCATTCGCTCATCGTGGCACAGCTCTCGGAGGCATGCGCCGTCGCGATCGGCGAGAACGCCGAACTTGCCCGTGCGGCCGCCTACTATCACGACGTCGGCAAGCTCAAAAATCCCCAATGCTTTACCGAGAACCAGACGGGCTACAACGTCCACAACGAACTCACGCCCGAGCTGTCTGCCGATATCATCCGCGCCCACGCGCAGGACGGGTACGACCTCCTCATCTACAACCACCTCCCCAAGGCCATTGCCGACGTCGCCAAGGAACACCACGGGACGCTTCCCGTCAAGTACTTCTTCAACAAGGCGATGCGCATCTCGGGCGGCGAGGCGGACGTCGCGAACTTCTCTTACTTCGGCCCCACGCCGCAGACGAGGATCTCCGCGATCGTCATGATCGCCGACGGGGCGGAGGCGGCCACCCGCGCCCTCAAGGACCACACCCCCGAGATCGTGGAACGGACGGTCAGGGCGATCATCGAGGAGAGGATGGATCTCGGGCAGTTCGCCGACTGCGACATCACGATGCGCGACCTCACGATCATCAAGCAGACCCTCGTTGACGCCCTCTCTGGCGTACACCACCACCGCGTGGAATATCCGTCCATCCGCTTCAAGCGGGACAGGTCGGTCGAGGACGACAAATGAAACTGATCATCGAAGGCGGGCTTCCCGCCGCGGAGAGGAGGAGGATCGCCTCCGCACTCTCGGAAGAATTTGAGACGGATACCCCTCTCGTTTTGGAGCTTTGCATCGTCTCCGAGGAGGAGATCCGCTCTCTCAACCGCCGCGAGCGCGGGGTGGACGCCGTCACCGACGTGCTGTCCTTCCCCGCGTCCGACTATGTACGCGGAAGGCCCATTCTCGCCGCCGAACATGCCGACTGCGCCGAACCCGTCATGGGAAAGCGCGGGGGAGAGTGGGTGCAGAAGGGGATCCGCCTCTACCTCGGCTCCGTCGCCGTGTGCGGGAAACGGGCGGAGGAACAGGCGGAGGAGTACGGGCACTCCGTCGCGCGGGAGATGGGCTATCTCATCGTCCACGGCGCGCTCCACTGCCTCGGGTACGACCATGAGAGCGAGGAGGACAGGCGCGTGATGCGCGAGAGGGAAGAGGCCGTCATGGAACGGCTCCATCTGAGGAGAGAAGAATGAGAAGCGGAACGGTCGCCGTCATCGGACGGGCGAATGCGGGAAAATCCACTCTGATCAACGTCATGGTGGGGGAGAAGGTCGCCATCGTCTCCCCCAAGCCGCAGACGACGCGGGACAGGATCCTCGGCATCCTCACGCGGGAGGATCACCAGATCGTGTTCGTCGATACCCCGGGGATCTACCGCCAGCGGAACGAACTCACGGGCCGCATGATGCACAGGACGGAGAGCGTCTCCAAGGAGGCGGACGTCATTCTCTTCGTCCATGACGGGCACGCGGGCGTCAAGGACGAGGACGTCGCCCTCATGAAGAAGTACGCCTCCATCGGCATTCCCATGCTCATCGCCTACACCAAGACGGACATCATGCCCAAGGAGAACATCCCGCAGGACGCGAAGATCTTGTTTGAGGCGGGGATCGAGACGGACGTCATTCCCGTCTCGGCGAGGAAGGGGCGGAATATCCGCGTCCTGGAGCAGGAACTCGTCAAGCTCCTGCCCGAGCAGGACAAGCTCTTTCCCGACGACGTCGTGTCCGACAGGAGCGAGAGGTTCATGATCTCCGAACTCATGCGCGAAAAGATCTTGCTCAAATATGACAAGGAGATCCCCCACGGCGTCGCGATCGTCGTCAACAAGTTCGAAAAGCTCGAAAACGGCACCTATGACATCGACCTCGACATCGTGTGCGAAAAGAAGAACCACAAGGCCATTCTCATCGGCAAGCAGGGGCAGGCGTTGAAGGAGACGGCCTCCTTTGCGCGGCAGGACATGGAGAAGTTCTTGGGCGCGAAGGTGTTTTTGACCGTCTATGTCAAGGTCCGTGAGGATTGGCGCGACCGCGCGACCCTCCTGAAAGAGTTCGGCTACAACGAAGAGGAGTAGGTGGGTCACCGCATTCTCGCTGCCCCTGTAGGGGCAAAGGGGTTTTGAAACCCCTCTGTCACTTCGTGACATCTCCCCTATAAGGGGCGACAAGGGGAAACCTTCCCCCTGCGGGGGGAAGGTGGCACGGCTCTGCCGTGACGGATGAGGGGCGTATTGACCGTCCCTTCCGCATAACTTCTTCCGTTCTTCCCATACTGCTGTCGGGAGGACGGCATGAAAGAGGAAAAAACGGCCAGTCAGATCGCCTGGGAACTCTTTGAAAAGACGGGAAATCTGAGCTATTACATGCTCTATAAAAAGCTCAAGTAGGAAACCATGGAATTCAAGACGGACGCGCTCGTTCTTCGCAGCGCGGACTATCGGGAAAACGACAGGATCGTCACCCTCCTCACCGCCGAACGGGGCAAACTCTCCGCGACGATGAGGGGTGTCAGAAAGGCGGGCGCAAAGCTCCATTTTGCGTCCCAGCCTTTTTGTTTTGCCGAATATGTCTTTGCCGAAAAGGGGGGACGCTACACCGTGACGGCCGCCTCCCTCCATGACGGCTTCTACGGCCTCCGCGAGGACATTGCCGCCCTCTACGGCGCGGCGTGCGTGGCGCAGGCCTCCGACCTCCTCCTCTATGAGGGAATGCAGGGGGGCTTGCTCCTCGTTGCGGCCGTGCGCGCGCTCGGGGAACTCTCCGCGGGGGAGGGGGCGGGTGCGGTCGTCCGCTTTCTCGCCCAAGCCCTCGCCCTTGCGGGCTATCCCGTGGAGGCGGGTGTCTGCCCCGTGTGCGGAGCCGTCCCCTTGGGACGGATGAAATTCGACATGGACCGCGGGATCTTCACCTGCGCCGCCCACTCCGACGGCGTTCCCGCGAGCGAGGCGACTTATCTCTCCCTGCGGGCGGCCATCGGCGGCGGGAAGGGGACGGAGGACGGCGATCTCCGCGCCCTGCGCCTGCTCGGGGCTTACTTCCGCGATAAGACGGAGGCGGAGCCGAAGGCCCTCGGGGAATACCTGCGCCTCCTGACGCCCGTGCATTGAAAAAAGTTGACGGCACGGGGGGAAAGGGCTATAATGATTTGACAACGGCGGCCCCGATGACGGCCGCGGAAGAGGACCTCATGGAGAGCGGAACTTGTCATATGGATCTTTTCGCCGCGCTGCGGTTCACCGAGGATGAAAATCTCTCGGGGCGCATCTATTGGTACATCGCGCCCTTCCCTGTGAAGGAGGGGGAGCGCGTCCTCGCGCCCGTCGGCCCGCATGATAAACTCCAATGCGCCCGCGTCGAGCGGACAGACCGCTTCAAGGAAGAGGAGGCTCCCTACCCGCCCATTCTGTGCAAGCACATTCTCGCGAGGCTCGGCGAGCGGGAGGTGCAGGCGGGCGTGTATGACCTCGGCGGCGTCCGCTATGACGACAGGCACTTCACCCGCTTCCGCCGCATTCTCATCGCCGAGAACGGGACCTGCGGCGCGGGACTTCCCGTCAGGGCGGTGGACGTCGGCGGGGAATGGCTCACCGCCGCGGCGGAGGAGAAGAGGTGCGTCCTGCTCTTTGGCGGAAACGTGCGGGAGGCCGCGGGACTGATCCTGCGCATCGTGCGCGGGGAGGACGCGGAGGACGTGCCGCCCTCCATCCTTGCCGCCCTGCGCGAAAAATTGCACTGACGCGGCGGGCAGTTTGCCCCCGCATGCGTGTTCCCTCCCGCCGCCCCCTCGCTGCCCCTTTTAGGGGAGAATTTTGCACTTCTGCCAAAGATTGATAATCTTTGGCGCAAAATTCTCTTAGCATTTGCCCATATGTTTCGGGCAAATGCTGACCGAGGGCGGGGTGCTACCCGCCCGAGACAGTGGCGAACGGAGTGAGCCAAAGGGGTTTTGAAACCCTTCAGTCTCGCTTCGCTCGACAGCTCCCCTACAGGGGAGCCAAGGAAACCCCTCTGTCACTTCGTGACATCTCCCCTATGAGGGGCGACAAGGGAAATGCGGTGACCCACCCCCCTACCCCCCTCCCATGGAGGGGGTAAAAGACCCCCACCGCAATTTTTAATTCTTTAAGGAGATCCTTCGCTACGCTCAGGATGAGCGCGTTGCACTCAATTTTCAATTTTTAATTTTTTTGGTTTTATCGGAATGAAAAAGCACATTTTGTTGATCGCAACGGGAGGGACGATCGCCTCCCGCAACGAGGGGGAGGGCCTCGCGCCCGCCATTTCCTCGGCAGAACTCCTCGCCGCCGTGCCCGAGGTGACGGAGATGTGCGACGTGGACGCCGTACAGCTCTTCAACCTCGACAGCACCAACGTCTATGCCCGCCACTGGCTGGAGATGGCGCGGATCATCGAGGAGAATTACGGCAAGTACGACGGCTTCGTCATCACACACGGCACGGACACGCTCGCCTATACGGCGGCCGCGCTCTCCTACCTCGTGCAGGATTCGGTCAAACCCATCGTCTTGACAGGATCCCAAAAGTCCGTCTACCTCCGCGACACCGACGCGCGCCAGAATCTCTCCGACGCATTCTTCTACTGCGCGGACGGCGGCTCCTTCGGCGTGGAGGTCGTCTTTGACGGCAAGGTCATCCTCGGCACCCGCGCAAGAAAGACGCGGACGCGCAGTTACAACGCCTTCTCGAGCATCGACTATCCCGAGATCGCCATTGTGCGCGAGGGGGAGCCGTACTATTATATAAAAGAAAAGAAGCCCGCCTCTCCCAAGTTCTATCACGCGCTCGACGAGCGGGTCTTTGTGTTGAAGATGACCCCCGGGATCTCGGCCGACATCTTCGACTATTGCGACACCCACTGCGAGGGGCTGATCATCGAATCCTTCGGCTCGGGCGGCCTGCCGCGGTACGAGGACGACATGTTCTTCACGCGGCTCAAACGGTTTTTGGACGCGGGGAAGATCGCCGTTCTCACCACGCAGGTGGAGCGGGAGGGGAGCGCGCTCGACAAGTACGAGGTGGGGCGGCGGCTCCTCTCGTGCGGGAACGTTTTGGAGGCGCGGAGCATGACCCTCGAGGCGACCCTGACAAAGCTCATGTGGCTCCTCGGCAATTTCCCCCGCGAGGAGATCCCCGCGCTGTTCTCCATTCCCATCCGCAAGGACATTCTGTGATCGGTTTATTGGGATCGATCGGGCGGCGGGACGCAACCTTGCGTCCCGCCGCCCTTATTCTCTTGTCGCCCCTTTCTGGGGGAAGTCCCCGAGCTTGCGAGGGGAAAGGGGTTTTGAAATCCTTCAGTCTCGCTTCGCTCGGCATCTCCCCTATGAGGGGCGACAAGAGAAATGCGGTGACCCACCCCCCTACCCCCCTCCCATGGAGGGGGCATGCGCCGCGGCACCCCCATGGAGGGGGTATCGCTCATCCTGAGCCGCCGCCTCAGGCGGCGTGTCGAAGAATCCCCTCAAACGAAGTCCGCAGGTCTATGAGATGCTTTGGCTTCGCCTCAGCATGAGCGCGCGGGAGGCTTCGCCTCAGCATGAGCCTCCCGCTCATTCTGAGCCGCCGCCGCAGGCGGCGTGTCGAAGAATCCCCTCAAACGAAGTCCGTTGTAGCGGCGTCATGCTGAGAAAGGAAGCTGTACGAAGTCAGAAAAGGTTGACCCGAAGCATCTCGCCGCGACTATGGAAACGCCCCGCGAGATTCTTCGGTTCCGCTTGTCTGACTTCGTTCCGCCCCCGTTTCTCAGAATGACGCGGGGCTGCTCCGTAGGTCTATGAGATGCTTCGCTAACGCTCAGCATGAGCGCGCGGGGTAGCATGAGCCACCCCGAGGGGTAGGCCTTTGCCCCCTCCACGGGGCGGGCGGCATAATTTTCTCCAAAATTTTCATTCTAAGGATAGAGAAGGCAACATAAAAAATTTTTGAGAGAAAAAAAATTTTTTCATAAACATGTTGACACCTTGAAAAAATTGATGTAGAATAGATACGCCATTCTTAAGGTGGCAAGCTATAAAAATTTTATAAGGGGGAAAGACATGAAAAAGCTAAAGACAGTTCTGATCCTGTTATTTGCGGTTTTGATGTCGCTCGGTCTCTTTGCGTGCGGGGGGAAGGAAACGCCTCCCGGACCCGGTCCCGGCGACACGGGTGACGGCGAATATTATAGTATCGCTCTCAGCACCAAGACGATCGAAATGACAGATTCAGACGAAAAGACGGTGTACGATACCAAGAGGGCAGAACTCAAGGTATTGGCAACCGACTTTGAAGGCGGCGAAACCGAACTCGGCCTCGACGCCTGCAATGTCGTTGGCGAAGATAAGATCGGCTTCCACGAAGTCGGCGAATATCTCGTCACCGTCACTCTCAAGAGCGACGACAGCCTGAGCGCGACTTTCACCGTCGTCATCAGCCACAATTGGGGCGCAGTGACGAACGGCGTCAAAGTCTGCCAGTACGAGGGCTGCCGCGCCCGTCAGGAAGAGAGGGATGAAGACGTCGTGATGCACTTCGGTACCTTCCATGACGGCATCTATCCTTCCGACTATTCGTCGGCGAAAGATGCGGCAGGCTGGACGGAGACCGAGGCCTACACCAACAAGAAGACGAATTCGGCCATCTCCAAGTTCGGTTCTGTGAACGGGCAGGAGGTCCCCACCCTCACGGCGGGCCAGCTCGAACCCGGCATGACCATCACGATCCGCGGCAAGGCAAAGACGACCGCAGAGGGCACGGATACGGCTCCCGCAGGTCCTTGGAAGCACCAGCAAGAGCAGTGGAACTCTCCCTCGCTCGGCATCGCGGACCGCTACAATACCGACGTTCAGAACTCCGATCACCCCAACTACATGGGCGGCGTCTCCGTCATCGTCCGTCAGGAGGGCTGGGTCCTCTATAACGGTATCGGTCAGGGCACCAAGAACCGCCTCGGCGGCATCATGGGCGGCTTCTACGAGTCCACGACGGATTGGCGCAACTTCGGGTCTCACCCCGAAGAGTCCGAGACCACCACGCCCGGTTCTGCGGCGACGGGTTACGTCCACGGCCAGATCCCTACCGATTGGTCGGACGCGAATGTCAAGGATTGGTGGGTCTATTCCTCCGGTACGGTGATGCGTTCGGGCACTGCGTATCTCACCGAAGTTGACTACGAGTACACGTGGAACTATCGTGAGGACGGCGTGATCGAGATCACCTATTCCATCGGTGCCAGCACCCTCAAGGCCTATATCAAAGTCCCCGATTCCAAGGTCGGCTATTATGACACGATCATTCACGGCGACTACAATGATATGACCATCACCAAGAGCATCATCACCACCAAGAGGACGCCCAAGGAAGGAGGCTTCTCCTACAAGGGCAACAACGGGGCGAAGATCTATGCCGAGAACACGGCGTTCGACGCTTCGACGCTCAACGTCACCGTCAAGTACGAGCAGACGGGCGATACCGAGAATCCTCTTCAGGTCGCCAACAGCCAGGTCTATTTCTACACGGGCGAATTGGATCGTACTGCCCTTGCAGGCAACAAGACAGAGCTTGAATCTCTCGATGAATCCAAGTGGGCTTCCCTCGGCTCGAACAACCTCAAGGCGGGGGCGATCTACAAGATCCACATCGTCAAGGGCGGCCAGACGTTCGTCCAGCTCCTTCCCGAGAGCGACATCACCGTCCTTCCCAACAAGGTCGTTTCCGCGCTCGGCGCAGACGTCACGGTAAGCGATGTTGCATTTGCCAACAACGGCAAGGTCGGTGCGCTCAACTTCTCCTTTGACACAACGGCTCGGAACGTCGTCCTCACGCTTGCGGGCGAAGGCTATGTGCAGACCCTTACGGTCGCGCAGAAGGACGCGATCGGGAATGTCGGCACCGCGACGAAGTATGTCGCGCTCCGTCTGAACGGCGCGAAGCTCGGCACCAAGTTCACGACCGAAAATCTCAAGGTCATGAGCGGCACTACCGAAGTTCCTCATGCCGCAGTCGTCGAGGATGTTGACAATGACGTCAACGACCTCTACCTCGTCATCGCGCTTACCGCGGCGGGCAAGTACACCGTCACGGGTGCGCAGGGCACGCCGATCGTCCTCGATCTCTCCGCTCTCAAGGGCTTCGGGATCGATTCCAAGGTCGAAACAAACGGGCTTGACCTCTTCAATGGCGGCAACGTCACCCTCACCTATACCATGAGCGGGGATGTGACCGCGGCCGACCTCACCCTCACCGCCGGTGCGAACCCCATCCCCGTGGCGAACATCATTTCGTCCGTGGCAAATGGCGGGACGCTTCCTGTCGATCAGTATACCTTCACAGCGGCGAAGCTCGAAGGCAAAGTTCTCACCGTCAAGGTGACCGTTGCGGGCCTTACGAACCTTTCGAACTATGCTCCCGCGCACTTCCAGCTCACCGCCAAGGGCGATACCGTCGTCGATGACGTCGATTACGCGATGGCTCTTTCGGGCGATTACCAAGGGAAAGTCACGGGCTTCGATGGCCACTATGCCTATGCTTCCGCAAACGGCACGCTCAGCATCGTCAGGGCAGTCGAGTTGGCTGACCTCAAGGACGACGCGATCGGCGGCTCCATCAAACTCAACCTCAACAACGGCGATCTTGAAACCTTCGCCAAGAACGGCCTTCTGACCATCAACTACAAGGTCATGAACGGTTCTCTGCTGTTTGTCAACGCTCCCGCGGGCGTGACGGGCTTCGTCACTCTCCTCGGCACCTATGGCGACAGCCGCGATACCGATAAGGGCGCGTTCGTCGTCATCTCCGTGAGGACGGCCGACCTCGGCGTCTCGGGCGACTACTACTTCGACTTCAACAACGGCGATGCGTTCGACGGCAACGCGAAGCCCACCGCGATCAACAAGGTCAGCGGCACGACGATCACCTCCGTGGCTGTTACGGCGGAGGAATGCGAAGTCGCGATCGGCATCGAAGGCTCCTGCCAGCAGGAAGGCCTCTATGCTTGGGCTGTCAAGAAGGACAACAAGGTCGTGTTCTATGCGAAGGCGGCTGCTGCGGGCGGCAACCACGTCGATGGCGACAGCGACGGCGTCTGCGACCTCTGCGCTTCCACGCTCGGTGAAGTCACCCTTACGGCCAACGAGAACGACAATAAGAACGTACTGCGCGACGGCGAATTCGTCGAAGTCAGCGGCCAGTACACCGATGTTGCCCATACGGAGGCTTATCAGGGTCTCGAAGTCAATGTCCGCAATGCAGACGGCGAAGACGCATTCTGGGTCCGCGTCCGCAACGACGGCTTCTATGCAAGGGAAAGCGGCGGCGACGCCCAGATCACGCTCGATTCCAACACCACGCCTTCGAACACCTGCAACGGCGTTCCCAACGGGATCGACGGTACCCCGATCGATGCGGAGTCCGATTATCTCGATGCGAAGAAGAGCGGTAAATTCAAGGCATACGCTTCCTATGTGGACGGCAAAGTCACCGTCACGGTCAGCCTCTGGAAGGCCGAGCAGGAAGTCACGCAGACCCCTTACTTCCGTTACACCGTCACCATGACGGTCGTCCAGAAGACCCCTTCGATCAACGTCAACGTCCGTTACGACAATAACGGTGCGTCGATCGGCGTTGAGGGTGCTTGCAAGCACGTCAAGGGCAACGTCTCCAACAGCACCATTACGGAATTTGCTTGGGCGACGGTCGGGACGCACACCGCTCCCACGGATATGACGTTCTCGAGGAACGGCAACAAGGTCGTCCTTGACGGCAACGCTCCGAAGTCGGGCAACGATTACTACACCGCATTCGACGTCACCTTCTCGCAGCCGATCGTGGACGGGCAGATCATCGTCCGCAAGGCCGACGGCAACGTGTTCGAGAATGCGACCGCTACGCTCGACAATGCAAGGACCAAGCTCTCCGTCTACCTGCCTCTTTCCGCGGGCGTGACGGGCGCCGTGATCGACTTTGTCAACTTCGACGGCAACACCGTCCAGAACGACATCGTGGTCGATCTCTCCAAGGTCCTCCTCTCCGACGTCAAAGTCACGGCGGATAAGGCAGACCTCAAACTTGTGGGCGATACGTTCACCCTCACCTTCAGCGGCTCCTTCGACGCCGCAAAGGCCACCCTCGCCATCGGTGCAGACAGCGTTGCACTCTCCGCTCTCGGCTCCGCGAGCGATTCCGCTCCCGTCAAGATCGGCGAAAGCCTGTTCTCCGTCACCAAATACGATGCGGCGGCCAAGAAGGTCACGATCAAGTATGCGGGCGTCAAGGATTACGCCGTTGACGTTGCAGAGACTGTGATCACCCTCAAGAACGAGGGCGGCGCAGACCTCACCCGTATCTCTGTCTATCCCAACACCCTTGAAGGGCTTGCGCGCCAGATCGAATCGACGGGTTGGTACATCGTCGCTGTCGGCGGCACGCTCACCCTCATCTCCGACAAGGCGGAAGTTTCCAGCCTTCCCGTGATCGTCAATGCGGGCAAGGCCGCCACCGATATGACTGCGGTCGGCGTCTACAACTTCGGCTATGCGAACAACAAGTTCGTCGATTCCAACGTCGGCACCAAGGCGGCAGTCGTTAAGACGGTCACCATGAACGGCAAGACGGTCACCGCGATCGTCATCACGCTGGAAGAGCTTGCAGGCCTCGGCATCGCAGAAAACGCCGCGTACGGCGTCATGATCGACGGCGGTACCAAGTTCTACGCAGTCGCGGGCAACAGGGGCATTACCGAAAAAGACGCCACGGGCGGCATGGTAAAGACGGTCTCCGAACACACCTGCGACCATGCGGGCATGAAGGCCAAGCACGAGGCCGACGAAGCCTTCTATTGGGGCTTTGAAGTCGTTCCCGCGCACACCTACGGCAGCGACCAGAACGGGTGCTTCATCTGCTCGGAGTGCGGTGCCATTCTCAAGAGCGGCAACGCCAAGAACGCTACCATTCCTGCCGGCCTGTTTGAGGTCGAAGAAGGTACCCTTGCGGACGCCGGCCTCACCGTTTCCTTCTGGGCGACCGTTGGCGACAGCGACTGGGGTGCGATCGCGCTCAAGACGAGCAACAACCTCATCGTCACGCTTCCCAACCTCGATCCTTGGAACGCAACGGGCGACGCTGCGGCGAAGTTCAAGGGCTACAACAAGTTCCCCGCAGGGGACGAACTCATCGGCGGATCGGTGTGGAACCTCTACCTCAACGGTGCGTCCTATGTCACGATCTCGCTCTCCAAGACGGGCGGCGTGACCTACTACAAGGACGGCGTCAAGGTATTTGCCTATGCCGCGGCTACAGAGTTCAACCTCGGCGCAGGGCAGGCCGCGATCGATCCCGCTCCTACGGTCGCATCCTTCGTTGAAGAATTCCTCAAGGATGTTGCGGCGCACGGCCTCATCATCGGCTCCGGCCTCACGGGGGCGACCAACGCGCTCGTTGAGATGAAGGTCTATACCGACGAACAGGCTCTTGCCCGTTACAACAGCTATGTGATCGAAAAGGATTACTATCCTGTTCATACCCACAACTACAGCACCACGACCGACAGGTGCGGCTGCGGCGAACTCAATCCCAACCACGGCGACACCGCCCATGGCGGCCTCGCGCACAACTGGGATCCCGAAACCGACGAATGCACGATCTGCGGTATCTTCAATCCCAACCATCAGCATGTTGATGCTGACAATGACGGTGTCTGCGATATCTGCGATTCCGACCTGAATCATCAGCACAGCTATGATGACGGTATTTGCACGGGTTGCGGTTCCGTTTGCGACCATGCGAATGAATCGGGTACGACCTGCTCCAAGTGCGGCGCAACGCTCATCAAGGACGCTCACTTCGACAATCTTGCGGCATGGACTGACGCGTACAGAAGTGAGACGCTTTTGACAAGGGGCAACAGGATCGTCGTTTACGGCAAGCAGACTTCCCCCATGACGGATGCTTGGAACACGATCAACTGGGAGCTTACCGACGGGTACACCGGCCGTCTCGACAACTATGGTTGGAGTTTCGGAACAGGGAACGTATTCAGTCAGTGGATCGCTCCTGCGGATCCTGTTGCGAACCCTGCCGGCGAATCTATCAGCACTTTGCTTCAGATCAAAGATCCTGCCAACCAGGTCGTTGATATCCAGGATTGGGTACCGGTATTCAAGGATATCGCCAAGGATTGCTTGTGGAGAGTTGAGGCTTATTGGATCACGGCAGATGTTGTCAATGTGAGATGCACGATCACCTCGCTTTCGGGCGACCATGAGGGCTACTCCTACGACATCATCTATGCGATCAAGTTGCTTGACACCACCAAGACCGAGCTTGGCTTCCGTATCACTGCGGACGGCTCCTGCCCTTCGATCGACGTTACCGGTCATTTCGAAGGCAAGGCCCTCAGCACCACGGAAGAGACATTGACCGCACTTCCCGTTTGGGATGGCGCAGTGAAGGAAACAACGCTTGTCAAGGGCGGCAAGGTAACGCTTGAAGCGACCGTGACCAATGTCGGTACGAACGTCTATGACGGCGTTGTTGCAAGGATCAATGCTCCCGATGCGGCCAATGCATTCTTTGTCCGTCCCGACGGTATGGCTGTCTTCCCTTGGGCTTGGGTCGGATTCTGCGAAGAGAGAGACATTGTGGTCAATAATGTGACCTACAAGATCACCAGCACCTGCACGACCGGCAACGCCGCAAACCTTCAGACCTACAAGGCGAACAACGCGAAGCTCAGGGTCCAAGTTGCCCTCTCCGATGACGGCGTTCTGACGATCAACCTGTCGCTCTCTTCCGCACAAGGTGCGACGGTATATGCGTTTGCCGTTACGATCAAGAACATGACTGCGGAAAGTTATGTGATCGGTTGGGCGCAGGACAACGGTGCTTCCTCCGATGTGAAGATCTCCACGACAGCCCCTGTAGTTACCGAGGCTCCGCATGATCATAGCTATGACAGCAACTATGTATGCGAAGTCTGCGGTGCCGTAGATAACGCCGCGCTTGACGCATTGGCTACGGCCGATAAGGGTAATGTAACAGGCGGTTTCGGTACGGGTGATTGGTGGAATTCCCCCAGTGCTGATGTTACCGTTTCCGGTGATTTCCTTGTGAAATTTACCTTTGCTTGCGGGACCAGTGAACTGCATACTGCTGCATTTGAGATGTTGCTCTCGGATATCACCGGTTGGAACGACGGATACTTCGATTTCAACCCGAACGACGGGAACATCTGGGGCGGCATAGTCAATGCAACGCAGAATGATAAGGTTGCCGCCGGCACGTCTCAGGCAACTTATACAAAGAAGGAAATCGGTACAAAACCTGCGGTTGGCAACGACGTCACTTATGTTGTTTACGCTTATAGGATCGGGTCGAATTTTGTGATGAGCTATCAGATCCTCAAAGCAGGGACGACGGCTTATACGCTTACGCTTGTTTCCAACAATTTCGCAACGGGCGAGCTTAAGATCCATATCAGCGGTTTGACCGCAGGTATGACCGATCTCAAGGCTTTCACCGGAACGATCACGGCGAACGACTAACTTCACCCAAAACTCACGATGAGTGAGTGAACAAAAAAGAGACCTACGGGCAACCGTAGGTCTCTTTTTTGTGTTGCTCTCCCCCCGCCTTTATTGCCTCTTGCTTCGCTCCCTCAGAATGACGCGGGGAGGTACACACTTACCCCCTCCAAGGGAGGGGGGGTAGGGGGGTGGGTCACCGCAGGATAAGCCTTCCCCCTGAGGGGGGAAGGTGGCACGGCTTTGCCGTGACGGATGAGGGGTATTCTGATTGGGAACACCCGTCATCAGTCTCGCTTCGCTCGCCAGCTTCCCCCCACGGGGGGAAGCCTTTTGATCGCGCTCCGAATGACGCTGTCTTTACCCCCTCCAAGGGAGGGGGGTAGGGGGGTGGGTCACCGCAGGATAAGCCTTCCCCCTCGGGGGGAAGGTGGCACGGCTTTGCCGTGACGGATGAGGGGCATTCTGATTGGGAACACCCCTCATCAGTCTCGCTTCGCTCGCCAGCTTCCCCCCACGGGGGGAAGCCGAGAGAAACCCCTCTGTCACTTCGTGACATCTCCCCTATAAGGGGCGACAAGACATTCTGATTATGCCCGCCGCAATTTTTCATTTTTAATTTTTAATTTTTAATTCAAAATCAATTGACAACCATATCTCTTTGTGTTAAACTGTCATTACGCACCGAGTGGGTGTAATTTTTTTGTATGGAGTTCACACATCATGGCCGTTAAATCAACGAGAGCGAAGATCACGTTCGAGTGTACGGAATGCAAAAACCGCAATTACGACAGCTTCAAAAACAAGCGCAACGATCCTGACCGTCTCGAACTTAAAAAGTACTGCCCTGTCTGCAAGAGGCACACGGTCCACAAGGAATCCAAGTAAGCGGGAGGGGAATTATGGCAAAGAAATCAGCCGCGGAGACGCCCGAAAAGGACGAAACGCCCGCCAAGGCCGAACGGCCCGCAAAGGCGGACAGGCCCGCCAAAAAAGATAAGGACAAGAAGCCCAATATCTTCGTCCGCATGGGGCGCAAGCTCAAAGAGACGTTCATGGAACTCAAGAACGTCAGCTGGCCGAGCTTCGGCAAGGCACTCAAGGCGACGGGCGTCGTCATTGTCGTCGTGCTTGTCTTTACCGTTCTCGTCACATGCGTGAACGTCGGTTTCACCGAACTTCTGAAGCTCATGACGCAGTGGGGGACCTAACAAATGGCAGTCGATACCGAGCCGAAATGGTACATTCTCCACACCTACTCAGGCTATGAGGCGATGGTGAAGGAGAGCCTTTTAAGGCTGATCGAAAACAACAATTTAGGGGACATGATCACGGACGTGAAGATCCCCACGGAGCAGACCATCGAAGAGAAGGCGAACGGCAAGAAGAAAGTCGTCGAGCGGAAGCTCCTGCCGTGCTACGTCTTTATCAAGATGATCTACACGAACCAGATCTGGTATCTTGTCACCAACACGAGGGGGGTGACGGGTTTCTGCGGGCCGCAGGGCCGTCCCATTCCCATGAAGGAGGACGAGATCCGCAAGATGCACCTTGAGGACTTTGTCGTGGACGCCGATTTCAAGGCGGGCGACAGGGTCTCGATCGACAGCGGTCCCTTGGAGGGATTCATCGGGGTCATCCTCGAACTCAACGACGAGACGCAGAAGGCCAAGATCGCGATCACGATGTTCGGCAGGAAGCAGGAAGTCGAAGTCGAATACATTCAGATGCAGAAGATCTCGGAGAACGCGGTGGAGATCCCCCGCGACGACGATGAGTGAGGGAAGCCTCGCCCGTCACATTGCTTTGAAGTGGAAGGCGGTAAATCTTTTCTGCCGCCGATAATACCACTGACATAGAAGGAGTTTTTTATGGCAAAGAAGGTAACGGCAGTTGTAAAACTGCAGCTTCCCGCCGGGAAAGCGACCCCCGGCCCGCCCGTAGGTTCCACGCTCGGCCCGCACGGGGTCAACATCCCCGGGTTCACGAAGGAATTCAACGCACGGACTGCGGCGCAGGAGGGGCTGATCATTCCCGTCGTGATGACGATCTATCAGGACCGTTCGTTCACGTTCGTCCTCAAGACGCCGCCCGCACCCGTCCTCATCAAGAAGGCCCTCGGGCTGGAGACGGCCAGCGCGACCCCGAACAAGACGAAGGTCGGCAGGCTCACCAAGGCGCAGGTCGAGGAGATCGCGAAGATGAAGATGCCCGACCTCAACTGCACATCGCTCGAGAGCGCGATGAGCATGATCAAGGGCACTGCCCGCAGCATGGGCATCACTGTCGAGGAATAAGGAGGGCAGAGAGATGAGTATCGGAAAGAGATATGCCGAAGCCCTGAAAGCCTATGACAGGAGCAAGGCTTACGATCCCGCGGAAGCGGCAGATATCGTATTGAGCAACGCAAAGGCGAAGTTCGACGAGACGATCGAACTTCACGTCCGTCTCGGCGTGGACCCGAGGCAGGCAGACCAGCAGGTGAGGGGCGTCCTCGTCCTTCCCCACGGCACGGGCAAGACGAAGCGCGTTCTCGTCATCGCAAAGGGCGAGAGAGCGGACGCGGCCCTTGCCGCAGGCGCGGATTTTGTCGGCGCGGAGGACATGGTGCAGAAGATCCAGACGGAGAATTGGTTTGGGTTCGACACCGTTATCACGACGCCCGACATGATGGGCATCGTCGGCCGTATCGGCCGTATCCTCGGCCCCAAGGGCCTCATGCCCAACCCCAAGTCGGGCACGGTCACGATGGACGTCGCCAAGGCCGTGCAGGAAGTGAAAGCAGGTAAAGTCGAGTACCGTCTCGACAAGACTGCGATCATCCACTGCCCGATCGGCAAGAAGAGCTTCGGGAGGGACAAGATCACCGAGAACCTCACCGCACTCATGGACGCCATCATCAAGGCGAAGCCCGCCGCGGCGAAGGGGCAGTACATCAAGTCTGTGACGATCACAAGCACGATGGGTCCCGGCGTCAAGGTGAGCTACACCAAAATGTAAGCCGCCCAAGATCTTGCAAAAAACGCTTGACTTTTGCTCGGTAAAATAGTACAATCAAAATACCGCAGACAACGGGCGTCCGATTTGCCGGACTCAATGTCCCGTCGAGGTACCCCTCTTAACTTTGTTTAAGAACCGCTCCGTACCTGTCTGCGTGCGGAGCTTTTTTCCAAAATCGGACAGGAGGTAAATATGTCGGAAAACTTTGAAGCGAAGAAGATCGTCGTCGAAGAGATCAAGGGAAAGATCAATGCGAGCAAAGCCGTCGTCCTCGTGCATTACGAGCGCGTGACGGTCGCCGAATCGACGGATCTGCGCAGAAAGTTCCAGTCCGCCCAGTGCGAATACAAGGTGTACAAGAATACCCTTGTGCGCAAGGCGTTTGAAGAACTCGGCGTAGACAAGTTCCACGACGATCTCAACGGCGCGACGGCGTTCATTTTCTGCCCCGACGAGACGAGCGGCTGCTCCATTCTCGCCAAGGCCGTGAAGGACAACCCCGCGCTTCAGGACAAACTCGTCCCCAAGAGTGCCTACGTTGACGGCGCGTACTTGGACGCCGAGGGCGTGAAGAGGTTGGCGGCAATTCCGTCGAGAGAGACGCTCATTGCCAAGATGCTCGGGTGCTTGCAGTCGCCCATTGCGAATTTCGCCTATGTTTTGAAGGCGATCGCGGACCAAAAATCAGAATCATAAAAAAATAGGAGATCAAAAAAATGGATGTTCAGAAATTGATTGAAGAAGTAAAGGCGATGAGCGTTCTCGAGCTGAATGAACTTGTGAAGGCTCTTGAAGAGGAGTTCGGCGTTTCCGCCGCGGCTCCCGTTGCCGTCGCAGGTGCGGCGGGTGCGGCCGAGGCCGCCCCTCAGGAAGAGGAAAAGACGGAGTTCGACCTCGTCCTCAAGGATTTCGGCGCGAACAAGATCGCCGTCATCAAGGTCGTCCGCGAACTCACGGGCCTTGGCCTTGCGGAGGCGAAGAAGGCCGTCGAGGGCCTCGGCACCATCAAGGAAGCGATGCCCAAGGCCGACGCGGAAGCCGCTCTTGCCAAGCTCAAGGAAGCCGGCGCGACCGCAGAACTCAAATAAGTTTTTGAATTGCACGCCCATTCGGCGTCTTTCGGAGAAAGCAACGGACACGCTCCGTTGCTTTTTCATGTGTTGTTATTTGTGGGAGAGGGGACTTCGTTCAGGGGATTCTTCGGGCACTCCGCTCCCTCAGAATGAGCGTATCCCCTCCGTGGGAGGGGGTAGGGGGGGGTGGGTCACCGCATTTTTCTCGGCTCCCCCTTGAGGGGGAGCTGGCACGAACGAAGTGAGCGACTGAGGGGGTGTCGCACTGATTCCGTCATGGTGAGCGCAGTCGAACCATCACCGCATTCTCGCTACTCCTTTTAGGGGAAAGGGGTTTTGAAACCATTCTGTCGCGGCTGCGCCTCGACATCTCCCCTATAAAGGGCGACGAGGGGACTTCGTTCAGGGGATTCTTCGGTCACTCCGCTCCCTCAGAATGAGCGATACTCTCTCGCGACCTCTTGTTCTTGCCCCCTCCATGGGGGACCGCCAAAATTTTTCTCTTGACATCTTTGTTGGCATGCGCTATAATGAAGCAAAGGAAAGCGTATGAAAGTGATCGGCAAAATTCTTTGGTATCTCCTTGGCGGCCTCGAGACGGCTCTTATCTGGTTCGCACTCGGCCTCGTCTGGTGCCTGTCGATCGTGGGGATGAAGTGCGGCCTGCACTGCATCCGCATCGGGTGGGAGAGCCTTTCGCCGCTCGGGAAGATCATCAATACGGACTTTGAACAGCACCCCGTGCTGAACATCATCTGGCTCCTTCTCGGCGGGTGGTTTCTCGCCCTTCTCTATTTTCTCTTCGGCGTGATCCTGTGCCTCACCTGCATCGGTATGCCCTACGGCATGGTAGCGGCAAAATTTTCGACGATCGCACGCTTTCCCTTCGGCGCGACGATCACGACCTGACCGCACGGAGACGGGCAAATTTCGGCCTTTTCGGCCGTTTTTTTGTCTATTAGAGAATTTTTCACGCCGAAATCACCGAAAGCACTTGACGTATCCCGCAAGAACGGGTAAAATAAAGCTGTATTCTCGAGGAGGATTTTTCCATGAAGTTTCTTCATCGCTTGGCCGCGATCCTGTCCGCGACAGTCCTGTCGGCAGGGGCACTTGTGATGTTCAGCGGCTGTACGAGCAGCAATCCCACGGTCACGATCACCTATTCGTTCAACGGCAAGGACTATGACGTCGAGTACACACTCTCCCGTTCGGACGCGCCCAAGACCGTCCAGCACTTCATCGAGCTTGCCGACGCACATTATTACGACGGCACCTGCATTCACGACTACACCTCCACTGCGATCTATGGCGGCGGTTACTACTACGACGAGAGGAACGAACTCGTCGAAAAGGATTACTTTGCGGCCGTCCGCGCACTCGAAAATGAGGGAAACACGTTCACCCAATCCGTCTGGTACATGAACGGCGGGACGAAGGTCCCGCTCTACACCGTCTACGGCGAATTTTCAGACAACGGCGTGGACAATGCTTCCGACCGCGAATATTCCCACTCCAAGGGCGCGCTCGTCATGTACTATTCGGACAAGACGACGTCCGCCAAGGACATCGAGGTCACCGTGGAGCGCAACGACGGCGGCAAGGGGAACAACGGGGTGAAGGAAGAGGAGAAGCGGTATGCCAACAACAGCGCGACGTCGCTCTTCTACACCTATCTCGGGACCTCCAACACCTCTCTCGACAACAAGTACGCCGTATTCGGCAAGGCCGATCTCGATCAGCTCCAGAAGCTCCTCGACGCGGTTGAAGAGGCCACTCCCGAGGACGATGAGACCACCGAAGAGGACGAGAGCATCTTCACGAGGGAAGTGCAGCAGCGGCTCGACACGCTCGACCATCAGGCAACGGTGGACGTCTTTGCGGACATCGCCGACGTGTTCGAGAGCGTGAGGAAGGGCGGCACGAGCGCGACCTTCAACGTCCCCGACGACCAGCCCATCCTCATCAAGACGGTGAAAGTCACAAAGTATTGATCTGAAATCATCAAAAAACGGAGCTTTCGGCTCCGTTTTTTTGATGAAAAAATGCGCGGCGGGGCGTTGGAAAGACGCCCCGCCGCGCTTAAAATCATTCCTCTATGATGTTGGAGATCTTGCCGTCCTCGAGGGTCACGCGGAAGTAATGCACGTCAAAGACGTGAGGCTTGCGCTCGTACACAAGCCCCGTGAGGGCGGGGTCGTCGGTCAGGGAGACGGAGACGAACTTCCCCAAAAATTTTTTGAGCGATCCCGCCTTCTCCCTGAGGTTGCCCGCGAGGAAGGGGGTGACGTCCGCGCCGATGAGGACGCTCTCGAACAGGGCGAGCGCGAAGGTCCGCTCCGTCGGCTGAAACACGCTTCGGATGGCGCAGGAGACGAGCTTTCCCGCCCGCCTCTCGATGACGGCGGTGTGCCCCATGCTGTCGAAGAAGGGGATCTCCGCCTTCATCGTCTCCCCCCGCGCGAGGACTTTCCCCTCGGTGAGCAGGAGCAATTCTCCCCCGCGCGAGAGGACGGCGAACCCGCCGCTCCCCTCCAACAGGAACTCTTCGCCCGAGGGGTACGGCTTGCAGTCGGCAAGCTCCTCGGGAAGGGGCACGGCATGGCGGCCCGTCTCGTTTTCAAGCTCTATCCGAAGCCTGCCCTGCATGACAAGGGTCAGGAGGGTCCCGTTTTGCCTCTCCTGCCAGAGGACGGCGGGGGAGGGGTCGCTCCGAACGAAGTCGCGGCAGTAGACCGCGACGCCGCTTTTGATGAAGTACAGGTCGATCTGCGGCGGCGGGGAGAGCAGGAAGGCCTCGTCGAGGCGGAAGCGCACGGGGAGATACCCCGAGGGCAGAAATTCGCAGAAAAGCCCGTCCTTGACGTCAAGTTCCGCCCGTCGTTCGAATCCGTCCACCATGCCGAAGTACGCCCCGTTCACGGTCAGCGCACACTGTTTTTCGGCCAAAAAAATCACCTGCATATTGATATTAGATGTATAGCGGGACAAAATTATGTCAACAATCTTCCCGAGGTGATATCATGAACAAGATCAACGGCTACACCGAAGAGGAAGCGACGGGACTTATCGAGTACATTTACACGGGCAAAAACGCGGGCAAGACCCTCTCCTATCTCTTTGAGACGTACGGGAAGGAACACAGCAGGGCAAAGGGGAGCGTCCGCAACTACTACTACGCCTTTTTGAAGAAGCAGACGGAGGACAGCAGGGTACAGCGCATCCTCGAGGGGAAAAACCTCTCCGCGGGGGAGATCAAGCCCTTTACGGAGGAGGAGACGGACGAGATGCTCAAACGCATCCTCGCCGAGCGCAAGAAGGGCTTCTCCGTGCGGCGGGCGATCATGAACGTCTGCGGCGGCGACGAAAAACTCATGCTCCGCATGCAGAACAAGTACAGGAACCTCCTGAAAAAGCAGCCCGAACGGGTGGAGCGGGCGGCCCGCGAGGCGGGCATTCCCGAGGAGAAGAGCTTTTTGCAGAGAAAGCTCGAGCGGGAGATCGACGCGCTTTATTCCCGTCTCGCCATCGATCTGAGGCGGGAGAATGAGAGATTAAAGGCCGAATTGGAAAAATTGCGCAGGGAAAAGCAGGAATAAGCGGCGTGTCCTCTCACAAACTGTATGCAGGGAGGAAACTATGGAAAAGTTATTCTGTTTCGGACTCGCGCTCGGCATGGTCGGCGGCGCGCTCATCGTGGCGAACAGCTATAAAGTCCGCTGTCTCGTCAAGAAGAGCCAGGCGGAGATGATGCAGAAGTTCGACGAAATGATGGATGAAAAACTCAAGTCGGACGAGCGCAAGCCCGCGGAAGAGACGCCCGAGAAAAAGGGCAAGAAGTAAATCCTGAAAGGAGCGGCGCGGTTTCGCACTGCTCTTTTTTGTTTGGGGGCGACGAGGGTAAAACCGCTCATTCTGAGGGCAAAGCCCGAAGAATCCCCTCAAACGAAGTCCCAAGGAGCGGC
>CANPZV010000018.1 GCA_947589285.1 uncultured Clostridia bacterium
TACGCTCATGCTGAGCGTTAGCGAAGCATCTCATAGACCCACGGACTTCGTTCAGGGGATCCTTCACTTCGTTCAGGATGAGCGGTTTCAATCAGGATGAGCGGTTTCGATCAGGGGGAGCGGTTTCAATCAGGATGCGGCGACGTTCAGGGGGATCCTTCGGTCGCTTCGCTCCCTCTGGATGACGCGGGAGACGGGTACGTTCAGACCTCATAGACGATCGTGACGGGGCCGTCGCAGAGCTGTTCGATCTGCATGTCCGCGCCGAAAACGCCGTACCGCACGGGAACGCCGAGTGTCCCAAGGCATTTTCCCGCCTCCCGATACAGGGGTTCGGCTCTCTCGGGCCGTTCGGCGTCCGTAAAGCTCGGGCGGTTCCCCTTTCTCGCGTCGCCATAGAGCGTGAACTGAGAGACGAAGAGGACTTCTCCCCCGACGTCGAGGACAGAGCGGTTCATCTTGCCCGCCTCGTCCTCAAAGATCCGAAGACTCGCGATTTTCTCCGCGCACTTCCGCGCTTGCTCGGGCGTGTCGCCGACGCGAATGCCGAAATAAACGACAAGCCCGCGTCCGATTTCGGAGACGGGCTGACCGTTTACGGCGAGCTTCGCACGCAGTACCCGCTGTGCGACAAATTTCATATGAACTCCGTTTGGGGGGATCCCCCAATCTCTGCGTCCGGCTCTTTCGCGCGGAAAAATCTGTTTTCGGCCCTGAAAACAGATCGCCCGAAAGGGTCACACCCTCGACATGTATTCGCCCGTGCGGGTGTCGATGCGGATCGTATCGCCCTCGTTGACGAACATCGGGACCTGAAAGACGGCACCCGTTTCGACCTTGGCGGCCTTGGTGACGTTGGTCGCGGTATTGCCCTTGACCCCCGGCTCCGCCTCGATGACTTTGAGTTCGACAAAGTTCTCAGGCTCGACGGAGAACGCCTTGTCATAGAGGAAACGCACGGTGACGGTATCGTTCTCGCGGATATAGCGGAGCGCGTCCTCCACCTGCTCGCGGTTGAGGGGCGTCATGTTGAACTCTTCGTCCATGAAGTAGTAGAATTCACCGTCGTTGTAGGAATAGGTCATCTTTTTGGTCTCGACCTGCGCCGTCTCGAGCTTCATCGAGGGGTTGAAGGTCTCGTCCGAGAGGACCTGCCCCGTGACGACGTTCTTGAGCGTCGTGCGGACGAACGCCGCGCCCTTCCCGGGCTTGACGTGCTGGAATTCGACGACGGTGTAGACGCCGCTCTTGTATTCGAACGTCGTGCCCTTTCTGATATCGCCTGCCATGATTTGTGCCATACTGTGTATCTCCTTTGATTACAAAACCAATAATTTTTTTTCTGTCTTTTTCATGAAGGAATGCGTCCTGCCTCCCTTCATATACATGCTGTCCTCGATGCGGATGCCGAGGACGCCCGCGATGTACACCCCCGGCTCGTCCGAAAAGACCATGCCGTTTTCGATCTTCTGTTCGGAGCGCGGCGAAAGATTGGGATATTCGTGGATCTGCAGACCGATGCCGTGCCCCAAGGAGTGGGTGAAGTACTTTTCGAGGCCGAACTTTTTGAGGTGGTCCCGCGCGATCGCGTCCCCCTCCCTCCCCGTCATGCCCGCAACGAGAGTTTCACGGACGAGATCGTGGGCGGCAAGGACGGCTTCATACGCCTCTTTGAACTCCCCATGCTTTCCATCGTCGCCGAAGAGGAAGGTGCGCGTGATGTCCGAACAGTACCCCTCCACCTTACAGCCGAAGTCGATGAGAACGGCGTCGCCGAATTTCAGTTTTGCGTTTCCCGTCTCGTAGTGGGGAACGCTCCCGTGGGGGCCGAAGGCGCAGATCGTCTCAAACGAGGTGCCGCTCGCGCCGTGGCGGCGCATGTTGTATTCGAGGAGCGCGGCGGCCTCACTCTCCGTCATTCCCTCTTTCAGCGCGGGGAGAAGTTCCAAAAAACCATCCTCCGCAATATCGCACGCCCTTTGGATCAGGGAAAGCTCTTCCTCCGATTTGTAGATCATCGCCTCCCGCAGAACGGGCATGCAATCGACAAGCTCGAAATCCTTCCCAAGGCGTTCATATGACGCGACATCGGTGAAGGGATAGGGAACGCCGACTGTCTTTTTCCCCTGAAGGAGTTCCAACGCGAGAGCGTAAGAGCCTTCGATGACCTCGACGGCCGTGCCGCGGAGTTGTTTTTCCGCCGCTTCAAAATAGCGGGGGTCAGCGACGAATTTACAGCCGCTCTCATCGAGAATGACATAGCCGTCCGTCGAATAGAAACCCGTCAGATACCTTCTGATGAAGTCGCATTCGATGAAGAGCGCGTCCGTCCCCGAATTTTTATATATTTTGCGCAATTTCTCCGCAAGCATAGCCATATTATACCAAATTATGGGGTATTCGTCAACGGTTTTTCAAAGAAAAGAAAAATCAACCTTCCAAACGGGCTGATCCGCCGCCATAAGTTGCACAACAGATGGCTCCCTGTATCCTGTCTTTTGAGGGGATCCTTCGCTTCGCTCAGGATGAGCGGGCGGCTTTTTGATACATCTCCTTCATCGCCATGGCGTCCTCGGTCTGGGTGCCCGCCGACTCGGAGACGATGTAAGGCTCTAAACCGTACCTGACGAGCGCGGCGGCAAGCGGCTCGAATTCGGGGCCGAACACTTCGTCCTCAAATGTCAGATGGCGGATCTCCCCCTTCGCGCCGTACTGGATCTTGGAAAAATGCACATGGAAGTGCTTCACGCGCTCATATCCGATCGCGTCGAGGAGAATGTCGAGGCGGTCGCAGTAATCTTTCTCGGTCTTGAGGCTTCCCTGCTCCCGCGCGTTGACGTGGCCGAAATCGACGCAGGGGGTAAAGATCGGATCGATCTTGCAGATCTCCGCGATCTCCTCCACCGTGCCGATCTGGGCGATCTTCCCCATTGTCTCTGGACAGAAGATCATGTCCTCAAGGCCGTTCATGTAGATGCGGTCCCGCAAAATTTTGGCCCTGTCGAGCGTGCGGGTGAAGGCCGCCTCGCGCGGATCCTTGCCCTGCGCGGCGGGGTGAAAGACGATGCGCCTTCCCCCCATCGCCCGCGCCATTTTGCCGCTATCAAGCACATAGCCGTACGATTTTTCCGCCATTTCGCCGTCGGGATTGGCAAAGTTGATGAAATAGGGCGCGTGGGCGGAGATCTCGACGCCCTGTTCTTCGAAGGCGGCCCTGATCGAGGCGGCCTTCTTCTCGGTCATGTTGACGCCGCGGCCGAAGGAATATTCGAAGCAGTCGAGGCCGTGGTCCCTGACAAAGCGGGCGGAATCCTCCGTATGCTCAAAGCCCGCCGCATAGAAGCTCTCACAGTTGCCGCTCGGACCGAATTTTATCATGATATGTACTCCCTTTATGTTTGAATGAAAGATGAACTCCCCCTCTCACCTCGCCCGAAGGCGGGCGATATCCCGTTCGAGCTGGGCCTTCAATTCTTCGGCGGAGGAAAATTTGCAAATGGGACGGAAAAACTCCGTCGGGTAGACGCGCACAGCGGCTCCATAGAGGTCGCCCGAAAATCCGTCGAGAAAGGCCTCGATCTTTTTTTCGTCCACGCCGAACGTGGGGCGTGCGCCGATGTTGACGATCGTCGGGAAATTCCCCTTCGGCGTGGCGCAAAGTCCCCCGTACACGCCGTCGGGTGGGAGCAATTTCTCCTCCGCGACGGAGAGATTCAGCGTGGGGAAGCCGTAGGACCTGCCGACCATTCTCCCATGCTCCACCGTCCCCTGCACAAAGTACGCGCCCCCGAAGAAGTCGTCCGTATAGAGACAGGCGTTCAGGCGAGGGAGGTCCCCCGCTCTGAGAAAATTTTTGCAGGCAGATGCGGAGAATTTCTGCGTTCTCCCGCTCTCCTCCGCAAGGTACCCCACCGTCCGATGGACAAAGACGGGACAGGGCGCGATCGCCTTCAACAGCGCGGGCGTGCCGAGGGCGTCCCTGCCGAAGCGGAAATCCTCCCCGCAGTACACCGCGCGTATGTCAAAATGTGAGAAAAATTTTTTGGCGAACGCCTCGGCGGGCGTCTTGCGGAGCGTCCCCCCCAAATCGGCCTCACAGAGGAAGGAGACGCCTGCCCGCGCAAAGATCTCCCTGCGTTCCTCGCGGGTGAAGAGGGCCTTGCCCTTCCCGCCGAACATCGTCGTCATGAGAATGGGGAAGCCCGACTTCCGCGCTTCAAAGAGAAGCTGTCTGTGCCCGAGGTGCAGTCCGTCGAAGCCGCCGAGGACGAGCGCGGCGGGCGGCGCGGGCGAAATTTCCCCCATTCCTTCGTATTCAAAGATCAACATAGTTTTTTCCCGGGGCGGAGCAGCCCTTCCTCCACGACGCCCGTTCCGTAAAAGACGCCCTCACGGGTGAGCTTGTACATGCCGTCCTTCCTGTCCGTGGGCACGCGGACGCCGTGGAAAAAACGCTCGTCGGTGACCTCGATCGTCTCAAACGGCAACACGCTCTCGGCGGGGATCAAAAAACTTTGGATATTTTCGGGCGTGAGATCGTCGAGCGGCACGGCCGTCCCGATCGGAAAAGGCCCGCTTGCTGTCCTCACGAGTTTCGTCATGTACGCGCCCGTCTGCAATTTCTCCCCCATGTCGCGGGCGAGCGAGCGGATGTAAGTCCCGCCGCCGCAGACGATCTCGAACTCAAATTCGTCCTCCGCGGTCTGTTGCGTGAGCGTCAGGGAGCGGATGACGACCTTCCGCGCGGGAAGCTCCACGTCCTTGCCCTTTCTCGCAAGTTCATAGCTCCGCTTCCCGTCCACGCAGATCGCCGAAAAGACGGGCGGACGCTGTAAAATTTCCCCCGTAAAATAGGGCAAAATTTCCTCGACGGCGGATTTTAGGGGTACCATGCCCGAGACCCTTACCTCAGATTCTCTGTCGAGCGTGTCCGTCGTCGCGCCGAAGCGGAAGCGGGCGAGGTAGATCTTTTCCTTCCCCAAAAAGTAGTCGAAGAGGCGGGTCGCATTGCCCGCCCCGATCGGAAGGACCCCCTCCGCAAGCGGGTCGAGCGTCCCCATATGGCCGCACGGGGTCTTTGTGAGCCGTTTCAGACGGTTCACGCAGTATGCGGAAGAGATGCCCTCCCGTTTGTAGATGTTGAAAAATCCCGTCATGTTTCAATGTACTGCGCCACGGTGAAGCGCAACCTGTCGATGACCTCTTCCTCTTCCCCGAACAGCATACAGCCCGAGGCGCGGACATGCCCGCCGCCGCCGAACACGCGGGCGATCGCGTTGACGTCCGCGCGGGTGGAGCGGAAGGAGACCTGATACTGCCCGTGCTTGACCTCGAGCAGACAGACGCTCACGTCCACCGTATCGACGGAGCGTGCAAAGTCAACGATCCCCTCCGTCGCGTCCGCCTTTAAGCCGTACCGCGCAAGGAGCGCGGCGGGAATGACGGCGACAGCAAGCCTGTCGTCGAGCAAATATCTGACCTTGGAAATGACGTCAGCATAGAGGCGGGCGCGGGCCTTGGAACGCTTGGTCTGCAATTCGTAGGTGATGCGCTCGATGTTCGCGCCGCCGTCCATACAGCGGGCGGCGAGGCGGAGCGTCTCCCCCGTCACGTCGTCATGGGAGAAGGACCCCGAATCGGTGACGATCCCCGCGAGCAGACAGCGGCAGATGTCCCCGTCGAACGGCACGCCGAGCGCGTCGATGAGCAGGGCGATGTTCTCGCAGTTGCTCGCCGCGGGGCGCACGAAGTTGCACTTTGCGTAGCGGGTGTTGGAGATGTGGTGATCGATGTTGAAGGTCGCCTTCTTCCGCGCATATTTAAGATAGATTTCTTTCAGCTCGCCCAGCCTTCCCGCGTCGCTCACGTCAACGCAGATGAACGCCTCCGCGTCCAAAGACGGCGTGCGTGTGACCTTCTCCGCGCCGCCGAGGCAGAGGAATTTCGCGGGGAGCGTTTTCTCGTTTGCGACTTCGCATCTGACGCCGAGAATGCCGAGAGCGCGGCCCAAAGCAAGCGCGCTCCCGATGGTGTCCCCGTCGGGGCGCGTGTGCGTAAAGATGACCGCGCTGTGTAACTTTTTGAGTTCTTCTGAAATTTCTCCGATCGTATTCATGAACGGTCCCTGTGGAGCTGTGCGAAGAGTTCGTCCATTTTAGAGCCGTATTCCATGCTCCCGTCCGCAAGGAAGGTGATCGCGGGGACGGTGCGCATCCGCATGACCTTGGCGAGTTCGCTGCGCACGAACCCCGCGTTGGCCTTGATGAGCGCGAACGTCCTCTCCTTTTCCTCCTTCGGGGCATAGATGCTCAAATATACCTTTGCCGTCTTGAGGTCGGGCGCGACGACCGCCCCCGTCACGGAGACGATGCCCTTGATGTCGGGTTCCTTGTCCTTGAGCGGACCCGAAAGGATCGCGGAGATCTCCCTCTGATATTCGCTGTTCAGCCGATCGGTCCGCTTCATGCCTGTTTGATCTCCTCCATGACGTAGCATTCGATGAAGTCGCCGACTTTGATCTCGTTGAACCCGTCGATCGCGCAGCCGCACTCCATGCCCGCCGCCATTTCTTTCACTTCGTCCTTATAGTGTTTGAGCGTCTTGACGCCCCCTTCGACGATCATGACATTGTCGCGGTAGATGCGGAGTTTGCCGCCGCGGACGAGCCTCCCCTCCACGACGAGGCACCCTGCGACCGTGCCGACGCCCGTGATCTGGAAGGTCTGCCTGACCTCCGCCTTGCCCATATAAACTTCTTTGAACTTGGGAGAGAGCATGCCCTTGAGGGCGGCCTCCATGTCGTCGATGAGTTCGTAGATGATGCGGTACTGTCTCACATCGACGTGCGACCGCTCCGCAAGGGTCTTTGCCTTGCTGTCGGGACGGACGTTAAAGCCGATGACGATGGCGTTCGCGCTGTCGGCAAGGGTGATGTCGCTCTCCGATATGGCACCCGCCGCGGCATGGATGACCTTGATGCGCACTTCCTCGTTGGAGAGCTTTTCGAGCGAGCTTTTCACGGCCTCGACCGAACCCTGCACGTCGCCCTTGACGATGAGGTTGAGCGTCTTGAGATCTCCCTCCGAAACGTCCCTGAAGAGGTCGTCGAGGCTGGTCTTTTTCATCTCGCGGATCATGGATTCGCGCTCCTTGCTCTTGCGCTCCTCCTGCACCTTCTTCATGAGGGACTGATCGACGGAGAAGATCGTGTCGCCCGCCCCGGGGACGTCCTCCAAGCCGAGGACGGAGACCGCCATGGAGGGACCTGCCTCCTTGACCTGCATGCCCTTGTCGTCAAACATGGCGCGGACGCGGCCCATGGTCGTGCCCGAAATGAGGTTGTCTCCCGTGCGGAGCGTCCCGTTCTGGACGAGAACGCTCGCCATGGGGCCTTTGCCCTTGTCGAGCTTGGCCTCGATGACGACGCCCTTGGCCTTCCGCGTGGGGTCGGCCCTGAGTTCGAGCATTTCAGCCTGAAGATAAATGTCCTCGAGGAGCTGGTCGATGCCCTCCCCCGTCTTTGCGGAGATGGGGACGACCATGACGTCGCCGCCCCACTCTTCGGGGACGAGGTCGTATTTCATCAGCCCCTGCTTTACTGCGTCGGGGTTGATATTGGGTTTGTCGATCTTGTTCATGGCGACGATGATGGGAACGTCCGCCGCCTTGGCGTGGTCGATCGCCTCCACGGTCTGGGGCATGATGCCGTCGTCTGCCGCGACGACAAGCACAACGATGTCTGTGACCTTCGCGCCCCTCGCACGCATTGCAGAGAAAGCGGCGTGGCCGGGGGTGTCGATAAAGGTGATCTGCTTGCCCTCGCCGAACGTCACGGTGTAGGCACCGATGCTCTGCGTGATGCCGCCCGCTTCGCCCTCGGTGACGTTGGTCTTTCTGATCCTGTCGAGAAGGGACGTCTTGCCGTGGTCAACGTGGCCCATGACTGTGACGACGGGCGCACGGGGAACGGCGTTCTCATTGTCCTGTTCCTCATGGGCCTCGATCAGCGTCTCCTCCGCCGTCTTTTCGGGCTTGTATTCGAGGTCGATGCCAAGTTCCAAGGCGATATAGGCGGCGTTGTCGTAGTCGATGGATTCGTTCACCGTCTTTGTGACGCCCTCCTTGAAAAGGCGTTTGACGATCTCAACGGCAGAGATCCCGAGCTTTTCGGAAAGGACCTTGATGGGGATCTCCTTGCTCGTGACGACGGCGTGATCGATCTTGATCGTCTGCGCCTCGCGCTTGGCCCCCTTCTTCCCGAAGCGTGCCTTGCGGTAGCCCGACTTCTCCTCATCGAAATCGCCGACCGTCGCCCCCTGCTGGCGTTGGAGGGCGCGTTTATTGACGGGACGGCGTTCGACGAACGTCCTGTCATACCGCTTGGGCGGTTCCTTTCTCGTCTGCGCGGGAGCGGGGGGCGGCGCAACGGGCCTTACGCCCATCGGACGGGGCGGCCTTGCGGCTCCCGTTCCCTGCCCGCCCGTGCGGGGGAACGCGCCTCCCGTGCGGGGCGGATAGGTCGGCCTTGCGCCCGCCGCTGCGGGGCGCGGCGATCCATAGGAGGGTCTGCCCTGCGGCCCCCTGCCGTCTCCCCTCGGTTCGGGGCGGAAGGTGGGTCGGGGCGAGGGCGAAGGCGATGTCTCCTGCGCGGGCCGCGCGGGGCGGGGCCTTTCGGGGGGCGTCTTTTCGCTCTCGGGAGCGGGCGCGGGAGCGGGAGCGGGAGCGGGCGGCTCCGCGGGAGGGGTTTCGGGTTCGGCGGCGGCTTTTTCGGCCTCGAGCCGTGCGGCCTCCTTTGCCCTTGCCTCCTCTTCGAGCCTCCGCTCTTCCTCGCGCTGGCGGGCTTCCTCCTCCGCCCGTCTCTTGTTTATGGCCGCCTCCAGCTCGGACAGCTTCTTCAAAAGCTCCGAGACCTGTTTTTCATTGGCGACGATCGCCTGTTGAAGCGCGGCGGTCTCCTGATCCGTGACGAGCTGGTTCAATTTTTCAATATTCTCGTATGCCATTCGATACCTTCCTGACCTGTTATCCGATTTCCTTTAAGATCGCCTCGGCGAGGTGTTGTTCCCTCACCGCGGCGACGATACAGCCGCGCTTCCCCGCCGCCTCGCCCAAGTTTTCAAACCAGACGAGCGGACAATGGAGCCTCGACTGCTGTTTTTCGATCTCCCGTTTTGAATTTTCCGACGCGGCGGGATCTGCCGCGATGAGAAAACATTTTTTGACCGTTCCGAGCGCGTTGACGCCGAGCGTGAGTTTCCCCGCCCGACGCGCGAACCCGAGGTAACTTTCCGCCTTACTTCGCACCGAATTCCTCCTCGATGCGCGAGTAGACCTCCTCGGGGACCTCGCAGGAGAACGCCCTGTTCAAGAGGCGGTACTTCCTGAGTTTTTTGACGCACTCCGCGCTGTTGCAGATATATGCGCCGCGTCCCGCAAGTTTGCCCGAAAAGTCCAAAGAAATCTCCCCCGCCGCATTCTTCACGACGCGAAGCATGTCGCGCTTCGGCTTCTCCTCCCTGCATGCGATGCAGGTCCTCATGGGAATTTTGCGCTCCCGAAGCATTTATTCCTCCGTGCCCGACGGCTCGCCGCCTTCCGTCCCGTCCGCGCCTTCCGTTTCGTCGTATTCGCCCAAATGGAGCTTTGCGGCGGCTGATTCGCTCTTGACATCGATCTTCCAGCCCGTGAGCCGTGCGGCGAGACGGGCGTTCTGGCCGTCCCTGCCGATCGCGAGGGACAGCTTGTCGTCGGGAACGACGGCGACGGCGGACTTCTCCGAGAGCTGGGTCACCGAGATGACCGTCGCGGGCGAGAGGGATTTGGCGATGAATTCGAGCGGATTCTCGCTCCAGAGGATGATGTCGATCTTTTCCCCGCCGAGTTCCTGCACGACGGCGTTCACGCGCGCGCCCTTGTTGCCCACGCACGCGCCAACGGCATCGATACGGGGATCCTCGGAGTGGATGGCCATCTTCGTCCTGTGGCCAGCCTCGCGGGAGATCGATTTGATCGTGACGATCCCCTGCTTGATCTCGGGCACCTCTTCCTCAAAGAGACGCTTCACAAGCCCCGAAGCCGAACGGGAGACGAGGACCTGCGCATTCTTTGTGCCGCTCTTCACGCGGCGGACGTAGACCTTGATCCTGTCGCCGAGGATATATCTCTCCCCCGGGACCTGATCCTGCGGCAGCATCACGCCCTCGATCTGGGCCTTGCCCAGCTCGATATAGACGTTCCTCGCCTCGACCTTGCGCACGAGGCCGCTCATCAGCTCCCCTTCCTTGTCGGAGAACTCCGAAAGGGTGTTGTCGCGCTCGGTCTCGTGGATCTTCTGCAAAATGACCTGCTTTGCGGTCTGTGCGGCGATGCGCGAGAAATCCTTGGGGACGAATTCCTCTTCAAGCACGTCGCCGACCTTCGCGTCGGGACGTTTTTCGAGGGCGTCCTCGAGGAGCATCTCCCCCTCGCCCGCTTCCTCCGCATCCACGACGGTGTGGACGAGGAAGAACCGCATGGAATTCTTATCTGGGTCGATGCGGACGTCCACGATCCCCGTGTCGTCCTCAAACTGCCGCTTGTAGGCGGAGGCGAGCGCGTCAGCGAGTGCCTTCAAAAAGACGCTTTGGCTGATGCCCTTTTCCCGCTCGAGATCGGCGAGTGCTTCAAAGAATTCCCTGTAATCCTTGGTTGCCATAACGAATCTCCTTATATTTCCGAATGGTTGATTTTCAAACTTCAATGAGAAGGCAGACTTTTGAACACTTTTCAAACGGGAACGAGAGGTCTCCCCCGTCCGTCCCGATCGTGACGCTCCCGCCGTCAAAGGCCTTCAGAACGCCCTCATGGTACTTCTTCCCCCCGAGCGGCGCGTAGAGATGGACCTCTACCTTTTCGCCGATGTGACGGTCGAAATCGCGCTGCGTCTTGAAAGGGCGGTCAAGCCCCGGGGAAGAACAGTTCAGCGTGTACCCCTCCCCGAAGGTGGGGTCCAGCTCGTCGAGGGGCGCGTCGATGGCGCGGTGAAATTTTTCGCAGGTCAAGATGTCGATCCCGCCCTCCCTGTCGATATAGACCGTGAGCGAGCGTTCCCTCATGTTCCATGCGGCGTCAACGATCTCCACGCCGACTTCCTCTGCGATCGGTCCGAGAAAGGCGATGACCTCCTCGATCGGTTTTACCTTCATGCTGCCCCCCCGAATAAGAAATTTGAGAGCGGCGAACCGCTCTCAATCTCTTTTCATTGATCAAGTACCCTTATTGTAACACATTTTCCGCCCTTTTGCAAGCGTTTCGGCGAAAATTTAGGAGCAAAAATTAAAATTCAGCCAAATACGGCGCGGAAAGAGCAGAAAGATCCTCTGCGGAAGAGCGACGCTTTAGATCTTTTTCATCTTCGCGAACTCGAGGAAGATCTTCGCGGTGACGAAGGCGTCGTCGAAGGCGCGGTGATGGTTGAAGGTGAATCCGAATTTTTCGGCGATCGTATCGAGCTTGTGGTTGCTCAGCATGGGGAGAAGCTCCTGCGCGAGGTTCAACGTGTCGTGCGTGCGATGCTCGAAGAGGTAACCCTCCTGCTCGCCGTAGAAGCGGATAAATTTGAAGTCGAACATGAAGCCGTTGTGGGCGACCAGTTCCGCGCCCGCGCAGAACTTATAGAAGTCTGCGATGACGTCCTCGATCGGCGGCGCACCGACGAGCATGTCGTCCGTGATGCCCGTGAGACCGATGATCTCCTCGGAGAGTTTGACGGGGCAGGCGACAAAGCTCGAGAAGCGTTCCGAGATCTTGCCCTCCTCGATCTTCACCGCGCCGATCTCGATGATCCTGTCCGTCAGCCCGCCTGCGGGATTCATGTTCAGCCCCGTCGTCTCGAGATCGACGACGACGAAAACGCGCTTTTTGAAGGACGGAGGGAGCCTGTCCTCGTCGAAGAGGCCCCCTTGCACCATGTTGACCTCGGGGACGGGAAAGACCGCGCGGTACTGCGCGGGGACGGGGCGGGAGGGACGGGCCTCGGGGACAAAGCCCTCCGGCTGGGTGCCGAGATCGACGGATCTCGCCTTGAAGGAGAGTGCGCCGTTATAGAGTTCGTTGTCGCCCGTCAAAACGACGCTGTCCCCCGCCTTCAGGGTGCGGATCCGCTCGAGCGTCGCCTTTTTGGAGAAATAGGAGGCGCGGATCGCTCCCGTTCCGTCGTTCACCGTGATCGAGAACCACGGCTTGCCGTTTTTGGTCTGCCTCTCGTCAATGAAGAGGATGTTCCCGCAGACGGACACGTTCTCCGCTTCCTTCTTGAGGTCGGCGATGTAGATCGCCTCCTTTGCCTCCGCGCCGTCGATCGCCGAGAAGTTCGCGATGCGGAAAGTGCGGGGGGGCAGGATGCGCTCGGCGGGAGGCAGGGCGGACGCCTCGACCTCCCCCCTCTCCTGCTTCCTGAAACGGAATTCGCCGTACCATGCCCCGCAGAACATTCTCCCGAGTTCCTCGTGGATGGCGTCGAGCGCGCCGTCGGCGGAGAGGAGTGCCCTGTCGTTCTCGCCGATGGGAATGAAGAACCGCCCGCCGTTCTCGTCGGCGACGACCTCCACCTCCTCATGGGAGACGAACGCCGCGACCGCGGGGAATCTCCGCTTCAGAATGTCGAGAATGGCGCGGCGCACTCCCTCCGCGTCGGGGACGGACTTCATGACGCCCGCCGCCGCGGTATATCCTGCGGGGACGTAGCGGGCGGCGACCCTCTCCGCATAGGCGACGTCCTCCGCGGTGTATGTACGGTCTGTGATGAGGCGGAAGGTGACTTTCCTCCCCTGCACCTCGATCTTTTGCAGGATCGCCCGATGAAGTGCCTCTCTTTTTCTGATCTCATTCAAAAATTCTTCGCTCTTCATCGCAGGAGTTCCTCAAGTCTTTCAAAAAATCTTTTTTCGGCCTCCGCGGCGGAGACCCTCTCCTGCCTGCCGTCACGGCCGAAGATCATGCAGAAGTCCTTTCCCCCTGCGATGCCGAGGTCGCACCCCTTCGCCTCCCCGGGGCCGTTGACGACGCACCCCATGACGGCGACCTTGAGGGGCTTTCTGACCGCGGCGACCTTCTCCCTCACCCGCGCGGCAAGGCTCGTGCAGTCGTACATGCACCTGCCGCAGGTGGGACAGGAGACAACTTCGACAAAATCCCTTTCGAGACCGCAGGCGCGGAGAATGTCGTGCGCGGCAACGACCTCCTTGACGGGATCGTCGGATAGGGAAACGCGGATCGTGTCGCCGATCCCCGCGAGGAGAAGAGAGCCGATGCCGACCGCGCTCTTCGTCAGCGCGAAGTCCCCGCCCCCCGCCTCCGTCACGCCGACATGAAGAGGGTACTCCGTGCGGGCGGAGAGGAGCCGATACGCCTCCACGGTCAGGGGCACGTCGGAGGCCTTCACAGAGATGACGATGTCCCCCACCCCGTGTTTTTCAAAGACGGCGACGTTTGCGAGCGCGCTCTCGACGAGGGCCGCCGCGCTCCTCCCGTACTTTTCATAGAAATGCGGCTCGATGCTGCCCGTGTTGGAGCCGACCCGCACGGGAATGCGGCGGGCCTTCAACGCGTCGGCGACGAGGGCGATCTCCCGCTCCCCCCCGATGTTCCCCGGATTGACGCGGAGTTTGTCCGCCCCGTTTTCGGCGGCGAGGACGGCGAGGCGGGCGGAGAAATGGATATCCGCGACGAGCGGGATATGGATCCTCTCCCTGATTTTTTTGATGGCGCGGGCGTCCTCCTCGTCAAGGACGGCGACGCGGACGATGTCGCACCCCGCCGCCTCCAAGCGCAGAATTTGAGCGACGCTCTGTTCCACGTCGCTCGTCCGTATCGTTGTCATGCTCTGTACGGATACTCTTCCCCCGCCGAGGAGGACCCCTCCGACAGAGATCTGTTTTTTAGCCATGGGTCACTTCGTCTCCGTGTCCTTTTTCTCCATCATCTGCTGCAGTGCGGCCATAAACGAGGAGATGTCCTTGAAGGAGCGATACACCGACGCATAGCGCACATAGGCAACTTCATCGAGCTTTTTGAGGCCCTCCATGACCATTTCGCCGATCTGCTTGGAAGAGATCTCCTGCTCCATCGAGTTATAGACCTGCTTGGAGATGTCATCGACGAGAGCGTCGATCTTTTCGAGGGAGACGGACGTCTTTTCACACGCCTTGATGATGCCCTGCTTGACCTTAGTGACGTCGAAGGCCTGCCGCGTCCCGTCCGACTTCACGACGAGAATGGGCGCGATCTCGATGGTCTCGTAGGTCGTGAAACGTCTGCCGCACCCCGTGCATTCGCGGCGGCGGCGGATCGACCTGTCATCGTCGGCCGAGCGGGAATCGATGACCTTGCTCTCTGTACAATTACAATATAAACAGCGCATATTTACCTCGATTTATAATTTTTAATTTTATTTCAACGCCTCTTCGCCGTTGGTCTCTATGACCTTTTTATAGAACCACGCGCTCTTTTTGGGCGTGCGCTCCAAGGTCTCGGGGTCGAAGTGGACGAGGCCGAACTTCTTCGAAAATCCCTCCGTCCACTCGTAGTTGTCGTAGAAAGTCCAATAGAAGTACCCCTCGACGGGGATCTCCTGCGCGGCGCGGTGAAGTTCGCGGAGATACCGCTTCAAAAAGTCGATGCGGCTGTCGTCGTTGATCTGCCCGTTGAGGTCCTTCCACTCCGCGAGGGCGACGCCGTCCTCAGTGTAGACGACGGGGAGGCCGTACCTCTCGTGGATGAACTTCGGCCCGTAGTACATGACCTCGGGGTAGACGTTCCAGCGCATGTCCGTCTTGGGAACGGCGGGCGACGGCGTCACATAGACGGGCTTGCCGCCCTCGTCCCTCACGGGATTGCCCGAATAGGTGTTGAGGCCGCAGAAATCGAGCTTACTTTTGATGATCTTCATGTCCTCTTCGGGCGGGACGAAGCCGTTTTCTTTGAACCATGCGAGGAAATCCGCGGGGTACTCCCCTTTCAGGAGGGGGTCGAGCCAGAGCGCGGGACCGCCGAAGTCATGGTGGCAAACAAACGTCTCCTTTTTTGCCATTGCGACGTCCTTTTCGCCGTGGGTGGCGGGAAGCGCGGGCCAATAGGCCTGTGCCGTGCCGATCTTCACGGGGTGGGATATGACCTTGCGGAGGACTTTTTCGGCCTTGCCGCAGGCGAGGAGGACGTTGTGGGAAACCTGTGCGACGTCGCGGACGGGAAGTTTCAAAAAGGGCGCGTGACCCGCCGTGAAGTGGCCAAGCCCGACAAAACACTCAGGTTCATTGATGAGAATGATGTGTTCCAAATAGTCGCCGAACAGCTCGCCGACAGTCTTGGCGTATTCCGCGAACCAATCGGAACTTTCGGGGTTGAGCCAGCCTCCCCTCTTGTAGAGTTCATAGGGATAATCCCAATGGAACAGAGTGACCCAAGGCTCGATGTTTGCCTTCTTCAATTCTTTGAAAAGATTGAGGTAGAAATTCTTGCCCGCCTCGCTGATCTTCCCCGTCCCCTCGGGCAGGAGGCGGGACCAATTGAGCGAAAAGCGGTAGGCCTTGATGCCGAGTTCCTTCATCAGGGCAACGTCCTCTTTCCACTTATGGTAGTGGTCACAGCCGATGTGCCCCTTGTGCCCCTCGAACACGCGGCCCTCGGTGGCGGAGGCGACATCCCAGACGCTCAGACCCTTGTCGTCCTCGTACGTCCCCCCTTCGATCTGGTAGGAGGCCGTCGCGACCCCCCAAGCGAAATTTTTGATGAATGCCATGGTTTCCCTCTTGATGTCAATTAAAAATTGAAAATTAAAAATGAAAAATTGAGGTCTTACAGCTCCTCCGCCTCGGCGAGCCAAAGGGCGGCGGTGGCGTCGGAGGGCATGCGCCAATCCGCGCGAGGCGAAAGGGACACGGAGCCGACTTTCACACCGTCGGGGACGCAGTTGCGCTTGAATTGCTGGCTGAAAAACCGCTTGTAGAACCTCACGAGCCATTTTTTCAGGGTCGCGCGGTCGTATTTGCCCGCAAAGGCACGCTCGGCAAGCGCGAACGTCTTGGCGGGGCCGTCCCCCCTGCGGATCGTGTGATAGAGATAGAAATCTGTCAGTTCATACGGGCCGACGAGATCTTCTGTCTTTTGGGCAATCTCCCCTTTCTCGTCCGTGGGAAGAAGTTCGGGGGAGATCTCCGTCGAAAGCACGCTCTTTAAGACGACCTCCACCCTGCCGCCCAGCCTCTCCGCCTCGGCGAGGACGAGATACTTGACAAGCGTCTTGGGGACGGACGAGTTGACGGCGTACATCGACATGTGGTCGCCGTTATAGGTACACCACCCGAGGGCGAGTTCCGACAGATCCCCCGTGCCGATGACGAGGCCGCCCGTCTCATTGGCGAGGTCCATGAGGACCATCGTGCGGTACCTCGCCTGTGCATTCTCGTACGTCGTATCGGTGTTTTCGGGGTCGTGCCCGATGTCCTTGAAGTGGCGGAGGACGGTCTGCGAGATGTTGATCGTCCGAAGGTCCACGCCCAATGCCTGCATCAGGGAGAGGGCGTTGTTCTTGGTCTTGAGGCTCGTACCGAACCCCGGCATCGTGACGGCGACGACGTCGCTGTGCGGACGGTGGAGGAGATCGAAGGCGCGGCAGGCGACGAGGAGGGCAAGCGTCGAATCAAGCCCGCCCGAAACGCCGATGACCGCCGTCTTTGCATGCGCGGCCGTGATCCGCCGCGCGAGGGCATGCGCCTGCATATCGAAGATGAACTCCGCGCGTTCCCTGCGCTCCGCCTCGGGCGGGACAAAGGGAAGCGGATCGACTTTGCGGAGGGAAAGGTCGCCGTCCGTGACGAAACGCGCCGACCTCTTCTCGGGACGGAGCGAAAGCTCCTGAGAAAAAGTCGTGTGCCGCCTGCGCTCGGAGAGCAGGAACCCGACGTCGATCTCGGCCTCGCAGACGCCCCAATCAAAGGGCTTGGTCTCGGCGAGGCAGGCACCGTTTTCATAGATCATATTGTTGCCCGCAAACACCATGTCGGAGGTGGATTCCCCCTCCCCCGCGGCGGCGTAGATGTAGGCGCAGATATTTTTGCCCGACTGCGCGGCGATCATCTTGTGGCGGTACTCCCTTTTCCCCACCGTCTCATTGGAGGCGGAGAGGTTGACGATGACGCTCGCCCCCCGCATGCAGAGCGATGTGGAGGGCGAATCGGGTGCCCATAGGTCCTCGCAGATCTCACAGCCGACGGCGATCTCGGGATGAGTTTCGTCGCGAATGAGAATGCCCGCCGCAAATTCGGGGACCCATGTCCCGCACGCCGCCTGCGGAAGTGCCGTGGCGGCTTCTGCATTCTTGGGCGCGGGAGTAAAGTAGCGGGCCTCATAAAATTCGTTATAGTTGGGGATATGCGTCTTGGGCGTGAAGGCGATGACTTCCCCGCCCGCGACGGCCGCGGCGCAGTTGTAGAGCTTGCCATCCACCGAGAGCGGAAGGCCGACAAAGACGAGCATCTTCTTCCCCTTTGTCGCCTCCGCGACTCTCTTTAAGGCGGCAAGACAGCCGTCGAGGAGGGTCTGTTGCAGGAAGAGATCGCCGCAGGTATAGCCCGAGAGGGAGAGTTCCGGGAATACGAGAAGTTCGGTCCCCTTTGCGGCCTGCGATCCGATGACCTCGATGATCTTCTGTGCGTTGAATGCGGGATCGGCGACCCTGACTTCGGGACTTACCGCCGCAACTTTTAAGAATTGATGTTTCATGATCTGTTTTATGGTTGTGTTGGAGAATTATGGAGAGAAGGAGCTGTCACGCGAAGCGAGACTGTCTCGTCGCCCCTTACAGGGGAGATGTCACGAACGTAGTGAGTGACAGAGGGGTTATCTTGGCTCCCCTGTAGGGGAGCTGTCGAGCGAAGCGAGACTGAGGGGTTTCAAAACCCCTTTCCCCCTACGGGGGACTTCCCCTACAAGGGCAGCGAGAGGAAAGCGGTGACCCACCCCCCTACCCCCCTCCCACGGAGGGGGCATGTGCCGCGGCACCCCCATGGAGGGGGCGAGGCCTACCCCTTGGGGGGGAGGCTCCCGCGTAGCGGGTGGTGGGGGGGATTCCCCACCTCTTTGCCTTAGGCGGAATTCACTTCCGCCGTGGGCGACCCCATTTGGTACCCTACGGGAACCTTAATGTCATTGCAAAGTGCCTTACGAAATCACTCGATTGATGTGCAGGGAAAGTTCGCTCGAACATTTCTTTTCGAAGGACACCCCTTCCGTCTCGCCGCAAGGCGGCGAGCCACCCACCCTTCAAGGGGTGGGCAAGGGGTGGACAAGCAAAGAAATGTTCGAAATAATCGTTCGAAACTATTCCTCTCCCACGATCGTCTCGACGGGGGTGCCCTTGGCGGCGAGGCGGATCTTGGCCTCGATCTCGGCGGCGAGTTCGGGATTGTCTTTCAGGAACTGCCGCATCTTCTCTTTGCCGTTTGCGACCTTGATATCATTATAGATAAACCATGCGCCGCTCTTTTTGATGACCTCCCGCTGTACGCCGAGGTCGATGATGCACCCCTCCTGCGAGATGCCTTCCCCGTACATGATGTCAAATTCGGCCAGATGAAAGGGCGGAGCGAGCTTGTTCTTGACGATCTTCGCCCGCGTGCGGTTGCCCGCCGCCCCCTCGCTGTCCTTGAGAATGTCGATCTTCCTGATGTCGATGCGGATAGAGGCATAGAATTTAAGGGCCTTGCCGCCGGGGGTCACCTCGGGATTGCCGAACATGACGCCCACTTTTTCGCGCAGCTGGTTGATGAAGATGACGCACGTCTTGGACTTATTGACGATGGCGGTGAGTTTTCTGAGGGCCTGCGACATGAGGCGGGCCTGAAGCCCGACGTGGCTTTCGCCCATGTCCCCCTCGATCTCGGCCTTGGGTGTGAGCGCGGCAACGGAGTCAACGACGATGATATCGACCGCGGAGGACCGCACGAGCGCGTCCACGATGTCGAGGGCCTGTTCGCCCGTGTCGGGCTGGGAGACATACAATTCCTCGAGATTTACCCCGAGTTGCTTTGCATAAACGGGGTCGAGGGCGTGTTCGGCGTCGATGAAGGCGGCAATGCCCCCCCTCTTTTGCGCCTCGGCGACGCAGTGGAGCGCGACAGTGGTCTTGCCCGAGGATTCGGGGCCGTAGATCTCCACCATTCTGCCGCGCGGAAGGCCGCCGATGCCGAGCGCGAGGTCGAGCGAGAGACACCCCGTCGGAATGACCTCGATGTCGTTGTCGGCGATCTCGCCGAGCTTCATGATCGCGCCCTTGCCGTAACTCTTTTCGATCTGCGTGAGGACGGCCTCCAATGCCTTGATCTTGTCTTGGTTCATAAATTTAACTCCTTGTATGTTTTCGGTAGTCTATTTGATCTCGCGGAAGGCGAGAAAGAGTGCGAGCTGGATGGCGGTCTTTGTGATCGTCTCCCTGTCCCCCATGAGGTGGGGGCGGTAGACCCTCACATTCTCCTTGGTGCCGATGGCGATGAAGCACAGCCCTGCGGGCTGGCCCTCCGCGTCGGGACCCGCATAGCCCGTGGTGGCGATCGCAAGGTCGCACTTGCCGCTCTTCAAAAGGCCGAGGGCCATTTCGTAGGCGGTCTCATCGGAGACGGCCCCCTTCTGCTTCAGCGTCAGATTGGAGACGCCGAGCCGTTCCTCCTTGGAGCCGTTGTCGTAGGTGTTCAGCCCCTCGTAAAAGACGCGGCTCGCCCCCGGGACGGAGACGATCGCGGCCCCTACGCCGCCGCCCGTAAAGCTCTCTGCGGTGGAGAGGTGCATGCGGCGCACTTTGAGTGCCTCGACGAGGCGGTGTTCGATCCCCTCGTCCTCCATGGAATAGATGTAGTCAGCAAGGTCGGTCGCAAGGATGCGGATGACCTCGTCTGCCGTCATCTTGGGCGTGTTGCGATCGTAAATGATCTCGATGCGGCCGTTGCCGAAGGAGGTACTCGTGTGGACGACGAGCTTGCCCTCCGCCGCCGCCCGCGCCTTTTTGACCGCCTCGCGGACGCGTTCCGCGGGGGCGCACACCGTGCGGAGATAGGCGCGGAGATAGGTGTTCCCCCTCTTTTCATCGACGCGCGGAATGACGTCCTTTTTCGTCAGTTCCGCCCCCCTGCCGTCCGCGGGAAGAATGAAGCAGAGGCAGTCGTTCACCGTAAAAAAGTCCTCCTCCACGGCCTCCCCCGTCGCCGCCGCGAAGGCCTCGCGGGCAGAGGAGAGAAGAGCCGCATCGCAGATGAGATAGACGAATTTATGGTCGGAAACGAGCCTCGAAAGGGTCGCGGTGACGGTCATGGGCGCGTCGTAGGGCAAAATTTCAGTCTCGTCCAAAAAGACGCCGCCCGACAGAAGCGCGTCCGTCACGGCAGAAAAATTGACCGTGGAGAGCGGGTTTTGATTGTTGACGAGGATAGCCGCCGCGTGCATTCAGTTCCTCTCCTTGTCGGAAAGCACTTGCCTGTTCTTCACGACGTAATTGACGCCCGAGACGGCGGTGAGGACCGTCGCAAGCAGAAGGAGCGAGAAGCCGACTGCGGCCGTATATGCCCCGCCCGCAAAGAAGCCCGCCGAACCGCCCACGAAGGGCATGACGGCGACGAGGAGCGCGACGGAGACGTCCTGAACGGTCGTCTTGATCTTGCCGAGCTTATCGGCGGCGAGGACCAAGCCCCGCTCCACGGCGAGAAGGCGGAAGCCGCTCACGATGAGTTCCCGCGCCATGATGAGCGCGACGCAGACCCCCGCGAGAATGATCTCCCACCCATACGCCGCCTCGGTGAAGCGAAAGACGGCGGGACGGGTCAAAAGCAAAATGAGCGCGGTGGAGACGAGGACCTTGTCCGCAATGGGGTCCAAAAACTTCCCCATGTTCGTGACCAAATTATACTTCCTCGCGATGTAGCCGTCCAGAAAGTCCGTACAGGCGGCAAGCGCGAATACGATCGCCGCGGCGAGTTCATGATAGGGAAATTCGACATAGAAGAGTATGACGAATACGGGGATCATGCAGATCCTTGTGAGTGTGATCTTGTTGGGTAAATTCATTTATTCCTCCACGGTATGACCGAATAGATCGTAAGTTTCGGCGCGGTCGATCACGACGGTGTAGCGTTTGCCCTCCTCCGCCGCGGGGGCGGTGAAGTACACACAGCCGTCGATCTCATACGCCTGAAAGTATGCCCTTCCGACAAAACTGCTCCTGCCGAAGTCGATCCCGTCGCAGACGACGGAGAGCGTCTTACCGACATAGCCGCTGAGCTTTATCGAGGAGATCTCCGCCTGCCGCTCATAGAGTTCCCTCTGCCAACGCTTTCTCGTCGGATACGGGACCTGCCCTTGGAGCTTATACGCGGGCGTATCTTCCTCCCTCGAATAGACGAAGAACCCGCAGTTTTCGAACTGCGCTTCCCCGAGGAAGGAGAGAAGGGCCTTGTGTTCCTCCTCCGTCTCGGTCGGGAAACCCGCAATGAACGTCGTGCGGAGGGCGATCCCCCCGATCTCCTCCCGAAGTTTCCGAAAGAGGGCGAGATATTCCTCCCCGCTTCCCCGCCGCCCCATGAGTTTGAGGATCCTCTTCTCGCTGTGCTGGAGGGGAATATCGAGGTATTTGACGATCTTCGGGTTGGACTTTATCTCGTGAATCAGGTCGTCCGTGATCGCCTCGGGATAGCAATACAAAAGGCGGATATGGGCGATGTTCGGAAGTGCGGACAGCTCTTTGAGCAATGCGGTAAGGCGGTTTTCGCCCGTATCCTCCCCGTAGCGGGTCGTATCCTGCGCGACGAGGACGAGTTCGTCCGTCTCGCCCAAGGCTGCCGCCTCCTCCACAAGTTCCTCCATGGGATAGGAGACATATCTGCCCCTGATCTTGGGGATCAGGCAATAGGTGCAATGGTTGAAACAGCCGTCGGCGATCTTGAGGTATTTGAGGTGCGGCATCGTGGAGACGAAGCGTTCGGGCCGCGTGCCGTCCCCCGTTCCGACGGCGTTGATCCTCTGCCCCTCGCGGTAAGAGCGTTCGAGCGCGGGGAAGAGTTCCGAATAGTCCTTGACGCCGAGGAACACGTCGGCCTCGGAGAGCGCGGGGAAGAGTTCGCCGATGAATTTTTCGGGGAGACAGCCCGTGACGACGATCTTCTCGAGCTTCCCCTCCCTGTACCTGTTCCCCTCGAACACGGCGGAGAGGGATTCCTCCCTCGCGCTGTTGAGAAAGGCGCAGGTGTTGACGATGAGGACCTGGGCATTGCTGAGGTCATCCGTGATCTCACAGCCGTGGCGGACGATCTCGCCGAGGAGCCTCTCCCCGTCCACGCGGTTCTTGTCGCAGCCGAGCGAGATCATGCCGAAAGTCTTTTTCAGCATCAATCAAGCCCTCCGTACCTGCTCTCGAATTCCTCCTTTGTGAGAAGCACCGTTCTCGCCTTGGAGCCTTCGAAAGCGGAGATGAACCCCTGCGATTCCATCCATTCGATGATCTTGCCCGCATGGCTGTAACCGATGCCGAGGCTCCGCTGGATGAGCGAAATGGAGGCCTGTCCGCGCTTGACGACGATGGCGAGGGCCTTGATGTAGGTCTCGTTGACCTCCCCTCCGTCTCCGCTGTCCCCGCCGCCGCTCTTGCCGGCCTCGGGCTTGTCGATAAATTCTGCGACGGACTCGTCGAAATAGGTCTCGTTGTTCTCGCGGATGAAGTTGATGACCCTCTGCCGCTCGGGTGCGCTGATGAACGCGCCCTGCGCACGCCGCGGCTTGCCCGTCGTCTTGATGAGCATGTCGCCGTAGCCGAGGAGTTTTTCCGCGCCCGATTCGTCGAGCATGATGCGGGAGTTCAGATCGGAGTCCACGGAGAGGGAGATGCGCGTCGGGAGATTGCTCTTGATGACGCCCGTGATGACGGTGGCGTCGGGACGCTGGGTCGCAAGCACGAGGTGGATGCCCGCCGCCCTCGCCTTCTGCGCAAGACGCTGGATGCGCTCTTCCACTTCCTTCTTCGCCGTCATCATGAGGTCGGAGAACTCATCGACAACGACGACGATCTTGGGAAGGCGTTCCTCGTCCCCCGTGAGGTTCTGGTTGTATTCGTCGATCTTGGAGACGGCCACGCCCGAACGGGTCTTTTCGTTGAAGAGCGTGTACCTGCGCTCCATCTCGTTCACCGCCCATGTGAGGGCCGTGACCGCCTTGGGCGCGGAGGTGATGATCTCGTTGATCATGAGGTGCGGGATCCCCTCGTAGAGCGTAAATTCGGACTGCTTGGGGTCGATGAGAATGAGGCGAAGCTCTTCGGGCGAGTACTTGAAGAGCATCGAGATGAGCATGGAGTGCATCGCGATGGACTTGCCCGAACCCGTCATGCCCGCGACGAGAATGTGGGTCATCTCGGTCACGTTGCCGCAGACGGGCCTCCCCTCGACGTCCTGCCCGAGGGCAAAGAGAAGCGCGTCGGGGCTGTCTTTTTTGAACTCATCGGACTCGAGAATGGCTTTCAGGCCGACGGTGGAACGCTTGTCGTTGGGGACCTCCACGGAGATGCCGCGGACCTCGGGATTGGCGTACATGTTGACGCCCTTCACCTGCAAATAGACGGCAAGTTCCTCGTCGTAGCGGGTGACGTTGCTGATCGTGCCGCTCTCGGGCATGGCAAGGTCGTACCGCGTGACGGACGCCCCCGCCTTGACGCCGATGATGTGCGTTTCGATCTTGTAGCGGCGGAGCGTATCGAGGATGATGCCCGAATTGCGCCCCACTTCTTCGTTGGAGAGAGTGGGCCTGTCCTCGTATGTATTCAGAAGATCGACGCTCGGACGCTTGTACTTCGGCCAGACGTGCTTTTTCTTCTTCGGGACCTCCTTGCGGCGAGGCTCGGCGGGCGCAGGCGGCACGGGCGCACTTGCGGGCGGTTCGGGCGCGTCGATGGGCGCGTCGTCGTCGAAGAGGTCGGCATTGCTCTCCCGCCCTACGCCGTCGAACACGCGGCTTTCGGGCAATCCGTCGTCCGCGGGCGTTTCGGGTTCCACGGGAGAAACATCTCTCCTGCCGCGGGTGAAGATGTCGTCCGTATCGGGTTCCACAGGGGAAACGTCCCTCCTGCCGCGGGTGAAAATGTCGTCCGCGGGCGTTTCGGGTTCCACGGGAGAAACATCTCTCCTGCCGCGGGTGAAGATGTCGTCCGTATCGGGTT
>CANPZV010000019.1 GCA_947589285.1 uncultured Clostridia bacterium
GCCTCCGAGGGGGAGGCTTTGCCCCCTCCATGGGAGGGGGGTAGGGGGGTGGGTCACCGCATGTTAAGCCTTCCCCCCGTGGGGGGGAAGGCGGCGCGGCGGAGCCGTGACGGATGAGGGGAATCCCGATTGGGACGCCCCTCATCACCGCCTTCGGCGGAGCTTCCCCCCGCAGGGGGAAGCCTTGCTCTCGGGTAGGCTTTGCCCTTCCATATGACGCGGGGCGGGGATCACTTTTTCAAAAATTCTCTGCCGCTCTTCCACGCGACGCCGACCTTCGCGCCGATCTCATAGTAGCCGTACTTGGCCTGATCGAACACAAAGGAGTGCAACTTTTCGAAGCCAACGCTCCCGTCCTCCGTCATCGCGCTCTCGTCCACGAGGACGTTCTCGATCCTGCCAAGCACTCTCAGCCCATACGGTTCGTTCTGCATGGCGACGACCGTGCATTCGAGCGTGAGGGGATATTCCTCGATGACGGGCGCATCGACGCGCGTACTCCTGACGGCGTGCAGGCCCGTGCGGGCGAACTTGTCGCCCACCTTGTTCGCGGTGGCTGTGCCGAAGAAGTCGCTCTCCTTCAGTGTGTCCGTCCCCGGGACGGCGAGGGTGAACGCCCCTGTGCGCCTGAGGTTTTCGGCTGTCTTGTGTTCCTCGTCGATGTTGAGGGCGACCATGTCCTCCGCGCAGATTCCGCCCCACGCCATCATCATCTCGTCAACGGTGCCGTCCTCGTTGTAGGTGCCGATCATGTACGTCGGCATGGGGAAGAGATAGGGCTTGACCCCGAGTTCTTTTTTCATATTATCACCTCTATTTTTGATGTTTCCTTGCGGAACAATGCCATTATAACCGCAAAACGGGGGCATGTCAAGGGCATTTCTCATAATAACATTTGTTATATAACATAGGTTATATTACTCTTCTTCCGAACGGTTGACAGAAGAGGCAAAGTGTAGTATAATCGGATCATTCCATACGGGGAGGCGGGGAATGAAACTTGTCGCAGCGACGGGGAACAGGCACAAACTCAAGGAGATACGGGAGATCTTGAAGGACTTCGAGGTCGTCTCCGCGGCGGAGGCGGGATTTTTCGGCGAGGTCGAAGAGACGGGGGAGACCTTCCTCGACAACGCCCTTCTCAAGGCCCGCGCCGTTGCGCAGGTCACCCATCTTCCCGCCCTCGGCGACGACAGCGGCCTCTGCGTGGACGCGCTCGGCGGTGCGCCCGCCGTGTACAGCGCGAGGTTTTCCAAAATGTTCGCCCCCGCGGATTGGTCTGCGGAGGGGGACGAGGACGCGCGGAACAGGGCCTTCCTCCTCTACAAGATGCAGGGCATGGCGGATCGGTCCGCGCACTTCTGCTGTACGCTCGCGCTGTGCTTCCCCGACGGCAGGGAACTGACCGCCGAGGGCAGGACGTTCGGCCGCATTCTCACCGAGGAGAGGGGAAAGAGCGGGTTCGGGTACGATCCGCTGTTCTTCTCCGACGATCTGCACAAGACGTTCGGCGAGGCGGACGAGGAGGAGAAGAACTCCGTCTCGCACAGGGGCAGGGCGTTGAGAAGGCTGAGGGAGCTGTTATGAAAACGTTTGTCATTCTTTCCGATTCCCACATGCGGCTGGGCGCGATCGACAAGCTCTTTCGTCTGTTTGGGGAAAACGACTACATCATCCACCTCGGCGACGGGTCGGGGGAGATGCGGAAGATCGTCAACCTCTTTCCGCGAAAGACCTTTGTGATGAAGGGGAACTGTGATTTTTCCTACGGGGAGGAGGAGCGGATCATCGAGGCAGAGGGCGTGAGGATCTTCTGCTGTCACGGGCACCGCTACGGGGTCAAGCACGGCCTTGAAACCCTTGCCGCGCGGGCAAGGGAATTGGAGTGTACCGTCGCCCTCTACGGCCATACGCACATCGCGGACGTCAGTACGGTGGACGGCGTTCTCTGCGTCAACCCCGGTGCGCTCGGCGACTATGCCTCGCCCTCCTACTGCTATATGATCGTCCATCAGGGGAAAGTGACCCCGTCGCTCGTTCCCCTTTGAGAATTGATTGAAAACTTCAACTAAACATAAAATATTTAACCGAAAGATGGCAGAAAGTTTGACATTTTTCGGTTTTTTTGGTATAATATAGACATGATCTATCTGAAAGATTTTCGTCAAGGTAAACTTTTATATGAAGCACTCGATTCCGACGTGCGGCTCGGCATTCTCGAGGAACTGCTGACGCACGGGGAACTCAACCTCGCCTACTTCGCAAAGCGGTTCGGCGTCTCCAACGGGGCGATCACGGCGCACATCAAAAAACTGCATTCGGCGGGCCTCATTGAGATCTCCACCTCCTCGGGGGTGAGGGGCACGCAGAAGATCTGCTGTCTTGCGACGGACAAGGTCATCGTGGACTTCCAGCCCCGCCCGCAGACGGAGGGGCGCGTGGAGGCGGCGCAGATCGACGTCGGCCACTATGTCGGCTACGACGTCCACAAGACCTGCGGCATCGCGACCGCCGAACACATCATCGGCGGCTTCGACGACCCCGCCTGTTTCTCCTTCCCCGAGCGGGTGAAGGCGGGCATTCTCTGGCTGGGCTACGGGTATGTGGAGTACCTCGTCCCCAACTACCTCACCGAGGATAGCGCGCTCAGCGAGCTGACCTTCTCCCTCGAGATCGCCTCGGAGGCCCCCGGGTACGCCGCCTACTACCCGAGCGACATCCATTTCCTCGTCAACGGCACCGATCTCGGTGTCTATACGAGCAAGGGGGAGTACAACGACCGCACGGGCACCTGCAACCCCCCGTGGTGGTACGGAAATTTGGGGCAGTACGGCAAGAAGATCACGATCTCCGTCGGGCAGGAGGGGACGCAGATCGGCGGGGTGAAGGTCTCCGACGTCACCCTCGCCTCGCTCGGCCTCAGGGCGGGTTCGCAGATCATATTCCGCATACAGGTCCCCGAAAATGCCGAAAACCGCGGGGGATTCACCCTCTTCGGGAAGGGATTCGGCGACTACGACGAGGGCATCGTCTGCAAATTTATCTATCGGTGAACTATGAGGGACGTCACAGAACTTTCTCGTGCCTTCGGCGTCAATGCCGAATGGGGCGAAGGGGGGAATTTCCCCCGCTTTTTTGAACATATCCGCGGGAAAAGGGTCCTCGTTTTGGCCGACCTGAATACCCGCCCGCTCGGGGAGGAACTCATCCGCTCCGTCGCCTCGCACGGCTGTGCCATCGATGAACTCGTCTATCCCGAGTTTGAACCCGTTGCCGACGAGAGGACGGTGAAAATGGCGGTCCGCCGCGGAGAGGGGAGCGACTACCTTCTCGCCGTCGGGGCGGGGACGCTCAACGACGTCGCGAAATTTGCGGGGTCTGTGCTGAAAAAGCCGAGCGGCGTCTTTGCGACGGCCCCGTCGATGGACGGCTTCACCTCGGGCGTGACCCCCCTCATCGAGGGAGGAGCCAAGGTGACGCGGCCCGCGCAGGTCGCCTCCGACGTCCTGATGGACGCCGCCGTCCTTGCCGCCGCTCCCTCCCTCATGCGCGGGGCGGGCGTGGGGGACGTCCTTGCCAAGTACTGCGCCCTCGCCGATTGGCGTATCTCTGTTTCGCTCACGGGGGAAAGTTACAATGCGGAGGCCGCCGACCTCATGCAGGAGGCGGTGACGCGGTGCGAGGCCGCCGTTCCCGCGCTCGCGGCGGGGAGAAGAGAGGGCGTCGGGCCGCTGATGGACGCCCTTCTCGTCTCGGGATATGCCATGGTCATGGCGGGCAATTCCCGCCCCGCGTCGGGCGCGGAACACCACATGTCCCACTTCCTCGAGATGGACTTCCTGCGGCGGGACCTGCCCATTCCCCTCCACGGCGTAAAGGTGGGGCTGGGGACCCTCGTCTCCCTCTACCTCTACCGCCGCGCCTGCACCCTTCCGCGGCTTGAAGGGTATGAATGCGTCCGCAGAGAGGCCGAGGGCCTTCCCGCCGTCTCGCACGCGGAGGAGATCCTGCGGAGCCTCTCCTGCCCCGTCCGCTTTTCGGAGATCGGCGTCTCAAAGGAGACGATGCGGGAGATGCTGCAAAAGGCGCGGTTGATCCGCGACAGGTTCACGATCCTCACCCTCTATTGCTCCGTCGGGGCCATGGAGGAGGTCATGGACGAGATCGTCGAAAGGTTTTATTAAAATTTCCAAAATATGGCGGAAATAAATTGACAAGCGCGAATGCAAATGGTATAATAGCCAAGTCAATAAGTGCTTCGGCGAAGGAGGGTAGAGAGGATATGTCCACGATCAGGGTCGGTGAAAACGAGAATCTTGAGAGCGCGCTTCGGCGTTTCAAGAGAAAATGCTCGCGCGACGGCATTATCGGCGACCTTCGCAAGAAGGAATATTACGAAAAGCCTTCCGTCAAAAAGAGAAAGAAGTCGGAAGCCGCGAGGAAAAGAAGCAGAAACTAATGAAGGATCCGCAAGAGATTGCGGATTTTCTTTTTGCGAAATTTGTCGAAGAAGAGGCGGATATGGAGAAAACGTTGAAAATGCTTGCCAAAGAGGCGAAGATGCGCATGAAAAAGGGCTTCTGGAAGAAGTGCGAGGAGGAGCTTGACGTCAGCCGCAGCCACGCGCGGGACATGGGCATGAGCGAGAGCAAGATGGAACGTTACTTTCAGGAGAAGGTGGAGAAGTCCATCCGCGGGGACGCGCCCGACGAATTTTATCTGAAAGTCCGCGACCTACTCCTTTCGGAGGGGGAGGTCTCCGACGCGATCGGCAGGCTCACCGACATGGAGTACTATAATTCGCTGAGCTACTCGGAGCGGCAGAGGTACACGCTCGAGCTGTCCGAGCGGTATCTCCGCGCCCTCGAACGCTTCAAACGGGAGTATGAATTCGAACTGAAAGGGAGAAAGAGAAGTTAGAAGAGGAGTAGTTTCGAACATTTCTTTGCTCGCCCCGCCACTTTCTCGCCCCCTCCATGGGAGGGGGGTAGGGGGGGTGGGTCACCGCATTTCTGCGTCATTCAGAGCGAAGCGAAGGATCTCGCGGGACTTCGAAAAGAAATGTTCGAGCGAAAGTGCTATCAACATCAATCGAGTGGGCCTCGGAAGCGTTATATGCAAGGACATTAAGGTTCCCGTAGGGTACCGAATGGGGTCGCCCACGGCGGAAGTGAATTCCGCCTAAGGCAAGGGAATTGGGAATGTTTCGAACATTTCTTTGCTTGTCCCGCCACTTTCTCGCCCCCTCCATGGGAGGGGGGTAGGGGGGTGGGTCACCTCATTTCTGCGTCATTCAGAGCGAAGCGAAGAATCTCGCGGGACTTCGAAAAGAAATGTTCGAGGGGTCGGCGTTATGCATTCCATAACCTTATCATCCCACGAACTTTGATGCCTTGAAAGACATTGTGGTTCCCGTAGGGTACGGCGTCGCGACACTGCGCAGTTTGCACGGTTTCGCGTGAACGCAAAACCGTTGCATTGAACGCAGGTCGCTCCTTTTCCCAAAAAATCTTGCTTTGCAATATTTTTTGGGATCCCTGTGGCTTAGGCGGGGAGACCCTCCCCGCGCGTCATCCTGAGCCGCCGCAATAGGCGGCGTGTCGAAGGATCTCGCGGGACTTCGAAAAGAAATGTTCGAGGGGTCGGCGTTGTGCATTTCGTAACCTTATCACCCCACGAACTTCCGTACCTTGAAAGTCATTGTGGTTCCCGTAGGGTACCCAATGGGGTCGCCCACGGCGGAAGTAAATTCCGCCTAAGGCAAGGGAATTGGGAATGTTTCGAACATTTCTTTGCTTGTCCCGCCACTTTCTCGCCCCCTCCATGGGAGGGGGGTAGGGGGGTGGGTCACCTCATTTCTGCGTCATTCAGAGCGAAGCGAAGAATCTCGCGGGACTTCGAAAAGAAATGTTCGAGGGGTCGGCGTTATGCATTCCATAACCTTATCATCCCACGAACTTTGATGCCTTGAAAGACATTGTGGTTCCCGTAGGGTACGGCGTCGCGACACTGCGCAGTTTGCACGGTTTCGCGTGAACGCAAAACCGTTGCATTGAACGCAGGTCGCTCCTTTTCCCAAAAAATCTTGCTTTGCAATATTTTTTGGGATCCCTGTGGCTTAGGCGGGGAGACCCCGCCACGCGCAGTGATAAGAAATGAACCCCCACCCCTACCCTCGGTTACGGCGGTCCCTGCCGCCGTAACGGGTAGGGAAGGGGGTGCATTCCTTCCCGCGTCATTCAGAGCGAAGCGAAGAATCCCCTGAACGAAGTCCGTGGGTTTATGAGATGCTTCGCTAACGCTCAGCATGAGCGCGCGGGGTGCATGAGCGCGCGGGGCAACATGACTAAGAGGGGCGACAAGGGGAAACCGCGTCATTCAGAGCGAAGCGAAGAATCCCCTGAACGAAGTCCGTAGGTCTATGCGATGCTTCGCTAACGCTCAGCATGAGCCTCCCGCTCATTCTGAGGCGAAGCCGAAGAATCCCCTGAACGAAGTCCGTGGGTTTATGAGATGCTTCGCTAACGCTTAGCATGAGCGCGCGGGGCGACAAGGGGAAACCGCGTCATTCAGAGCGAAGCGATGAATCCCGAAAAACGAAGTCCGTAGGTTTATGAGATGCTTCGCTAACGCTCAGCATGAGCCTCCCGCTCATTCTGAGGCGAAGCCGAAGAATCCCCTGAACGAAGTCCGTGGGTTTATGAGATGCTTCGCTAACGCTTAGCATGAGCGCGCGGGGCGACAAGGGGAAACCGCGTCATTCAGAGCGAAGCGATGAATCCCGAAAAACGAAGTCCGTAGGTTTATGAGATGCTTCGCTAACGCTCAGCATGAGCCTCCCGCTCATTCTGAGGCGAAGCCGAAGAATCCCCTGAACGAAGTCCGTAGGTCTATGCGATGCTTTCCTTCGTTCAGCATGAGCGCGGCGCGCTCATTTTTCAATTTTTGGTCTTTAATTAAAATGCCGCCCTTGCTTTTTCTGTTCTGATTTGATATAATCATAGGTATGGAAGATTTTCGGGAACTGAACGAAGAACAGATCCTTCCCGTCAACGATACCGAGGGCGCGGTCCTCGTGCTTGCGGGGGCGGGGAGCGGAAAGACGCGGGTACTGACGGCGCGGATCGCCCACCTCGTCGGCGATCTCGGCGTGGATCCTTCCTCGATCCTCGCCATCACCTTCACCAATAAGGCCGCCGCCGAAATGCGCGAGCGGCTTGAACGCCGTACCGATGTGCGCGGCATGTGGGTGTGTACCATTCACTCCATGTGCGTGAAGATCCTGCGCATGTATGCCCAAAAGCGCGGCATCACCGAGAATTTTTCCATCTATTCGGAACAGGAGCGCAACGCCGTCGTCAAACAGGCCTTCCGCGAGTGCGGTTATACCGACGATGACGGCCTTTTGAAGTCCGTCCGCTTCCATATCACGAACGCCAAGATGCTCGGCCTCAAGCCCGAGGAATACAGAAAAAGGTACAGTTACGAGCGCAACATCGAGGCCGTCTCCAAGGTCTACGCCCGCTATGAGGCCCACCTCCGTCAGAACAACGCCCTCGACTTCGACGACCTCCTCTCCGAGGCCCTCGCCCTCCTCGCCTCCGACGCCGAGGCGCGGGAATATCTTTCGGGGAAGTTCCGCTATATCCACGTCGATGAGTTTCAGGACACCAACGAGGTGCAGTTCAACATCATCAAGATCCTCTCCTCGACGCACGGCAACCTCTTTGTCGTCGGCGACGACGACCAGTCCATCTACGGCTGGCGGGGGGCGAGGATCGAGAATATCCTGCACTTCGAGAGGAGTTTCCCGAACGCAAAGATCTATAAACTCCAGCGGAATTACCGCTCCACGGGGGCCATTCTCGCCCTCGCGAACGCCTCCATTGCGCACAACAGCCAGCGCAAGGGCAAACAGCTCTGGACGGCGGCCGAGGATGGCGCAAAGCCCGTCTGCTACGAGGCCGACGAGGAGGCGGGGGAAGCCCTCTACTGCGCCCGCATCATCGCCGAGGCGGCGCGGAACGGCAAGAAGCTCTCCGACTTCGCCGTACTCATGCGCATCAACGCTCTGACCCGCTCCTACGAGCAGGAGTTCACCAAGTACGGCATCAACTATAAAGTGTTCGGCGGGTTCAAGTTCTTCGAACGGAAGGAGATCAAGGACATTCTCGCCTACCTCCGCCTCATCGCCAACCCCTATGACGACGAGGCCCTGACGCGCATCATCAACGTCCCCAAGCGGGGCATCGGCGACAAGACCATGCAGGCATTGCACGATTACGCCGCGGCGGAGGACCTCTCCCTCTATGACGCCGTGACCGACTGCGACCTTCTCCCCCTCTCCGCAGGGACGAGGGAAAAGCTCAGGGAATTCGCAAAATTCATCAAGGGGCTTGTCATCGCCTCGCAGGATCTCGACGTCGCCTCCCTCACAAGACAGCTCATCGAGTCGTCGAAGATGAGGGAACAGTACGCCGACGATTCCGATGAATCGGTCACGAAACGCGCCAACATCGACGAGTTCATCAACTCCGTTGACGAGTATGTGCGCATGAACGCGGGGGCGGGGCTTTCGGACTATCTGCAACAGATCACCCTCTATTCGGACACCGACGAGATGGACGAGGGCGAGTATGTGACGATCGCGACGATCCACGCCGTCAAGGGGCTGGAATTCGACACCGTGTTCATCGTGGGGCTTGAGGAGAACATCATGCCAACGTCCCGCGCCGTCGGGGAGCCGAACGGGATCGAGGAGGAGAGGCGGCTCATGTACGTCGCCATCACGCGGGCCAAGCGGATGCTCTACCTCACCCGCTCTAAGTCGAGGTACCTCTACGGGCGCAGGGAGCCGACCGTGCGCTCCCGCTTCGTCGAGGAATTGAAGGACGTCCTCCAACTCCCCGCGTCCTCCGTCCATGTCCGCTATACGGGCGACTTCTTCGGCGAAGAGGGCGGCTACGGAGAGCGGGGCGGCTACGGAGGCTACGGCGGAAGAGGGGGCTACGGCGGCCGCGGCTACGGCTACGGGCGGCGGGACGAGGCTCCCTCGGCCGCAAAGCGCGTGGGGACCTACCGTGAACCCGAGGGGTACACCTTCGGCACGGGGAAAAAGCCCTCCCGCCCCGTCGCCGTCATTCCGCAGGTACAGCACCCCACGCGGGATACGTCCTGCTTCCGCGTCGGCGCGCTCGTCAAGCACGCCCGCTTCGGCACGGGGGAGATCGTCTCCATGCGCGGGGAGGGGAGGAACCTTTTCATCACCGTCCGCTTTGCGGCGGCGGGGAACAAAGAACTTGCGGCGGCGTTCGCGCCCCTTGAAATTCTGGAGGATCTTTGAACATGGACAGGCAGAGGTATCTCATCGACACGCTCAACCAATGGGCATACGAATATTACGTCCTCGACGCGCCCACCCATTCCGATCGGGAGTACGACAGGCTGTATGACGAACTGAGGGAGATCGAGCGGGAGACGGGCGTCGTGGAACCGGATTCTCCGACGCGGCGGGTCGGCGGGGATCCCGTCAAGGGATTCGAACGCCACACCCACATCGCGCGGCTGTACTCCCTCGACAAGGCCGTCACCGAGGACGAGCTTTCCGCCTTCTTCACCCGCGTCAAAAAGGCCGACGAGAGCGCGGAATTCACCGTGGAATACAAATACGACGGCCTCACCGTCTGCCTGACGTACGAGGACGGCGCGTTCGTGCGGGCGGCGACCCGCGGCAACGGCGTGGAGGGGGAGGACGTCACGGCGCAGGTCCTCACCATCCGCAGTTTCCCCCTGAAAATTTCCTACCGCGGCACGCTCGAGGTGCGGGGGGAAGCGGTCATCCGTCTCTCCGTGCTTGAAAGATACAACCGCGAACACCCCGCGGACGCCTTGAAGAACGCGAGGAACGCGGCGGCGGGCGCGGTGAGGAACCTCGACCCCAAGATGACGGCGGAGAGGGGGGTGGAGATCCTCTTCTATGACGTCAACTACATGAGCGAAACGCCCCTCTCTTCCCAGACCGAAGCCATGGAATTTTTGAGGAGGGAGGGGTTCAAGACCTATCCCTTCTTCCGCGTGTGCAAAACGGCCGAGGAGGTGCAGGACGCCGTCGATGAGATCGAAGTGGGGCGGCGGAACATCGACGTTCTGACGGACGGCGCGGTCATCAAGGTCAACGGCGTTTCCGTCCGCGACAGAATGGGCTATACCGACAAATTCCCCCGCTGGGCGATCGCCTATAAGTTCGAGGCCGAGGAGGCCGAGACGACGGTGCGGGAGATCTTCTGGCAGGTCGGCCGCACGGGAAAGCTCACGCCGCTTGCAAAAGTGGACCCCGTGGAGCTTGCGGGCGCGACCGTCAGGCGGGCGACGCTCAACAACTACGGCGACATTACCCGCAAGCATGTCCGCGTCGGGGCGAGAGTCCTCATTCGCCGCTCCAATGAGGTCATTCCCGAGATCTTGGGCGCAATTGACGATACCATGTACGGGATCCCCCCCGCAGAAAAACCCTCCGTCTGCCCCTATTGCGGGAGCATGGTCGAGGAAGTGGGGGCCAATCTGTTCTGTTCCAACAAGGAGTGCCCGCCCCGCGTCGTGCAGAAGCTCACCCACTACTGCACGAAGAACGCCGCGGATGTCGAGGGCATGTCGGAGGCGACCATTCAGCTCCTCTATGACAAGAAGGGACTCAGGCGGTTTTCGGACTTCTACCGCCTCACGAAGGAGAGCTTCGAGGGCTTGGAGGGGTTCAAGGAGAAGAGGATCGGCAACCTCCTTTCGGCCATCGAGAAGAGCAAGAATATCACGCTCGAACGCCTTCTTTACGCGCTCGGCATCGGGCAGATCGGCCGCGTCGCCGCGCGGGACCTCGCCTCCTTCGGGAGCATCGACGCGATCGCCGCGCTCGGCTATGAGGAACTCGTCGCGCTCGAGAACATCGGCGACGTCACAGCGCGGGGCATTCTCGCCTATTTTGCCGACGAGGAGAACCGCAGGGAGATCGCGCGGCTCCGGGAGGCGGGCGTGGAAGTGAAGGCGGCGCAGCGCGTCACGGAGGGCGCGTTTGCGGGACAGGTCGTCGTACTCACGGGGTCGCTGTCCTCCTTCTCCCGCACGGAGGCGCAGAAGAGGATCGAGGCCCTCGGGGGCGTCGCGGCAAGCTCGGTCACGGGTTCCACGACCCTCGTCATCGCGGGCGAGAAGGCGGGAAGCAAGCTCGACAAGGCCAAAAAACTCGGCATTCCCGTCATCGGCGAGGAAGAATTTTTGAAGATGTTGGAGGAATAGTTTCGAACGATTTGTTTTCTTTCGAACATTTCTTTAACTTGTCCACCCCTTGCCCACCCCTTGAGGGGTGGGTGGCTCGCCGCTCTGCGGCGAGACGGAAGGGGTGTCCTTCGAAAAGAAATGTTCGAGGGGTCAACGTTGTGCATTCCACTACTTGATCACCCCACGAACTTTGATGCCTTGAAAGTCATCGTGGTTCCCGTAGGGTACCGAATGGGGTCGCCCACGGCGGAAGTGAATTCCGCCTATGGCAAGGGAGAGGGAATGACACCCCCTCAGTCACTCACTACGTTCGTGACAGCTCCCCCTCAAGGGGGAGCCGAGAGACATTCCTGCCCACCCCTTGAGGGGTGGGTGCCCCGTAGGGGCAGAAGGGGTGTCGTTCCAAAATTGTCACCTTATTTCTGCGTCATTTAGAGGGAGCGGAGCGACCGAAGGATCTCGTGAACGAAGTCCGTAGGTCTATGAGATGCTTCGCTTACGCTCAGCATGAGCGCGGCGGAGGGGCATTCTGCCCGCCCGCGCCCAAATTTTAATTTTTAATTTTCAATTTATAATTTTTTCTTGACCGTTCCGCACGCGTGTGATATAATATACCAAAATCGGAGATGAGCCTATGTACAGCATGACGGGTTACGGAAAAGGGGAATACAGCGAGGGCGGCCTCACCGTTTCGGTCGAGGTCAAATCGGTCAACAACCGCTATCTCGACGTCGCCGTCAAAGCTCCCCGCGTCCTTCTGTGCGCGGAGGAGCCGATCCGCTCCGCCGTCAGGGAGTATCTCTCCCGCGGGCACGTCGATGTGTTCGTCAGCCTCACGGACAAGCGCGAGGCGGCAAAGTCCTTCTATGTCGATTGGGGCGTCGTCAACGCCTATATGAGGGCCGCCGCCGAGATCAAGCGCACCTATCCCATGCTCGAGGACGACGGCTCCGTCTCCTTCTTCCTGCGCCTGCCCGACGCCGTCCGTGCGGACGAGGTTTCGGGTGCGGACGATCTTCTCCTTGCGTGTGTGGACAAGGCTCTCCGCCTTGCCCTTGAAGCCCTTTCGGAGATGAGGAAAAAGGAGGGGGAGAGGCTGAAAAGCGATCTTCTCGACCGCATGGGGGCGATCGCCCGTCTCCGCGACGACATCGCGCTCCGCGCTCCCCGCGTTGCGGAGGAGTACCGCGAAAAACTCGAGAGCCGCATCGAAGAATTCCTCGGCGGGAAGATCGACGAGACGAGGATCCTGACCGAGGCCGCCGTCTTTGCCGACAAGTGCAACATCGACGAGGAACTGACCCGCCTCAGGTCTCATATCGACGAATATTATGCCGTCTGCGAGAGCGAACCCGTCGGGCGCAAGCTCGACTTCCTCATTCAGGAGTTCAACCGCGAGTGCAACACCATTTGCAGTAAATCGTGTGACACGGAGATCACCTCCTTCGCGCTTGAAATGAAGAATGAGATCGAAAAGATCCGCGAGCAGATACAGAATCTGGAGTAACGAATGAGAAATTTGCCTATCGTCATCTCAGGCCCCTCGGGGGTCGGAAAGGGGACCATCGTCAAAGAACTGTTGAAAAAGGACCCTACGCTTGTCGAATCCGTCTCCATGACGACCCGCGATCCCCGCCCCGGCGAGATCTCGGGAAAGACGTATATCTACGTCACCAAGGAGGAGTTCGAACGCCGCATCGGCGAGGGGGATCTCCTCGAGTACGACGAACACTTTTCGGGCCTGTACGGGACGCCCCGCTCCTTCGTGGAGGAGCAGCTCCAAAAGACGTCCGTCATCCTCGAGATCGACGTCGTCGGCGGACTGAACGCGCGGAAACTCCTCAAAGACACCCTCCTCATCTTCATCGATCCGCCGTCGATCGAGGAGCTTGTCGAACGGCTCAAAAAGCGGGGCACGGAGTCCGAACAGGCCCTGCGCGAGAGGCTTCAACGCGTGAAGTACGAGATGCACATCCGCGAACAGTACGATTACAGGGTCCTGAACGACGACCTTGACAGAGCGGTGGACGAAGTTCTCGGCATAATCCAAAAAGAAAGAAACAAGGAAGGTGAATGATATGATCAACGAACCCTCGGTGGACGCTCTCGTGCGCAAGCTCGGCACGGACGAGGAGCCTGTGAGCAGGTACGAGCTGTGCATTCTCATCGCAAAGCGTACCCGCCAGATCATTGAGCAGATGCAGTCAACGGGCGCGACGGAGCTTCCCGGCAAGCAGAAGGAGATCGTCCTTGCCTGTCAGGAAGTCATGAACGGCAAAGTGAAGATCGCAAGGGATTAAAGACCCGCCCCGTCGGAACAGCGGGGCAGTTTTTATTTTCGAAGAGGAAAGGTCATTTCGAACATTTCTTTGCTTGTCCACCCCTTGCCCACCCCTTGAGGGGTGGGTGGCTCGCCACTTTGCGGCGAGACGGAAGGGGTGTCCTTCGAAAAGAAATGTTCGAGGGGTCGGCGTTGTGCATTCCATAGCCCTATCACCCCACGCACTTTGGTACCTTGAAAGTCATTAAGGTTCCCGTAGGGTACCCAATAGGGTCGCCCACGGCGGAAGTGAATTCCGCCTAAGGCAAGGGAATTTGGAATTCCCCCCCACCACCCGCTACGCGGGAGCCGTCTCATGCGGGTAGAGACCCGCATTCGGTCACCGTTCGCGCGGGACAATGCGCTCACTCACCGCAAAACGCAGCGCACAGCACACTGTGCTGATGCGCAAGAATTGCGTTTTGCGACCCCCCCAAGGGGTAGGCCTTGCCCCCTCCATGGGGGTGCCGCGGCACATGCCCCCTCCGTGGGAGGGGGGTAGGGGGGTGGGTCACCTCATTTCTGCGTCATTCTGCCCCGCCCGCATTCTTATTGCTCTAAGGGCGGCACGAGCGCGTAGCGCGAAGTAGCGTAGCGAAAAATCCCGAAGAACGAAGTCCGTAGGTAGCGGCGTCATGCTGAGAATCAATATTGTACGAAGTCGAAAGGGCTGACCCGAAGCATCTCGCCGCTATTATAGAGTTCTCCCTGCGAGATCCTTCGGTCGCTTCGCTTCCTCAGGATGACGCAGGGGACACGTTCCCCCGTTTCTCAGAATGACGGGGCGGCAGGAGGCAATCAGAACGAATTCCCTTTGGCTCACTGCGTTTGCCGCTTCCCCTAAAAGGGGCGACGAGAATAAGGCGACGAGGAATTAGGAACACCTCCTACCCTCACATCGCCGACAATCATCAAAAATCATCATGATCGCGGAAGTCATAGTGGACATTGCGCACAGCGATGTCGATAAAATCTTCGATTACGTCTGCGACAACACTGTCAAGGCAGGCATGCGCGTCGCCGTCCCCTTCGGGAGGAGTACGGCGACGGGCTTTGTCGTGCGCGTCAAGGAGACGAGCGTCTATCCCGCGGACAAGCTCAGGGCGATCTACCGCACCGAGGACGACATTCCCGCCATCAACGCCGAATGCCTCGCCCTCGCCGAAAAGATCTCCGCCCGCTACCGCTGTCCCATGGCTCTCTCCCTCCGCCTCTTCCTCCCCGCAGAGATGCGCACGGGGAAGGTGAGCAGGAATTTCAGGGAGTATGCGCGGCTCAGCGGCGATCTCCCGCCCATATCCCCGCGGGCAAAGGCCCAGCTTGCGTGCGTCGCCTATCTCGAGGAGCATGGCGAAGCTCCCCTTGCGGAGTTGAGAGAGAAGTTCTCCTCCGCGGTCAACGCCCTCATCAAAAGCGGCGCGGTCGCCGTTGAAAAGAGGCGCATGCTCCGCGTCCCCTACAAGAGTGCGGAGGGGGAGGAGGAAAGGCACGTTTTGACGCCCGCGCAGAGGGGAGCCGTGGAGACCATTCAGAGGACGGAAAAGACGGTCTCCCTCATTCACGGCGTGACGGGGAGCGGAAAGACGGAGATCTACCTCACCCTCATCGCCGCGGCGTTGAGGGAGGGCAAGACCGCCATCTTCCTCGTCCCCGAGATCTCCCTGACGCCGCAGATGTTCATGAAGCTCCGCGGGCGGTTCGGGAGCGAAGTCGCCATTCTGCACAGCGGCCTCTCCGCGGGCGAGCGGTTCGACGAGTGGGAACGCCTGCGGCTGGGGGAGGCAAAGATCGCCGTCGGCGCACGCTCTGCCGTGTTCGCACCCATAGAAAATATCGGCTGTATCGTCATCGACGAGGAACACGACGGGAGTTACTGCTCGGAGGCCTCGCCAAGGTACAACACCTTCGACGTCGCCCTGCTCCGCGCCAAGCACAACGGCTGTAAGCTCGTCCTCGGGAGCGCGACGCCCGCCGTGGACACCTACCGCAGGGCAATGAGCGGCGAATTCGAACTCATCACCCTGCCCGACCGCATCAACGCCCGCCCCATGCCCAAAGTTGACATCGTAGATATGCGCAGGGAAGTCCGCAGGGGAAACGCGACGCCCTTCTCCATCGCCCTGCGCGAAAAGTTAAAGGCCTGCCTCGACGGGGGCAACCAGGCCATCATCTTCCTCAACCGCCGCGGCTATGCGCAGACGGTCATGTGCCGCGACTGCGGGAACGTCGTCAAGTGCAAGAGCTGTGACGTCGCCCTGACCTATCACAGCGACGAGGACTGCCTGAAATGCCACTACTGCGGCGCGAGATACAGACCTCTCTCGGCCTGCCCCGCCTGCGGGGGGACGCATATCCACTACATGGGCACGGGGACGCAGAGGGTCGTCGGGGAACTGAAAAAGCTCTTTCCCGCCGCCCGTATCCTGCGCATGGACGTCGATACGACGAGCGGAAAAGAGGGGCACTATAAGATCCTAAAACAGTTCGCCGACCGCGGGGCGGATATTCTCGTCGGGACGCAGATGGTCGCCAAGGGGCACGATTTCCCCTCCGTGACCCTCGTCGGCATTCTCGACGCGGACATGAGTTTGCACTTCCCCGATTACCGCAGCGGGGAGCGGACCTTCCAGCTCATCACGCAGGTCGCGGGCCGCAGCGGACGGGCGGGGGCGGAGGGCGAGGTCGTTCTTCAGACCTACGATCCCGAAAATTACATTCTCCGCTTTGCGGCGGACTACGATTACCGCGGCTTCTATGCGCATGAGATCGGCATGCGCGAGGCCATGATGTTCCCGCCCTTCGTCAAGGTCGTGCGCGTCATGGTGACGGGGGAGGACGAGAGGGAGACCCTCGAGGCTCTCCGCTCCGTGTACGGGAAGTTACAGCGCGTCTATGCGGCGCACGAGGAGGACTTCCTCTTCTTCAACCGCATGCACTCCCCGATCAAGCGTATCCAGAACAAATTCCGCTATCAGGTCCTCATGCGCATGACCCAAAACGGCCCCCTGAGGGAGGTCTATGCGGCCGTCGCGGAGGAGAGACAGAAGAACGTGCTTGTATATGTGGAAGAAAATCCGAGCAATTTGAGTTGAGGTGAAGATATGGTTCGTGAAGTATTGCAGGTGGGGTCTCCCATTCTGCGCCGAAAGAGCGAAAAGGTGACGCGGTTCGACGACGATCTCGCGCACCTTCTCGACGACCTCAAAGACACCGTTTTGAAAGAGGAGGGCGCGGGGCTTGCGGCGCCGCAGATCGGCGTGTCCCTCCGCGTCTTTGTCGTCAACGTGGACGAGGGATATTTTGAGTTCGTCAACCCCGTCTTTGTATGGCAGAAGGGGGAACAGACGGGTGCGGAGGGTTGCCTCTCCGTGCGCGGCAAGGCGGGGACGGTCACGCGGCCGAACAAGGTCAAGGTCGTCTATTCGGACAGGAAGGGGGATCGGTATTCCCTCGTCGCCACGGGCTTCTTCGCCCGCGCGGTCTGCCATGAGTACGACCACCTTGACGGCATTCTCTACACCGATAAGGCGACAAACGTCCATGACGATTAAAGGGGGCATAGATTGAAGATTCTCTTTGCGGGGACGCCCGAATTTGCGGTCGGCCCCATGGAAAGCATACATGAAGCGTTCGGCGTCGCCGCCGTCCTGACCCAGCCCGACAGACCGCAGGGGAGAAAGGGAACTCTGACGCCCTCCCCCGTGAAAGCTCTTGCCGAGGCGTTCGGCATTCCCGTCCTGCAACCCCAAAAGCTGAAAAACGAAGTGGGACCCGTGCGGGAAGTGGGGGCCGACCTCATGGTGACCTGCGCCTACGGGCAAATTTTGACGCAGGAAGTTCTGGACCTCTTTCCCCTCGGCGTGTGGAATATCCACGCCTCCCTCCTTCCCGCCTACCGCGGGGCCGCGCCCATTCCCCGCGCCATCATCGACGGACAGAGGGAGACGGGCGTCACGATCATGAGGACGGAGCTGGGCCTTGACACGGGCGACATGCTCCTTGCGGAAAAGACGCCCATCTACGACTCGGACGACTGCGGCACCCTCGGGGAGCGGCTCTCCCGCATTGCCTCAGGCCTCATCGTCAAGGCGATCTCCATGATCGAAAGGGGGGACCTTCCCCTCAAAAAACAGGGGGAGGGGACCCTCTGCAAAAAGGTGGAGCGCACAGAGGTCGATTTTTCGAGGACGGCGCGCGAGGTGAGCTGTTTGGTGCGCGGGCTTTCGCCCTCTCCCTTCGCCTATGCGCGGGTGAGGGACCTTACGCTGAATTTCTGGTTCGCGGAGGAGGTCCCCTGCGACGCGGACGTCCCCGCGGGGACCGTCGTCGCGGCCTCTCCCAAGGAGGGCCTCATCGTCAAGTGCGGCGAGGGGGCGGTCGCGATCACCGAACTGCAACCCGCGGGGGGGAGAAGGATGTCTGCGCGTGATTTCGTCAACGGCAGAAAACTTTCCAAGGGGGACCGCTTTGACCAACCCGTTCTATGACCCCTACGTCCTCCTGACCAAGGTATATTCGGAGGGGGCGCACCTCAAGATCGCCCTCGCCGAGACCCCGATCGAGGAACTCAACCGCGCGAGGACGGTGAGGACCGTCTATGGCGTCCTTGAAAACGACGGCTATCTCGGGCTGTGCATCGCCGCCTTTGCCGAAAGACCGCCGAAGGCCGCCGTGCGCACTCTCCTTAAAATCGCGCTCTATTGGCTGATCTTCCTCAAAAAACCGCGCTACATGGTGACGGATACGGCCGTAGACCTCGTAAAAAAGCTCGGGAAGGGGGGCATGGCGGGCTTCGTCAACGCCTTTTTGCGGCGGTTCGACGCCGAAAAGGTCCAACTTCCCGCAGGGGCGGCGGGGCTTGCCGTCAGGAGCAATTTCCCCCTGTTTGCGGTGGAGGAACTCCTCTCCCGCTACGGGGAGAGAGCGGAGGACATCTGCCTTGCAAGGAGCCGCGGCGTCCCCGTGCGCTTTGAACGGGGGGAGGAGGCATATCTCTCCCGCCCGCATGACAAGACGCCCTTCCCGCACCTCTATCTATTCAAAAATTTCCCCCGCGACGAGGGATTCGACCGCGGGGACTACACCTTCCAATCGGTGGGGAGCGTCGCCGTCTGCGACGCCGTCGAGCCGTGCGGGGAATTCCTCGACGCCTGCGCCGCGCCCGGGGGAAAGAGCGTGCTGATCTCCAAAAAGTGCGCCCGCGTCCTCTCCTGCGAACTGCACGGGCACCGCGTCGAACTCATCAGAAGCTATTTCCGCCGCATGGGCGTGGAGAACGCCGAGGCAGTGCAGGCCGATTCGAGCGTCTTCGACCCCGCGCTCTTCGAGCGGTTCGACGGCATTCTCTGCGACGTGCCCTGCTCGGGCTTGGGGACGGTCGCCGAAAATCCCGACCTCGCGCTCAACAAGCGGGCGGAGGACGTCGCGGAGCTGACCAAAGTCCAGCTCTCCATTCTCACGAACTGCGCCCGCTATCTCAGAAGGGGCGGGACAATTTATTACTCCACCTGCTCTGTCCTGAACGCCGAAAACGACGGCGTCGTGGGGGAGTTCCTGAAAGGGAACGGCGGGTTTTCTGCCGAGGAAGTCTCTTCCCCCCTCGCGCATGAGAGGACGGAGTACGGCATACAGTTCTTGCCCGACAGGGCGTTCGGCGCGGGGTTCTATCTCGCGAAGCTGAGGCGCAAGGCATGAAGAAAATTTTGCAGGATCTGAATATGGAGGAGCTTTCCCGCCTCGTCGCGGAGGCGGGGGAGAAACCCTTCCGCGCGCGGCAGCTCTTCGAGGGCCTCATGCAGGGGAAGGCGGTCTCCTCTATCCCCATTCCCGCCCCGCTCAAAGAGGGTCTTCTCTCCGTCTACGAGGACGAGCCTGTCAGGATCCTCGAGACGTTCGTCTCTCGGGACGGGACCAAGAAATTTCTCTTCCTCCTTGCGGACGGCAACATCGTCGAGGGCGTCCTCATGAAGTACAAATACGGCAACACGCAGTGCGTCTCGACGCAGGTCGGCTGCCGCATGGGGTGTAAATTCTGCGCGTCCACCCTGAACGGACGGGTCCGCGACCTCACCGCGGGGGAGATCTTGGGGCAGATCCTGGCCGTCAACCGCGCGGAGGGGGGCAATTTGAAGGACAGGCGGGTCACGAACGTCGTCCTCATGGGGAGCGGGGAACCCTTTGACAACTACGAAAACGTCGTGAAGTTTCTCCGTCTCGTCACGGCGGAGGGGGGGATCCACATCAGCGCGAGGAACATCTCCCTCTCCACCTGCGGGCTGGTCCCCGAGATGAAAAAGTTCGCCGCCGAGGGCATTCCCCTCAATCTGACCGTCTCCCTCCACGCCGTCACAGACGAGGAGAGAAGGCGCACCATGCCCATTGCAAACAAGTACAAAATCGCCGAGATCCTCGACGCGTGCGCCTATTACTTTGAAAGGACGGGGCGGCGGTATATCTTTGAATACAGCCTCATCGAGGGCGAAAACTGCGACGAGAAGCACGCGCTCGCCCTCGCCGCGCTCCTGCAGGGGCGGCCCTGCCACGTCAACCTCATCCGCCTGAACGAGGTCAAGGAGCGGGAATTGAAGTCCACTTCCGAAAAAGAGGCCTACCGTTTTTTGGGCGTTTTGGAGCGGAAGGGCGTCTCGGCGACCCTCCGCCGCAGCATGGGGAGCGACATCGGCGGCGCATGCGGACAACTCAGAGCGAGATATTTGAGCGATCGCCGCTCATCCTGAGCGAAGCGGAGGATCCCGTGGAGGGAAGTACGGACTTCGTTTGAGGGGATTCTTCGGTCGCTTTGCTCCCTCAGAATGAGCGGGAGCCGAATACCGCGTCATCCTGAGCGAAGCGAAGGATCCCGCGGATAGAACGATTACGATTTCAAGGAGGAAAAGCATGGACATCAAGATCGCGCCGAGCATTTTGGCGAGCGATTTTTCAAGGATCGGCGAAGAGGTCGCACGGCTCGAACAGAGCGGCGCGGATCTCATTCATTGCGACGTCATGGACGGCAATTTTGTGCCGCCCATCACCTTCGGCGCACAGATGGTGAAGGCCATCCGCCCGCATACCAAGCTTCCGCTCGACTGCCACCTCATGGTCCTCCACCCCGAGACGCACATCCGCGATTTCGCCGAGGCGGGCGCGGACAACATCACCGTCCACGTCGAGGCGTGCGACATTCCCGCGCTCTTCGATCAAATTTCGTCCTTCGGGATCAAAAAGTCTGCCGTCATCAACCCCGAGACGGACGTCGGGAAGGTCTTTCCCGCCGTCGAAGGGGGCGCGGACATGATCCTGCTCATGAGCGTCCACCCCGGCTGGGGCGGGCAGAAATTCCTCCCCGAGACCCTCAAAAAGATTGAAATTCTCCGCAATTTCTGTATCAAGTGCGGCCGCGGCTCCCTCGACATCGAAGTGGACGGCGGCGTCACCGAGGGGAACGTCCGGGACGTCATCTCGGCGGGGGCGAACGTCATCGTCGCGGGCAGTACGGTCTTTCGGGCGGCGGACATGGCGGCGACCATTCGGAGGCTGCGCGGATGAGGGCGGTCATTCTCCTCAACGGCGAGCCGTTCCGCGGGGACATCCCGACTGAAAATTCCTACGTCATCTGCTGTGACGGAGCCTATTCGTGGGCGAAGGGGAGGGTGAAGATCGACGAGAATTTGGGCGATTTCGACTCCCTCGATGAAACGCCCGACCCCGCTCCCCTTCACACGTTCCCCTCCGAGAAGAACGAGACGGACGGCGAACTCGCCGTGAAGAGGGCCTTGGAGCTGAAGTGCGACGGCGTCGTATTCTACGGCGGGGGAGGGAAGCGCGAGGACCACTTCCTCGGCAATCTGCACCTTCTGCTCATGGCAAAGAGAGGGGGCATGCAATGCGCCGCCATGGAGACGAACGGCGCAAAGATCGTCCTCTGCGGCGGGGGTAGTCTCGCCTTTCCCTGCAAGAGGGGACAGACCGTCTCGCTGTTGCCTTTCGGCGGCGACGCGCATATCATGGAGATGAGGGGGCTGAAATATTCCTCCGACGATCTGCGCCTTTGCTACGGCTCCACGCGCGGCGTCTCCAACCTCACGACGGACGAAAAATTTTCGTTTTGCGTGAAGGAGGGGAATGTGCTTGTCATCATCAATGAGGAGGTCCTATGATCATCTGCATCAAGCTGCCGAAATTCTTGGGCTGCATTGTACGGCTGTTCTACAGGGGATGAAATATATCGATCTGCACACGGACGCTCTCACAAAAGAGGGCGTCCGTTCCGTTACTGCGGAGACGCTGGAAAGGGGAGAGTGCTTTTTGCAGTGCTTTGCCTGCTTCACCCCGCGCGGGGGGCTTGGGGACGCGCTCTCCCTCTGCGGCAAATTCGACGAGATGTGTGCCTTGTGCGGCTTTCGAAAGGTGCGGCGGGCGGCCGACCTCGGGGGCGGGGGGATCCATGCCTTGCTCACTTTGGAGGGAGGGGAGGCGTTGGAGGGAAAGGCGGAAAATCTTGCTCTCCTTCACCGCCGCGGCGTGCGGATGATGACGCTCGTGTGGAACTTTGACAACGAGATCGGAACCTCTCACGGGACGGAAGAGAGTTTCGGCCTCACGCCCTTCGGACAGGACGCCGTGGAGCGCATGGGGGATCTTCCCATGATCGTCGATGTGTCGCACGGGTCGGAGAAGCTCTTCTCCGACGTCGCCGCGTGGAGCAAGCGGACGGGCATTCCCTTCGTCGCCAGCCATTCCGACGCGCGTGCGTGCTTTCCCCATACCCGCAACCTGACCGACGGGCAGATCAGGACGCTTGCCGACTGCGGCGGGGTGGTGGGGCTGAACTTTTTCGACGGGTTCCTCTCCGAGGACAGGAGCGCGGAGGGGCAGAGGGCGGCCCTTATGCGCCACGCGCGGCACATCGTGAGGACGGGCGGGGAGGACGTGCTTGCCCTCGGGAGCGACTTTGACGGCATTCCCGAGAACGCGTACATGCGGACGGCGGCGGACATGCCGCGGCTTTTTGAGGACTTCGGCGAAATTTTCCCGCCCCGCGTCGTCGAAAAGATCGCCTTCCGCAACGCCTCCCGCCTCCTGCGAGAGACGTTGGGATAATTGAAAACCGAGCGATTTTCGGCTCCCGCTCATTCTGAACCTCCCGCTCATTCTGAGCGAAGCGAAGAATCCCCTTAAACGAAGTCCGTGGGTTTATGAGATGCTTCGCTAACGCTCAGCATGAGCGCAAGGGGCAGCAGGCGATTTTTGGCTCCCGCTCATTCTGAACCTCCCGCTCATCCTGAGCGAAGCGAAGGATCCCCTCAAACGAAGTCCGCGGGTTTATGAGATGCTTCGCTAACGCTCAGTATGAGCGCAAGGGGCAGCAGGCGATTTTTGGCTCCCGCTCATTCTGAGCGAAGCGAAGAATCCCCTCAAACGTAGTC
>CANPZV010000020.1 GCA_947589285.1 uncultured Clostridia bacterium
TGTTATAAAGCTCCTCCGTGGGAGGAGCTGTCACGAACAAAGTGAGTGACTGAGGTGGGTCACATTATTTAGGAGAAACTCGCCTTCGGCGACGAGGGAATAAGGTGACCCACCCCCCTACCCCCCTCCCATGGAGGGGGTGTTATAAAGCTCCTCCGTGGGAGGAGCTGTCACGAACAAAGTGAGTGACTGAGGTGGGTCACATTATTTAGGAGAATCTCGCCTTCGGCGACGAGGGAATAAGGTGACCCACCCCCCTACCCCCCTCCCATGGAGGGGGTGTTATTAGGAGAATCTCGCCTTCGGCGACGAAGAAATAAGGTGACCCACCCCCTACCCCCCTCCCACGGAGGGGGTGTTATTAGGAGAAACTCGCCTTCGGCGACGAAGAAATAAGGTGACCCACCCCCCTACCCCCCTCCCACGGAGGGGGTAAAAAAACAACCTTCCGCAAGGAAGGTTGTTTTTTGGTTTGTTTTCGTCTATCAGAAGATAGCGATGCTGCTGATGTAGTAGGAGTTCGAGCCTGCGTAGGTGATGCGGACGTACTTATATTCCCCTGCCGTAGTCGGCGTGACTTCTTTGACCGTATCGCCGCCGTTCCAGTCGATCTCGACCGTCACGGTCTTGTCTGCCGCAAAGTCTGCCGCGGAAGAGAACTCGATCGTCATCTTGTTCTCTTTTGTAAGAGAATTTTTGTTGTACCACGTCAGGACGACCTTGGTCACGTTCTCCGCGAAGGGCGTCGTGTTCCAAAGAGTGGAAACGAGATTGCTATCATTTTTATTTTTTCTCCACTGCAAGGAACCACCATTCTCTGAAAATGCACCGAGTTCCTTCCACTGGAAGGTAACGCCGTTGACTTCTTTTCCTTCGCCGGTGCTTGAACCATAATTTATATTGCTGCCTGCATAACCAAGGAGGTTCGATCCCTTCAAAGTCACCTGACCCTGATCGGCTTGCGCTGCTTTGGTGTAGGATTCGATCGTCAGGGTGACGGAGCTGTAGCTGACAAGCTCGTGGTCGCTGTTGTAGAGTTCGAATGCGCCGCTGAGGACGATCGCACTGCCTTCAACAAGGTCATCCTTGCTGCCGATACCCTTTTCCGCATCATAAGCAAGGTTGTACACCTTGATCTTGTTCTTGCTGTCCGCCGCGTCCGCGATCATAAAGGTGACCTTGCCGTCCTTCTCAGACGCGCTGTCAACGTCAACGACGATACCCTTGACAAAGACCTTGATCGGGTTGCTTCCGCCGTAGTATTCGGCATGTTTCAGGCCATCGATGACCTTCCATGCCTCGTCAACGGTGTAAGCCTGCGCCACATCGGAGCCTTTCGGCCCAGCGACCGTGACAGTGATGTCCTTGGTCTTGCTCGTGCCGCCCTCGCATGCCGCGGTGAGCGTGACGACGACCTTCTTGTCCTCTGTGGGACGCTGTGCAACATTCAGCTTGCCGTCCGCAAGGGTAGCGGCGTCGCCCGACTTGAGCGCGTATGTGAAGGTCACGCCTTGGACCTTGGTGTTTTTGGTGGGAAGATTGTCGGTGGTGGGAAGCGCGGTCTCACCGGGGCCGATCACAAGGGACGAAGGAGCATACTTCATCGCAAGCGCGATCTTCTGGTCCGCGGTCATGTTGGGATTCAACTTCCAAGCCTCGAAGGTCGCATATTTGGTGCTTGTGCCGTCCTTGCCGGTGTGGATCATGGCCTCGCCGGTCGCACTCACCTGAAGGTAACCGGAGACGGTGATCTCATCGCCCTTGGTAAGGGGATTGGTGTTGTCCTCGGTCTTGGGCACATAGTTGTTGCTCCAGTTCAGGTTGTAGCAGCAGACAGATTCGTCCTTCGACTTATCGGCGTCGGCGGCGATGTAGGTGTTCTTGAGGCCATAGGTGCCGTTGACAGCACCGGGGATGCTGACCTTGCCGTTGACATACATCTTGGCGTCCTTGCCGTCCTTCTGATAGATCTCGCCATAGACGAGGGTCTCAAGGACCTTCTGCGCGTCGGCGGTGGACATCGGAGTTTTCCACGATGACCCATCGTTGGTCGCATCGATCAGGACGCTGCAGAGCTTGATCTCGAAATCAACTTTCTTTTCGGTCGTGCCGCTCTTGATCGTCGCGGTGAGGGTCGCTGTGCCTTCGGTCGCGGGAAGAGCGGCGACTGTCAGCTTCTTGCCTTCGCCGTCGGCTTCGACCTTGAAGGTCACGCCGTTCGGAGCGGCCTTCGTGACGGCCCAATCGACCGTGGCGTTCCTCGCACCCTTGGTGGTGAGAGCGATCGTCTTGTCTACCGCGATACGGGCAGGGATCTCGCCCTTGATGGCGTCTCTGACTTCGGAGGTGATCTGATCGGGCGTCTTTTCAGCCTGCGTCCAGACCGTGAATTCGGGATAATAGTAATTGCCCGCACCGTCCTTGACATAGTACATGTTGACGGAGCTGTTGTAGTTCTCAATGGTGCCGTTGATGACAACGTAGTCGTCCACGGAGAGCGGGTTCTTGCCGTTGGAATCATAGGCAGTCTTCATATCGTTGAAGCCGCCCTCATCGCCCCAGTGGACGAAGGAGACCTTGAGGGTTTCCGTGCTGCCCTTCGTGTCTGCAATGTAGACGTTCTGGAGGCCTTGGATCTTGCCGTTGTAATTGTTGAGCGTACCGACGTTGGTCACATAGCCCGCGATGTGGATCATCGCGCCCTTGGCTTCGGCCGCATCTGCCGCACTCTTGCCGCCATTCGACGTGATGTTCAGGAACGCGCCGCTTGCAAGAGGTGCGCCGAGCGCGAGAGCTTCGGCAACGGTATAGGGCTTTTCCGCCGTGCCGTCGTTATCCATTGCAACAGTCTTGGGAACGGTGCGGGGGAAGTCAACGTGCTGGCTTCCGACGGTGGCCGTCAGGGTATAATCGACGTCCTTGTCGCCCTGCGTGACCTTGATGGGGACCATCTTGGTCGTCTCGTTCAGTGTGCCGACGACAACGTAGTCGCCGATCGAGACGCCCTCGGTCTTGGCAGCGACGGACCAGTTGACGGTGATCTCTTTGCCCTGCACGGGAACGACGCCCATGACTTCGTAGTCATCTGCGGTCTTCGCGCTGCCGTCGTAACGGGTCTTGACATACGCAAGCGCGGCCTTCGCGTCCTCGTCGCTCGCGCCGCAGCCGACAAAGCCAAAGCACATCACGACAGCCATGACGAACGCAATTACTGCGTTAAGCCATCCTTTTTTCATACTGTTTCTCCTTATAGAAATTTTAATTTTTTGTTCTTGTTCATAGGCCCCGCGGGGGTCAGTCGGTAAAAGTGAACAGGTCATAGCGGTAGACATTGAGCTGATAATTCCCGGAATGTTTGCCGATGATGCCCTTGACCGTGAAGGTCCTTCCGATGAAGGAATCGGCCGTCACGGCGTTGTCGTTCTCATCTTTGAACTGCGTGATGAGGTAGAGCTGGGCGTTGTGGCCGTCCGCCGTGGTGCAATAGAGGGTGATCCATCCGCTCGTGCTGTCATCCGACGTCCTCGCGCTTGTGCAGGTGAGGTTCTCGAACGTGGCGGAGGAAGCCATCACCGCGTCGCCCCGGACAAGTTCTACCTCGCCGCCCTCCTCTTCATCGGAGAAGGTGAAGGTGACCTTGCTGCCGAGCGTGGCGGGATCGACGGTCTGGAAAGCGGGAGCAAACCCCTCTTCGACAACGTGGGTGTGCTTTGTCTTATCCACGCGGTACTCGCTGTAATCGAGGCCCGAGATCTGATAGTTGTTGCCCGCCTCGTAGTACTGCAGGGAGCCGATGACTTCGACGCGGTAGCCGACCTGAAGGACGTTCGTCCGCAGCGCGGTCGCCTGATAGCCGAAGTAGACCTGCATCCCGAAGTAAAGGCCGCTCTCGGCGTCGAGATCTTCGATGTAGGCAGAATTGCTGTAGACCGCCGTCACGACGCCCTGCACGCGCACGCGCTGGTCTTTGTACTCCTCGATATGGGTGCGGAGGTATTTGAGATCCAGCTCGATCGCCTCGCCCTCGTAGAAGTTTTCGTCCTTAGTGGACGCGGGCGAGAACACGCGGTATTTGAGAGCCATGGCCTGTTCGAGCGCGGCACGCGCGACCGTCCCGTAGCGGTTCTGGCCCGTGGAGGACGCCTTCGCATAGCCGCCCTGCAACAGTTCGACATTGAGGTTGTGATACTTCGTCTCCCCCTTGGGAAGATACCATACCCAGAGAAGGGCACGGTAGCCCGTCGAATCGAAGTTCCATTCGGAGGTATCCGATTCGATGATGACCTTATCTGCATTCTCGAGCTTGCCGCGGGTGAAGAGCGACGCGGTCTTGCCCCATTTTTCGATCTTGCCCGTGGATTCGGGGGTATCGACGGCGAGATACCTCGCCTTGATGAAACCGTCCGACCTCTCGACAAAGGGGGTGGGGTCGTATGTGGGGGTGAGCGCGGAGCCGCTCACGGCGTCGAAATAGGTCGTGTCGCCGTCAACGAACTGGCGGACGGTCACTTCCTGCTTCTTGCTCTCGCTGTTCATGTCGAGGGTGAGCTGGCTCGCGTAATCGACCTCTTCTGAGCCAGTCCCGCCTCCTCCTGTGCCGTTACACGCGGCAAGGAGGACGCACAGACCGATCACCGCTGTGCAGGTGAGCGTTAAAATTGACTTAAAATGTTTTTTCATTCCTGTTCCTCAAATGGGGATCAGCCGAAGTATTTGCACTCTTCGATCGCGTTCTTGAACGCCTGCTCAACGGAAGTGCTGCCGAACACGGCCTGCATAAGGGAGCCAACCTGATCGCGCGCCGTGGACGAACCGACGAATGCGGGAGAGGTGTAATATGCGTCTTCCATCTGCATTGCGATCTTGGTGGAGAGGGCGGGAAGATTTTCGAAGCCGTTCGCGCTCAGAAGTTTGTTCTTGAACGTCGCGTTCGTCTCCATCACTTCCTGCTTGAGAACGGGGATATAACCGGAGGCGGAAGAGAATTCAGCCTGGAAATTGACGTTCGTGATGAGGAACTTGATGAAGAGCCAGCTCGCGATGACCTTCTGGGGATCGTCGCTCTTGAAGATGCAGACGGAGGGACCCTGCGAAATGGCCTTATCCTTATAATCTGCCTGATAGTCTTCCCTCGAGGAGTCAACGGTCTGCTTGTACTGAGGGATGGGAGCGATGCCGACTTCGAAGGGATAGTAGTCGGATTCGGAGTCGTAAGGGGACTGGTGGCTCGCACCTGCGGAGGAACCGATGCACATCAGCGCGCTGTTCATGCTCTTGTCGGTATTGATGAAGAGGCCGCTGGTGTAGCTGCCGCCGTTGGTGCCCTGCGTCAGGAAGTAGCCTTCCTCGAACCACTCCTTGAACTGCGCGACGAACGCACGGTTTTCCGGCGTGTCGAAGAGGTAGTGTTCGCCCTCCGCGGAGGTGTAAGGCGTCCCCATCTGTTCGCACATGGTGATGAACCAGTTCGCCTCGGAGTCATACCCGAAGGGATAGACGTGGATGAGCGTGCCCTCGTCCTCGCCCGGGGTATCGGGATACTCCTGTTTGATTTTTTCGCAGAGGTCTCCCAGCTCCTCCCAAGTCTTGGGAGCTTCCCAACCGTGCTTGTTGAACTCGGTCACGTTGTAGTAGAGGACCTCGGTCGATTTGGAGAAGGGAACGGTGTACATCTTCGTCCCGTCGCCGAACTCAAAGCCTTCCTGCCAGTAGCCTTCGATGAAATTGTCGATCTCCGCCTGCGTAAGGCCGAGCTTTTCCTTCGTGCCGTCCGCGCGCGTGATCTCCGTGTCCGCATACGCGCCGCCGGGAAGGAAGTTGTTCAGCGATTCCACGGCAAGGGCGTCGTTGTAGAGGGCAACGTGGTCGGGATAGCAGTACGCGATGTTGGGCTGGTTGCCCGCAATGATCTGGGTCTGGATCTGGTCGCGGACGTCATCGTAGCCGCCGACCTGCTCATGCTCAATGTGGATCTTGGGGTAGAGTTTGTTGAATTCTTCGATGTAAGCATTCAACACGGCCTGAAGGCTCGGAGTGCCCGTGTCACCCATGGTGTGATAGAACGAGATGGTGACGTCGGAATTGATGTCAAATCCACCCTCGGGCATCACAAAGTCGGGTTTCACTTTGGCTCCGCCGCAAGCGGAAAGCCCTACCGCCATTGTGCAGGCCATTGCGCCCGCAAGCATAACTGCACCGATTTTCTTCATTTTGTTCTCCTTTATTTTGATTTTTTTCGGTTTCTGTGTTGAAAGGGGCCGTCCTTTCCGCGGAAAGGACCCGCAGGGAGACCCTGCGGGTGCATATGCTCAGCCCTTGATCCCGCTGCGCGAAACGCCGCGCATGATATATTTGCGGAAGAAGATGAATATGAGAAGGAGCGGGATCGTGACGATCACGACCGCGGCCATCTGCGCGGGATAGTTGATCATGTTATCCATTCCGTCTACGAGGAAGGTCGCGCCGCGAAGTCCGACCGTGACGAGTTTGTGCGCCGCGTCGTTCGCGACGAGGCGGGGCCAGATGTAGCTGTTCCACGCGCCCATCATCTTCAGAATGGTGATGGAGATGAGCGTGGGCGCAGACATCGGGACCATGACCCTCCAAAGGTACTTCCAGTCGCTCGTCCCGTCCACCTTGGCGGCGAGATACAGTTCGTTCGGGATCTGCATGAAATTCTGCCGCAGGAGATAGATATAGAACACGCTGACGAGGAAGGGCACGATGAGTGCGGTGAACGTGTGCGTCCAGTTGAACGCGGTGACGGTGACATAGTTCGTGATCGTGAAGAGTTCGCCGGGGATCATCATCGTCGCGAGCATCGCGCCGAACATGATGTTCTTGCCCTTGAATTCGAGGCGCGCGAACGCAAATGCCGAGAGGATGGTGATGATGAGCGACAGGAGCGTCGAGACGACGCCGACGATCAACGTGTTCAAAAACAGCCTGCCGAGGTTCAATTCGCCCGTGAATGCCGCGGTGTAGTTCGACCACTCAAACTGGCGGGGCCAGAACGTCGGGACCGCCTCATTGTACTCCCTCCATGTCTTGAGGGAGGAAATGAGCATCCAGTAGAACGGGAAGAGAACGGAGACGGCGATCAGTGTGAGGAAGGCATACAGCGCGATCTGCACGAGGATCTTGACGACCATCTGCTTCTTCGAGATCTCGCGGATATTCCTCTCCCCCATCGTCTTTTTGCTGATCTCTTGTTCATCTGCGTGCGGGGCGGTCTGCATATGTTCGCCCGTTCCCGTCTGAGGTACAGAGGCGGATCCTGTTTTTTCGGTTTCTACGATATTTTCCATTTCCGCTTCCTCCTTAATAGTGAACTTTTTTCTTGCTGACGTACAGGTTGATCATCGTGACGACAAAGATGATCGCAAACAGGATAAGTGCAGCCGCGCTCGCGCGCCCTTGGTTGGTATTGCTGCCCTCGATGTTGCGGTAGATGTATCCGACGATCGTCATGAGCTGCCAGTCGGCACTGTAAGGTCCCATCTTGTCGCCGAAAATACCGACGATGCTCGAGTACTCCTTGAATCCGCCGATAAAGCCCGTGATGACGACGTAGGCGATCATCGGGGAAAGGAGGGGCACGGTGATGTGCCAGAAGGTGCGCCATCTCGACGCGCCGTCCACCTTCGCGGCGTCATAGTACTGCTTGTTGACGCTCTGAAGCCCGCCGAGCAGGACGAGGATCTTGAAGGGAAGCGCGTTCCAGATGATGTAGATGCAGACGACTGCGATGTTTGCCCAATAGTTCGAATTCTGGTTGACCCAGTTGATGGGCTTCCCCCCGAACGCCTTGATGATCGTGTTGATGATACCGTAGGACTGGACGTAGGGCGGCGTGCCGATCTGCGTGAACATTGCCATGAATACCATGCCGATCGCGATGGCGTTGGTGACGTAGGGCAGGAAGAAGATCGTCTGGAAGATCCTCTGGAAGAACTTGATCGAATTGAGCGCGACCGCAATGAGAAGTGCGAGAAGCGTCGAAATGGGTACGGTGATGACGGTGAGGAGCATCGTGGTGCCGAGGCTCTTCAGGAAGGGTGTGTACTGGATGACGTTGGCGTAGTTACTGAATCCGACCTCAAAGACCTTCCCCCCTATCTGCTTCTGATAGTTATAATCGATGAGGAAGGACAGACGGATCGTGTTGAAAATGGGCCACACCGTGAATACCAGCAGGATGATGATCGCGGGGAGCAGGTACAGCCAAGCCTTATACTTGTTGTAGAACGCCTTCCAGCGGATCTTCTTCTGCTCGGGCGTGAGAGCGGGCTTCTTGCCGGAGGCTTCGGCCTCACCCGTCGCCTCCGCCGCAAGGACCTCCGCCCCCTCGGCAGTTACGTTCAAAGCGGGATCGGTTTTTTCCATTTCCATAACTTACTCCTCACTTTTTGTCTCTTGGCTCTCTTCGGAGGGTTCCGCCGCTTCGGACGGCTGCGCGTCTTGCGCATCCTTCTTCCGCGAGAAGAACGCCTTGACCTTGGCGATGAAGCCCTTCTTCTCTTCGACAGGCTTGTCCTCCTTGGGTTTGTCGTCCTGCTCCCTCGGAAGCGGCCCCGTGTGGGTGGTGTAGTACTGCCCCTCTGCCTTCATCTGTTCGACCATTTCGGCATGGGCTTCGATCTGGCTGCCAAACCAGACGCGTTCCTCCGACTCCTTGTTGAAGAGGAATACCTTATGGGGCTTGAGGTCGAACTTCGCGACCGTGCCCTGCGCGTTCTTCAGTTCATCCGCAGAGATGATGGCGCGGATGGCGGGGGTCATCGCGGAGCCGTTCGTGCCGACGATGGAGATGTCCCTCCCCATGACGTCGATGCCGGAGATGCCGCAGGTCAGTTTCCCCGTCTGTTTGAGGATAAATCCCTCGGGACGGATGCCGACGTACACTTCCTGGTCGGCCGCGCCCTTGACGTCGAGGACTTCCTCCTCGCCGATATACAGTTTTTCGTTCTCCACATGCCCCGTAAAGACGTTGATGGGCGGCGTGCCGAGGAACTTCGCGACGAAGAGGTTCGCAGGATCGTCATACACCCACTGGGGTTTGCCCGTCTGCATGATGACGCCGAGCTTCATGACGACGATGAAGTCCGAAATGGACATCGCCTCTTCCTGGTCGTGGGTGACGAAGATCGTCGTGATGCCCGTGTTCCTTTGGATGCGCCTGATCTCTTCACGGGTCTGAAGGCGGAGCCTTGCGTCAAGATTAGAAAGAGGCTCGTCCAAGAGGAGGACGCGGGGCATTTTAACGAGCGCGCGCGCAATGGCGACGCGCTGCTGCTGACCGCCGGAAAGCTCGCTCGGCTTGCGGTTCATGTACTCATCGATCTGGACGAGACGTGCGACCTCATTGGCGCGTTTGAGCATTTCCTCCTTGGAGAGCCTGTTTTCACCTTTCAGATTCTGTAAAGGGAATAGGATGTTCTGTTGTACCGTCATGTGCGGATAGAGCGCGTAATTCTGGAATACGAGGCCGATGCCGCGATTCTCGGGCGCGAGCTTCGTGACGTCATCGTCGCCGAAGAAGATCTTGCCGCCCGTCGGCTCTTCGAGTCCGCTGATCATGAACAGCGTCGTGCTTTTGCCGCAGCCCGAAGGTCCCAAGAGGCCGATGAGCTTTCCGTCGGGGATCTCAAGATTGAAATCGTTGACGGCGATCACTTCGCCCGACTTGTCCTTCTTGTCACGGCTTGGGAAGATCTTTGTCAGATTCTGCAATACAACTTTCATAGACTTTTCCTTTGCTCTTTAGATTTTTTGGGCTTCACTTTTCGGAGTTCCCGATGCCTGCAAGATGCGCTTCCTTCTTCTTTGCGAGAAGCTCTTCTTCCGTATCATAGACGGATTGGAGCTTGATATCGACCACGACTGTACTTGCAAACAGATCGTGGATGGGTGTCCTGTTCTTTGTTGCGAAGAACAGGATCACGTTCAGAAGGAGGAGGGCAGCGAACAGGATGACCGCCAGAAGCCCCATCCCTCCGAAGAAGAACAGAAAAACGAGCAAAACGGGAAACATGGTCTCCACGGCGAATTTGCCGAGGAAGGTGCGCGCGAACAGGGAAACGGGAGATATCTTTACGCAGTCGGGACGGACAAGGCCGATCCCAAACACTTTTTTGCCCACGGTCTGCCCGTTTTTGAGGCAGAGCGGGACGATAAATTCCAAGACCGCATAGGCGAGCAAGATCCCTATGGAAGTGAACATGAAGAGCAGGTTGTGAACGTACTCATACTGGTAGTTGACCGTATCTACGGAAGGAAGATCCATGTATTCGTTGTAGGCTTCGGCCGTTTCGGGGTCTTTCCCCTCCGACGCCTCGAGAGCGTTCGCAACGTCGTTGATCGACTTGACCGCCCCGTCCTTTTCGATCGTATAGCTTCCGTCCTCCCACTCGGTGTATGTGAACCCGTAGTATGCGGCGACGTCGGCGATGTGATCCTTCCTGAAGGTCTCCCACTCGTTGTAGTACTGATTGGCAAGAGCCTCTTCCTGGCTGTAATTGCAGATGAGAGAGATGACCCACATAAAGCCCGTTGCAAGCACCGAAAGCAGGATTGCGTCAAGAAGCCACGCAGACGCTCTTTTTACGATACCTATTTTCTTGAGTTCAAACATTTGGCTCCGGTGGGACAGTTCGTCTCGATCTTTCCGTTTTTTTCATTGTACCATAAACCTTGCGAAAAAGCAACGGTTTGGACGTGAAATTCTTCCGAGGATCGCCAAATTTTTTTCTTGCTCTGCCCCTGTTCACTCTATTGTTTGCGGAGGATCGTCAATCCTTCCGCCGCGCGGTGAAGACGACTGCCGCGGCCGCCGCAAGCAGGATCCCGCCCGCCGCAAATGCCGACGGGCCGATGACGCTGCCGCACCCCTTTTTCTCCTCAGTTCCGCCTGCGGGGGGCTGTTCGCCCTGCCCGGCGTCGGAGGTCTCCTTCTCGTACTCGATGACGATGCTGTCGAGATAGGCCGCGCCGCTCTTTGCGTCCAGCTCATAGGTGAGCGCGAAGTAGGTGTCCGTCCCGCTCACCGTCCATGTCACGCCCTCGGACGTGACCGTCTTGGTGCCGCGGTCGTTGCCGTCCGTCGGCCTCCCCGCGACCTCCCCGTAGGGAGCGTCCGAGGTGAGGAGTTTCCACGGCCTGTCCGCCGTCCCCGCATGCGACTTCACGGTGACGGACCTGATCGCGCCCGCCGTGGGCAGATCGCTCGCAAGATAGTAGCTCGCCTTGCTCTTGTTGAACTGCATCCCCTGGTCTGCGGGGTAGTCGCTGCTTCCCCCGTAGAGGAAGGCCAAGCCGCCGACGCCGCCCGATGACCACTTCTTGAATCCATAGCCCTCGGTGAGCGTAAAGCTGTCGAGCGTGATCGTGACCGTCTGCCCCGCCGTCTCAACAGGACCTTGGGGAGGGTTGGGATCGTTGGGAGTTTCGGAGCCTGACGGCGTCGTGGGGCCGTTCTTCCAAACGGCGTCCGCGTACTCGGGGTGGTCGATAAAGGGATTGCGGTTCCCCTGGATCTTGAAGGCTTCCTCGTTGCGCCTCGTCTCGATCTCGTCCACGGCGTCGAGCTTGTTCCATTCCAGAAGCATCTCCACCGCCGCCGCCTCCGAACTCGCCGAAACGACGTCCGTGAAGTGCAATGTGCCGAAGAACCTCTCCACACTGTCGCCGCCCGAACCGTTCGTCGTGCCGCCGACGTTGGAATAGGTATTGTAATGGGTGTACAAGTACATGACGATGCGCGCCACGTCGCCCTTTACGCTGTCAAGCGGCTCAAATACGCCGCCTGCGTGATAGCCGCCGAGCTGGGAGTTTTCTCCACCTGCCTTTTTGGAATAGACCTCGCCCCCATTCGTCACTTCGCCGAACTTATCATTGCCGCGCGTGCTGTTCATTTGCTTCTCCGAGGGACGGATATGGTGAAGGTCGGATCCGCCGCCCTCCTCCCCCCAAAGCGAAGAGAGGCTCTGCGGCCAAACATGCTCGCGGTTCCATGAGCCTGCGGCATCAACATCGCCGACATAGACGGTCAAGCTCTCATGGGTATAGAATTCCAAAACACCATTTCCGTCGAGTCCTGGATCGGTAATTGGAACTTTTTCCTTGCAAGCCTTATAGCTAATATAACTCGTATGCGTCGTGGTGATGAGGTCGTGGAGCTGGCCGAGAAGGGCCTCCCCCTCCGCCGCCGTGACGGGAGCGTAGTAATCCCCCTCTGCGGCCGCGGCATAGGTCCCGCGTGCCTGCCCCATGAAGAGAACTCCGAAAAGGAGCGGGACGGAGAGAGCAGAGCAGACGATCGTTTTCAACGGTTTTCCCATAAGAATTTCCTTTCTTGCAGTCAATTTAAGCCTGTTCGGCGCGTTTTTGGAGCCAGCATCTGCGGCACATGGGGACGTATCTGTCGTTCCCACCGAGGAGGACCTGCGAACCCTCGGTGACGATCTTCCCGTCGTCGCCGATCCTCGCGTTCACGGTCGCCTTCGCGCCGCAGTCGCAGACGGACTTGATCTCGGAGATGGATTCGGCGATTTCGAAGAGCCGCTTGGACCCCGGGAAGAGGTGGGTCGTGAAGTCGGTGGAGAGGCCGAAGCAGAGGACGGGGATATTCTTGTCGATAACGATGTCGGAGAGGTTGTCCACCTGTTCGGGGGTCAGGAATTGGCATTCGTCAACGATGATGACGTCGCAGTCGGAGTACTTCTGTTCGTACAGCGCGTAGAGGTCCTCATCCTCCTTGACGGCGACGGCGTCCTGCGTCAGCCCGATGCGGGAACGGATGACCGTCGCCCCGTCGCGGGTGTCGATCGCGGGTTTGAGGAGGAGGACCTTCATGTCCCGCTCCTCATAATTGAATTTTGTGATGAGTGCCTGCGCCGTCTTGGAGCAGCCCATCGCGCCGAACTTGAAATAGAGTTTTGCCATGATCTTTTCCTGTGCGGGGATATTCGGGCGGGAGAGCAGACGCTCTGCCCCACCCCTTTTTCTTTTATTCTATGACGTCATAGATGAGAGGCTCGTCGGCGGGGCGGTCGGGGCCGATCTCCGTCGCCCCGAGCAAGATCTTTTCCGCCTCCGCAAAGAGGTCCTCCCTGTCCGCGTACAGCGTCGCGATCTCCTCGCCCGCCTCCACGCGGTCGCCCGTCTTTTTCTTCAAGATGATGCCCGCGGCGTAGTCGATCTCATCCTCCGCGGTGTTGCGTCCCGCGCCGAGGGCGAGGCTCGCAAGCCCGTATTTTTCCGTATCCGCGCTGACAAGATACCCGCTCTTTGCCGAGAGGACCGCATGGGAAAACTTCGCCTTCCTGAAACGCTCAGGCTCGCGGATGAGACGTTCGTCCCCTCCCTGCGCCTTCACCGTCTCGATGAGTTTTTCGAGCGCGGCACCGCTCCCGATCGCCCTGCGCGCGAGGTCTCTCCCCTCTTCGAAGGTCCCCTTGCCCGCGAGCGAGAGCATGTAGCCCGCAAGGGTCAGACAGACCTCGGTGAAGTCCTCGGGGCCGCGGCCGCCGAGCGTCTCCACCGCCTCGATGACTTCGAGGGAGTTGCCGATCGCCCGTCCCAAGGGCCTGTCCATATTGGTGATGATGGCGGCCATCTTCTTGCCCGCACCCTTGCCGATGTCCACCATGAGGCGGGCGAGTTCGCGGCTCTTTTCGACGGTCTTCATGAAGGAACCGCTCCCCGTCTTGACGTCGAGGACGATGCAGTCGTCATCGGCGGCGAGCTTCTTGCCCATGATGCTCGAAGCGATGAGGGGCATGCTGTCCACCGTCGCCGTGACGTCGCGGAGGGCGTAGAGTTTCTTGTCTGCGGGAGCGAACTGCTTGCTCTGCCCGACGATCGCGAGGCCGATGCTGTTGACCTGTGCGACGAACTCCTCCTCCGAGAGGGTGGTCCTGAATCCGTCGATCGCCTCGAGCTTGTCGATCGTCCCGCCCGTGTGTCCGAGGCCGCGGCCGCTCATCTTGGCGACGCTGATGCCGTAGGAGGCGACGATCGGCGCGACGACGAGGCTGGTCTTGTCCCCCACGCCGCCCGTGGAGTGCTTGTCCACGCGGATGCCGCGGAGTTGGGAGGAGTCGAGCTTTTCGCCCGAATCGCGCACGGCATAAGTGAGGTCGCACGTCTCGCGCACGGTCATGCCCTGAAAGTAGATCGCCATGAGAAGCGCGGAGATCTGATAGTCGGGAATGCTCCCGTCGGTGACGCCGCGGATGAAGAAATCGATCTCCTCCTTGGAGAGTTCCTCCCCGTCGCGCTTCTTCTTGATGATGTCGTACAATCTCATAGCGATATTTCCTTGAATTGATTTTTTTCGGTTGTCCACGCCCACCCCCCTACCCCCCTCCATGGGAGGGGGCGAGACGGTCCGCCTCCGCGGGAGGGGCAAGGCTTTTCCCCCAAAGGGGGGCAGGCTCAGGTCGCCCTGTAACCGTCCTTGATGTATTCGGCGACGAGGTCCCTCGCGTAGATGCTCCCTTCGAGGCGGGCGACTTCCGTGATATGGTTGGCCCGATAGGTCGAAGTGTAGCTGTCCACAATGATGTAGTATGTCGCGTCATCATCGACGTCCGACGCGGTGAGATAGCCGGGATTGTAGCTGTGATAGTTGGATTTGGCCGTCAAGAAATTGCTCTTGAGGTAGCTCCCCTTGATGCTCCCGAGGACGATGGCGTTGTCGAAGGGGAGCAGGGAGAAGATGTCCGCATAGGTGACGTCCCCCTTGGCGAGGTTATAGGGACTGCGCGTCTTGAGATACCCGCCGCCAAGCACGATGTCGTACTCCGTCCCCCACGTCTCTATTCCTTTCTTATAATAGAGTGCGGCAACTTTGTCCGCGAGGTCGGAGGAATCCCACCTCGCAAAGTTATCGCCAAGCACAGTGGTATAGGGGTCGCTGTCGGGAAAGTGCTTTTCGTAAAGCTGCTCCACGATGGGGTCGTCCATGATGCTGCTCTTTCCGTAGACCGAACTCGCGATCTGTTTGGGATTGATGAAGCAATCGCCCGTAGCGGTGTTGTAAGAGATCTCGGCACAGCTGACCGCCTTGTTCTCCCCGCCGCCCTGCAGATGATAGACGCCGTATTCGTCCTTCAAAATATATTGTTTATGGGTATGCCCCTCAAAGACGAGATCGACGTAACCGTTCGAGAGTTCGGTATCATACCACAGCATGTCCGAATTCTTGACCTGTACCACGCCCGAACTCTTGAAATCGTCTCCCCCGTCGTGGATGGAATAGACGATGAGATCGCACCCCTCCTCCGTGCGGAGGCGGGTCGATTCTGCCTTGACGAGGGCGGTGAGCGCGCTTCCCGTCTCAAAGTACAGCCCCGTCTGGAACTCGCCCGAAATGGAGGAGAGGCAATCGCCGATCGCGCCGATGATGCCGATCTTCACCCCTCCCCTCTCGACGACGGCCGAGGGAGCGCAGAAATCCGCGGGGCCGCCCCCGTAGGTGACGTTGATTCCCAAAATGGGAAATCCCGCAAGCGTTTGATTGGCGGCAATGACATCCGTCCCCCAATCGAACTCGTGGTTGCCGAGGGTCATGGAGACAAACCCCGCGTCCTTCATCCACTCCGTCATCAGCACGCCCTTGGTCGAGGAGGATTCGACGGTCCCCTGCCACATGTCGCCCGTGGAGAGGAGGATCTCCTCCGCCCTGCCGTCGCGGTACTGCTCCTTCATATAGGTGGTGAACTCGTCCACCCCGGGCTGGCCCGCGGTGTCCATGAACTTCCCGTGGAGGTCGTTGACGGCATAGATGTCGATGTTTACAATGTCGCCCCCGCCGCCCGTGCCGCAGCCCGCAAACACCGTACAGGCGGCCGCAGCGGCAAGAGTCAGGGATATTACCTTTGAAAAGACGCTCTTCATGAACGAAACGCTGTTCTCCTTATTTCAAAAAACCGATTCACAGATCCTGCGCCGTGAAAGAGAAGGGCAAAAGTTCCTTGAGAGTGTACGCCTTGAACGCTTCGGGCCGTCCGAGGAGGAGCTTGAAATCCCCCCCGCAGAATTCGGCGATGACCTGCCTGCACACGCCGCAGGGGGCGGTGAAGTCGTTCGTCTCCCCCTCCCTGCCGCCGACGATCGCGATGGCTTCGAATTCCCTTTCGCCCTCGCTCACGGCCTTGAAAATTGCCGTCCGCTCGGCGCAGTTGGTCGCGGAGTACCCCGCGTTCTCGATATTGCAGCCCGTGTAGACCTTCCCGCTCTTCGTGAGCAGGGCCGCCCCGACGCGAAAGCGCGAATAGGGGGAGTAGGAGAGCCGCCTCGCCTCCTGCGCGAGGTCCATGAGTTCCCTGTCGGTCATGCCTTCACCTCATTCCAGAAGCTCTCGCCGCTCGTTCCCTCGCGGTCCACGCCGAAATAGGCAAGGACGGTCGCGCCGATGTCCGCAAACGTCGGGCGGGTGCCGAGGTCCACGCCCTCTTTTACATGCTTTCCATAGATGAGCATGGGCGTGTACTCGCGGGAGTGGTCGGTGGAGGGCGTCGAGGGGTCGCAGCCGTGGTCGGCGGTGATGAGAAGAACGTCGTCCTCGCGCATGTCCTTTAAGAAACCCGTGAGGAAGCGGTCGAACTCCGTCGCCGCGGCAGCATAGCCCGCCACGTCGTTGCGGTGGCCGTATTTCATGTCGAAATCGACGAGGTTGACGAAGCAAAGGCCGTTGAAATCGCGCGCCTGCATCTCCTTCGTCACCCGCATGCCGTCAGCGTTCGACGTCGTGCGGTTGCTCTCGGAAAGCCCCGATCCCGCGAAGATGTCGTAGATCTTGCCGACGGAGATCGTGTCATACCCCGCCTTCTCCAACAGATCCACGATCGTATCGGAGGGCGGGAGAAGGGAAAAGTCGTGCCTGTTCGCCGTCCGCGTGAAGGGATATTCCCCCGTGAACGGGCGGGCGATGACGCGCCCGACGTTGTGGGGCGGAACGAGCATGTCCCGCGCGATCTGGCAGTATCTATATAATTCTTTGACGGGGACAACGTCCTCGTGCGCCGCGATCTGGAACACGCTGTCCGCAGAGGTGTAGACGATGAGCGCGCCCGTTCTGACGTGTTCTTCCCCGTAGTCCTTGATGACTTCGGTGCCCGAATAGGGCTTGTTGCAGATGACCTTGCGGCCCGTCTTTTCCTCAAATTCCGCGATGACTTCGGCGGGGAAGCCGTCGGGATAGGTCGGGAGCGGATCGGGCGAGACGATGCCCGCGATCTCCCAATGGCCGATCGTCGTATCCTTGCCCATGGACTTCTCGCGCATTCTCGCGAAGCTCGCCTTGGGGCGGGAGACGCCGCCGCCGACGCCCTCGATGTTGAAGAGGCCCAGCTCTCTCAGGTTGGGGCAGTCGAAGTTGGGGTGGGAGCGGATGGCACCGAGCGTGTTGCTCCCCTCGTCGTGCCAAAGATATGCGTCGGGTTCCTCCCCCACGCCGAAACTGTCAAGCACGATCAGAAAAAATCTCTTTGCCATGACCTCTCCTTTATGCGATCTCGAGGGCGATCTTCATCATCGCCGTGAAGGAATTCTGCCGCTCCTCGGCCGTCGTGTTCTCCTCGGGGTGGATGAAGCTGTCCGACACGGTGCAGATGCACAGGGCCTTCTTGCCCGCCCGCGCCGCGTTGCAGTAGAGGGCCGCGGACTCCATTTCCACGCCCAAAACGCCCATCTTCGCCCACTGCATGCCGCTGTTGCTGTCGTCATAAAACATGTCGGAGGAGAAGATGTTCCCCACTTTATAGCGGACGCCCGCCCTCTCGCATGCCTCGGCGGCCCTCTTCAAAAGGCCGAAGTCGGCAATGGGGCAGAACGTCCCGGGGAGGCCGTATTGGTTGGCATAGTTGCCGTTGGTGCATGCGCCCTGCGCGAGGATGATGTCGCGCACGTGCAGGTCCTTATCGAAAGAGCCGCAGGAACCGACGCGGATGATGTTCTCCACGCCGTAGAAGTTGAACAGCTCATAGGAATAGATGCCGATCGCGGGCTGGCCCATGCCCGAAGCCATGACGGACACGCACTTGCCCTGATAGAAGCCCGTAAACCCGTTGACGCCGCGCACATTGTTGACGAGGACGGGGTCCTCGAGGAAATTTTCGGCGATGAATTTGGAGCGGAGCGGATCCCCCGGCATCAGGACGGTCGGCGCAAAGTCGCCGTATTTCGCCGCGATGTGGGGAGTGGGGATGTTCTTGTGTTCGCTCATAACAGATGCTCCTCCTTGACGATCTTGACGATGCGGGAAGTGCCCAGCCTGCTTGCGCCGAGCGCGACGAAATCTTCGGCGTCCTTGATGGAGGAGATGCCCCCCGCCGCCTTGATCTTTACGTCCTTGCCGACGTATTTTTTGAAGAGGGCGACGTCCTCCCGCGTTGCGCCCGCCTTGGAAAAGCCCGTGGAGGTCTTGATGAAGTCGGCCTTCGCCGCCGTCACAATCCTGCACATCTCGATCTTCTCCTCGTCGGTGAGGAGGCAGGTCTCGATGATGACTTTGAGGATCCTGCCGCCGCAGGCCGCCTTGATCGCCTTGATCTCGTCCTCGATCTTGTCAAAACGCCGCGCTTTGAGATCGCCGATGTTGATGACCATGTCGATCTCGTCCGCGCCGTCCTTCACGGCCTGTGCGGTCTCAAAGACCTTGACTTCCTTTGCGTTGTAGCCGTTCGGGAAGCCGATGACCGTGCAAATGGGGAGTTTCCCGCCCGCGTACTTCTTGGCGTCCGCCACATAGCAGGGCGGAATGCACACGGAGGCGGTGCCGTATCTGATGCCGTCGTCGATGAGAAGTTTGATGTCCTCCCACGTCGCCGTGACGGAGAGTTGCGTGTGGTCACATTTGCTTACAATTTCACGAATATCCATATTTTCCCTCGTCTGTTGCTTATTCTTGTCATATTATTGTAACTGAAAATGTTTCGTTTGTCAATAGGAAAAATGAAAGTTTCACAAAAAATGTTCAAAACAAACAAATTTTTGCCTATTTTTCTTGTTAATTCCTCAAAATATGAAGAAAGGAGCGTCAAAAAACGCTCCTTTTGTTCGATTTTTTCTGTATGGGAAGAAACTCTCCGTTCCTGATGGGAAACCCCTCCCCGTTGCAAATTTTGCCGCCGTGCCGATACCTCTCCCCGACCGAGGCGAGGTGCATATTGTGCCTGTACGACAGCCGATAGAAGAGACGTTTTCCCATGAGCTTCCTCAAAAGGGCCTTCAGCCCGCCGGTGTTGTCCTGTGCCTTCGGCTTCCGCCGAACGTGTGCAGCCCGACGACAGACGGCCCATAGCCCGCACCGTCGCCTGCTTGTTTTCAGTATATCAAAGCCCCCGCGCGTTTGTCAAATGTTTCACCCGCATTTGTCTGTGAAATTTTTGGGGAAAACAAAATGCCCCTTGGGGGGCAACGAGGGCAACCGCTCATTCTGAGCCGAAGGCGAAGAATCCCCTTATATGAAGTCCGTGTGTCTATGAGATGTTTCGGCTTCGCCTCAACATGAGCGTCGCCCTGCCCCGCCCCGCGTCATTCTGAGCCGAAGGCGAAGAATCCCCTTATACGAAGTCCGTGTGTAGCGGCGTCATGCTGAGAAAGAACGTCGTACGAAGTCAAAAAAAGAAAGACCCGAAGCATCTCGTCGCTACTGTTTAACGCCCCGCGAGATTCTTCGGGTCAAATCATCGGACTTCGTTCTACCCCCGTTTCTCAGAATGACGCGGGGCAACATGAGCGGTTTGCTCTCGTCGCCCCTTATCGGGGAGCCAAGTCTTGCCCACCCCTCGAGGGAAGAATTTGCCCATATGTTTCGGGCAAATGCCGCCCAAACGCGGGTTTCCACCCGCGTGCGAGGGTGCCCCGCAAGGGGCAGAAGGGGTGTCATTCCAAATCCCCCCCGCCGCAATTTTTAATTTTTAATTTTCAATTTCTAATTAAAATGCGGTGACCCACCCCCCCTACCCCCTCCCATGGTGGGGGCGAGGTCGCGGCATCCCATTCAATCGTCGTCGAAGCGGTGACGCACGCCGTCCTTGTCCTTATAGGCGATGACCGTCGCAAGGCTGACGTTCTCCACGCTCTTGAAGATGTTCTGCTCGATCTGCGGGTCCTCCCGCTTCAGGGTGCGGATGAGTTCCTTCACCTTCTTCCGCTTGCCGCCGTCGTCGGAGTACGCCCCCTGCTCGGTGAATTTGCACGCGCACTGCAAAAAGCGGAGGCCGTACTCGTCCCGCCATGCGATGACGTCCTTCTCCCGCACGAGGTACATGGGGCGGATCAGCTCCATTCCCTCAAAATTGGTGCTTTTCAGTTTGGGGAGCATGGTCTGGATCTGCCCGCCGTAGAGCATGCCCATGAGAATGGTCTCGATGACGTCGTCATAGTGGTGCCCGAGGGCGATCTTGTTACAGCCGAGTTCCCTCGCCTTCGCATACAGGTGCCCCCGCCGCATCCGTGCGCAGATGTAGCAGGGAGACTTCTCGATCTCGAATACGTTCTTGAAGATGTCCGTCTCAAACACCGTGATCGGAATGTTAAGGAGCTTTGCATTTTCCTCGATGCGTTCCCTGTTCTCCCTGCTGTACCCCGGGTCCATGACGAGAAAGACAAGCTCGAACGGGAATTTGTTGTGCCGTTTCAATTCCTGAAAGAGCTTGGCCATGAGCGTGGAGTCCTTCCCGCCCGAGATGCACACGGCGATCCTGTCATTGGGCTGTACGAGGCCGTATTCGACGATCGCCTTTGCAAATGGCTTGAAGAGCCGCTTTGCGTACTGCTTTCTCAGCCCCTCTTCGATTGTTTGATACAATGGTTCCATATTTTTGGTCTGAATGAAAGTCCGCCCATGGCAGACAGGATCCGCCCCGCCCCTTTACCGTCCGTCCTGTACGCGTGCGCACATCTCACAGCGTCCGAATCCGTCGAGCGGCAGACAGCGAAGCGTCCCCGTAAGGCTCGCATGGATCGCCCGCCCCAAGGGGTCGTCGCGGAAGCCCTCCGCCTCGATCGCGGGGCTGTACCCTTGGTGTCCGCAGAGCTTGCAGACGTTGATATATTTCTTCGCGTCGGGGTTCCACGTCAGATAGAGGGATCTCCCGCGCTTTTGGAATTTACTGTGCGACATCTTCCCTCCCCTCCCTTATGAGGTCCTTTACGACTTCCCCCGCGAGGATGAGGCCCATGACGGACGGGACGAAGGCGACGCTCCCGGGGACGCTCCGCCGCCCCGCTTCCCCGCTCTCTTCGCTCTCCCCGCTCTTTGCGCGGCGGATCGGCTCCTCCCTCGAATAGACGACCTTGAGGTGGCCGATGCCGTACTTTTTGAGTTCCCGCCGCATGGTGCGGGCGAGCGGGCAGACGGAGGTCTTTGCAACGTCCGCGACCTCAAATTTGGTGGGGTCGAGCTTGTTCCCCGCCCCCATCGCGCTGATGACGGGCGTCCCGCACGCGGCGGCACCCCGCACGATGGCGATCTTCGCCGTCATCGTGTCAACGGCGTCAACGATATAGTCGTAGGCGCGGAAGTCAAACTCCCCCTCCGTCTCGGGCAAATAGAATGTTTTATGGGTATGAACGGCACAGTCGGGGTTGATCGCGGCGACGCGCTCTGCCGCGACGTCAACTTTGTACCGTCCGACGGTCCCGTCCGTGGCGACGATCTGGCGGTTGATGTTGGTGAGGCTGACCGTGTCGTGATCAACGAGGTCAAGTCCCCCCACGCCCGAGCGGGCGAGGGCCTCCACGCAATAGCCGCCCACGCCGCCGATCCCGAATACGATCACGCGGCTCTTTTTCAGTTTCTCCATGCCCTCTATGCCGAGGAGGAGTTCTGTCCTCGAAAACCGATCTTCCATGCGTTCATTATACCGCTTTTTCCCGAAGAAGTCAACAGATCGCAAGGCACGCCCCCGCCTCATTCTGCGCCACTGCGTCACCCTGCCTTGCCCCGCCCCGCGTCATTCTGAGGGAACGGGGTGAGACCGCCTCGCCCTGCCCCGCGTCATTCTGAGAAACGAGGGCGGAACGAAGTCCGATATGCGGAACCGAAGAATCTCGCGGGGCGTTGCACAGTAGCGGCGAGATGCTTCGGGTCAACTTCCATAGACTGCGTTTTACTCGCTCTCTCAGCATGACGCCGCTACCCACGGACTTTCGTTCACGGGATCCTTCGGGCTATGCCCTCAGGATGACGCGGGAAATGGACAGGCATAAGGCTCCTCCCGAGGAGGAGCCTTTTCCCGCAGGCGACTGAGGTGGGCATGATTGCCCGTTGCCCACCGCCTACCCCCCCTCCCATGGATGGGGTAACGCTCATTCTGAACGCAGTGAAGAATCCCCTCAAACGAAGTCCTCTTGCCCACCCCTCGAGGGGTGGGTGCCCCGTAAGGGGCAGAAGGGGTGTCATACAAAATCAGAACGACACCCCCTTAGTCTCGGCTTCGCCTCGACAGCTCCCCCTCAAGGGGGCACCAAGAGAAATGCGGTGACCCACCCCCCTACCCCCCTCCCAAGGAGGGGGTACGTTCATTCTGAACGCAGTGAAGAATCCCCTCAAACGAAGTCCTCTTGCCCACCCCTCGAGGGGTGGGTGCCCCGTAAGGGGCAGAAGGGGTGTCATACAAAATCAGAACGACACCCCCTTAGTCTCGGCTTCGCCTCGACAGCTCCCCCTCAAGGGGGCACCAAGAGAAATGCGGTGACCCACCCCCCTACCCCCCTCCCAAGGAGGGGGTACGTTCATTCTGAACGCAGTGAAGAATCCCCTCAAACGAAGTCCTCTTGCCCACCCCTCGAGGGGTGGGTGCCCCGTAAGG
>CANPZV010000021.1 GCA_947589285.1 uncultured Clostridia bacterium
TGCTTCGGGTCAACTTGTTATGACTTCGTATCACTTTCCTTCTCAGCATGACGCCGCTACCCACGGACTTCGTTTGAAGGGATCCTTCGGGCTTCGCCCTCAGAATGAGCGGGAAGCCGTTCATTCTAAGCATTTTTCACCCCTCGAATTGGGCTTCGTAGAGTTCGCGGTAGAAGCCGCCCTGCGAGAGGAGCTGTTCGTGCGTACCATGCTCGACGATGTTGCCCGCCCTCATCACGAGAATGAGGTCGGCGTTTTTGATCGTGGAGAGCCTGTGCGCGACGATAAAGCTCGTCCTCCCCTCCATGAGCTTGCGGAAGGCGTCCTGCACCAAGAGTTCCGTGCGCGTGTCGATGTTCGACGTCGCCTCGTCGAGAATGAGCATGGGCGGACGGCAGAGCATGACCCGCGCGATGCAGAGGAGCTGTTTTTGCCCCTCGGAGAGCGTCCCCTCCTCCCCAAGCACGGTGTCGTATCCTTCGGGAAGGCGCAGAATGAAGCCGTGCGCGTGGGCGGCAATGGCGGCGTTGATCATGTCCTGTTCCGAACAGGACGGATTGCCCATGCAGAGATTTTCGCGCACGGTCGCCGTTTTCAGCCACGTCTCCTGCAACACCATGCCGTAGTTTTCGCGGAGAGACCGCCGCGTGACCGTGCGGATGTCCTGCCCGTCCACGAAGATCGCCCCCCCGTCAACGTCATAGAAGCGCATGAGGAGGTTGATGAGCGTCGTCTTTCCGCACCCCGTGGGGCCGACGATCGCGATGCGGCTGCCCGCAGGCACGTCGATGTTCATGTCGCGGATGAGCGGCCGCTCCTCGCTGTACGAGAAGTCCACATGTTCTGCCCTGACCTCCCCCTTGACGTCCCCGAGCGCGGGAAGCCCTTCGTCGGAGGGTTCTTCCGGCTCCTCGATGAGCGCGAACAGCCGCGCGGCGCAGGCGAGGGCGTTCTGGAATTCGGCGATGACTTCGGAGATCTCGTTGAAGGGCTTGGTGTATTGGTTGGAATAGGAGAGGAACGTCGTCAGATCCCCCGCGGTGAAGGGGGCGGCCGTCCCCGCCGTCGCAATGGCGAGGAGTGCGCCGACGAGCGCGACGAGGGCGTAGACGACGGAGTTCACAAACCGCGTGACGGGGTTGGTCGTCGAGGAGAGGAAGATCGCGGAGAGGGACTTTTTGCGCAGATTTTCATTGAGGACGCCGAAGGCCTCCTCGTTCTCGTCCTCGTGCGTGTAGGCCTTGACGACCTTCAATCCCGCGATCATCTCGTCGGCGAAGGCCGTCTGCTCTGCCCTTGCCTCCGCCTGTGCGCGGAACATCTTGTAGGTGCGCGAGGCGATGAACTTTGCCGCGACGAGGGAGAGCGGCGTGACGAAGAGGACGACGAGGGCGACCTCCCACCGCATGACGAACATGACGATGAGGACGCCGATTATGGTCGCAAAGCCCGTGAACAGCTGGGTGAAACCGAGGAGCAGGCCGTCCGAGAACTGCTCTGCGTCGGACAGAATGACGGAGGAGACGTCCCCATAGGCGCGGGTGTCGATATAGCTCAGGGGAAGGGAGCTGATCTTCTTGAAGGCGTCCCTGCGGAGGGAGGCGAGGACGTGGTAGGCGACGCGGTTGTTTGCGAGGGAGAGGGCGAACTGCCCGATGACCGCCGCCGCGATGCAGACGCCGATGAAGAGGAACTGCCTGTAAATGGGGCCGAAGTCGATGACGCGCTTCCCTGCCTCGTTCACCGAATACACGAGACAGTCGATGGCCTTGCCGACGAAGTAGGACACCATGATCTGCCCCGCGACGGAGAGAATGGCCGCCGCCATCGTCAGAACGAGCCACGGCGCGTAGGGTTTGAGGCGAATGAGGATCTTTTTCAACACAGAGGGCTGTTTCATGCTTCCCCACCTCCCTGCGAGGCGTCGATCTCGCGGTACAGCCCGCACGTTTTCAACAGCTCCCCATGGGTGCCGATCCCCGCGATCCTCCCCTCGTCAAGCACGACGATCTTATCGGCACTGCGGACGGAGGCCGTGCGCTGGGAGACGATGAACGTCGTACAGCCGACCGATCTGAGCGCGGCGCGGAGGCGGGCGTCCGTCGCATAGTCGAGGGCGGAGAAGCTGTCGTCGAGAATGAGGACCTCGGGCCTTCTCACGAGGGCGCGGGCGATCGCGAGCCTCTGCCGCTGTCCGCCCGAGAGGTTCTTGCCCTCCTGCGCGATCTCCCCGTCGAGACCCCCCTTTGCAGCGACGACGTCCTCTGCCTGCGCGACGCCGACCGCCCAAAGAAGGTCCTCCTCCGTGGCCGTGCCGTTCCCCCAGAGGAGGTTGGAGCGGATGGTGCCCTGAAAGATGAGCGTCTTTTGGGGCACGACGGCGACGATGTTGCGCAAGGTCTCCTTGGGGATCGCCCCGACGTCCACGCCGCCCACCTTCACGCTTCCCGACCCCGCCCTGTAAAAGCGGGGAATGAGGCTGACGAGGGTACTCTTGCCCGAACCTGTGCCGCCGAGAATGCCGACGGTCTCCCCCCGCCCCACCGAAAAGGCGATGTCCGACAGTGCGGGCGCACCGCCCCCGCGGTAGGTGAAGGTGACGTCCTCAAACTCCACCGCCCTGTCGCCGTGCCCCTCCTCTGCGGGGAGGTAGCTGTCAGGCTCGGCGGGAAGGGCGAGGACGTCCCCGATCCTGCGGGCGGAGGAGACGGCCTTTGCGACGATGTAGATGAAGTTGGCGAGCTTGATGAGTTCGGTCAGAATGATCGTGATGTAGAGGTAGAGCGCGATGACGTCGCCCTGCGCGAGCGACCCCATGCTCACCCTGACCCCGCCGACAAAGACGAGCAGAATGACGGCAAGGTTGACGAGGCAGAAAGTGACGGGATTGGTGACGGCAGAAATGCGCCCCGCCCGCTTTTGCGCGGCGCAGAGGTCGTCGTTGCGGCCGTCGAAGAGGGCGAGTTCCCCCTCCTCGCGGCAGAAGGCGCGGATGACGCGCACACCCTGCAAATTTTCGCGGACGGAGAGGTTAACGCCGTCGAGTTTTTCCTGCACCTTCTTATAGAGGGGGGCCGTCGCCGCCATGACGCCGACGATGACGGCCGCAAGGAGCGGAATGAGGACGAGAAAGATGATCCCCGCATACACATCTACCGTAAATGCCATGGCCGCCGCCCCGAACACGATGATGGGCGAGCGCAGAAGGAGGCGCAGGGTGTGGTTGACCCCCGCCTGCACCTGGTTGACGTCGCTCGTCATCAGCGTGATCATCTGCGACGTGCCGACGAGGTCGATGTCCTCATAGGAGAGCGATTGGAGCTTCGTGAAGAGCATGCCGCGCACCGAGGCGGACGTCCCTACCGCCGCCTTCGCCGCGAAGTACTGCGCCGTGAGCGCGAAGGCAAGCCCCGCCGCCCCGAAGGCGACGAGGAGCAGCATGCCGTGGACGATGTACATCCTGTCCCCCGTCGCAATGCCGACGTCCACGATGTGCGCGACGACAAGGGGCACGACGAGTTCCATACATGCCTCGAAGAGTTTGAACAGGGGCGACAGGATCGCCTCTTTTTTATAGGAACTGAGACATTTCCAGAGGTATTTCAATGTCCTCTCCTTTGCCGCAGACTGTGAAAGGGCCGTTCTTTTCATATTCTCACCGCAAACAGATACACATAGTATGCCGCAAACAGCAGGAGCATCACGGCTCCCGACGCACGGCCGATCTTATCCTTCCCGAGGAGGGCGCACAGGTACAGCACAAGTGCGGCGAGCAGGGCGACCAAGGCGTCGATGAGCGTGTCGTTGAGGTCAAAGGCCAGCGGATAGAAGAGGGACGCGACGCCCGCCACGAAGAGAATGTTGAAGATGTTGCTCCCGATGATGTTCCCGACGGCGATGTCCGTCTCCCCCTTTGCCGCCGCGACGACGGAGGTGACAAGCTCGGGCAGGGAGGTCCCGATCGCGATGACCGTGAGGCCGATGACGTCCTGCGGCGCACCGAAGTATTCGGCGATGTACTTGGCCCCGTCCACGAGGAGGGTCCCCCCGCCGACGACCATGCCGAGGCCGACGAGGGTCAAAAGGATGAGGAACCACAGCTTCCCCATCATTCTGTCCAGCCATGCGCCGAAGCCCGTCTTGGGCGCGGGCTTGGGCGGTTCGGGCGGCGCGGGATCGCGCTTCGCACCCCTGAAGAGGCAGAACATGTACGCCGCGAACACGGCGAGGAAGATCAGCCCATCCCACCATTCGAGGGCATTCCCCCATATGCCGAGGCCGATGAGGAGGAAGGAGGCGAGAAGAAGGACGGGAATGTCGAGCCGCAGGGAGTTTTTCTGCACGGGAAGGGGACGGAAGAGCGCGGAACAGCCGAGGATCAAAAAGATGTTCGCAATGTTGCTGCCGATGACGTTGCCCGTCGAAAAATCGGGGAGCCTCTGCACCGCCGAGGCGACGGAGACGCACAGCTCGGGCGCGCTTGTCCCGAAGGCGATGACGGTGAGACCGATGACGAGGGGGGAGACGTTGCACTTTTCCGCAATGCCCGCCGCGCCGTCAACGAACCAATCTGCCCCTTTGATGAGGAGGGCGAACCCTAAAATCATGAGAAAGATCCAGAGATACAGCATGCTTTGTCCCCTTGTAAAGCTCGTAAAGCTCGCGGGCGGCTACCCGATGAGACCCTCGATGAGGATCTTCAGACCGATCGCGATGAGAATGACGCCGCCGAAAAGCTGCGCCTTGTCGGAGAATTTATCCCCCGCCTTCCTCCCGATGAGGACGGCGAAAATGCTCAGAAGAAAGGTGACCGCCCCGATGACGAGGGCGCAGAGAACGGCGTGGAAGGGCAGACCCTTGTCCGTCTCCGCCGCGACGAAGGTCACCCCGACGGCGAGCGCGTCGATAGCCGTCGCAACGGCCTGCATGAGGAGTTTGCCGACGCCCGCCGCCTGTGCGCCGTTCCCGTCCGCTGCGGCGTTTTGGGCGTCCTGTCCCCTCTTTTTCAACTCCATGAAGAAGTCAAAGACCATCTTCCCGCCGAGGAAGGCGAGAATGGCAAAGGAGAGCCACGGGGCGATCTTTTGGACAACGGAAGTGAAGATCGAGCCGAAGTAGTAGCCGAGAACGGGCATCAGGAACTGAAACCCGCCGAAAAGGGCCGCGATGAGGACGACTTTCCACGGCTTCATCTTCGGTTCGGTCATTCCGTCCGTCAGCCCGACGGCGAATGCGTCCATCGACAGCCCGACGCCGATAAGAAGGATCTCCCAGACCGCCATACGCTCTCCTTGTGATAGTATTTTTGCCGAAGGGGATCCGAAAAAAAAGACTTATACGCGAAAAGGCCGCGCATAAGTCTCGTCGTTTCATGAAATACCCGCGGGATCGTCCGCACTCTGTGGATATGACCGCCCTTTCGGGCCGACTACTCCCCTATGACGGCTTCGATTGTAACATATATATGGATTGATGTCAAGAATTTTTCGGCAAAAGGGCAAGAATTTCGCGGGCGCGTTTGGGGGGAACGGGCGCGGTCGCGGGGGAACAGTCCTCCGTCCGCTCGACCTCCCCCTCCGCCGTCCCGCCGCCGAGGGGCACGAGGACCCTGTCGCCCGCCTTCACGGCGAAGGGGGCGATGAACCACATGGGGACCTCCTCCACGCGCACCTTTGCGAATGTGTAGACCGTGCCGTCGGCGATCACCCCGCCGGAGAGAGAATGGATCATAGCTGAATTGAAAATTGAAAATTAAAAATTAAAAATTGCGGCGGGGAGATTTAGGATCCTCTCGTCGCCCCTTATAGGGGAGATGTCACGAGCAACGCCCTTCCCTCGTCGCCCCTTATAGGGGAGATGTCGAGGCGTAGCCGAGACAGAGGGGTTTCAAAACCCCTTTCCCCTCACTTCGTTCGGGGACTTCCCCTAAAAGGGGCAGCGAGAGATGGCCTACCCCTTGGGGGGGAGGCTCCCGCGGAGCGGGTGGTGGGGGGGGACATCGACCAAGGGGATCCTTCGGTCGCTTCGCTTCCTCAGGATGACGCAGAGGGGATGCTCCCCCGTTTCTCAGAATGACGCAGGGGCGGCTCCGTGGGTCTATGAGATGCTTCGCTAACGCTCAGCATGAGCGATTTCTCCTCCCGCTCATCCTGAGCCGCAGGCGAAGGATCCCCTCAAACGAAGCCCGTGGTCTCCCCCTTAGGGGCAAGTGCGCGGGGCGACATGAGCGTCTGCCCTCAAAACAGCGGGGCGAAGATCTTGGCGACCTCGCAGAGGACCCGCCCGACAGGGCTTTTCTTGGCGTCCGCCTCGGTCTGGAGCGCGGAGGCCTCGAACGTCTTTTCGAAGTCCTGCCTGATGTCGTCAAGCGCGGGGACGTTGTACATGATGACGCCGTCCTCAAAGTGATACAGGAAGGAACGGTAGTCGAGGTTGACCGTCCCCACCGTGCCGACCTTTCCGTCGGCGAGGAAGGTCTTGGCGTGGACGAACCCCGGCGTGAATTCATAGATCTTCACGCCGCCCTTGATGAGGGCGAGATAGGTGGAGCGGGTGAGCGAAAAGACGAGTTTCTTATCGGGAATGTGCGGCGTCACGATCCTGACGTCCACGCCCCGCTTGGCGGCGAGGATCAGGGCCTCCCGCATGCGGTAGTCGATGATGAGATAGGGCGTCGTGATCCAAACGTAGTCGCGCGCCGCGCCGATGATGTTGATATACACGTCCTCCGAGAGGTGCCGCTCGAAGAGGGGCACGGGGCCGCTGCCGTAGGGCTGGACGAATCCCTCCGCACCCTCGGCGGTGTGCTTGACGAGGTAGGGCTTGATGTCCTCCACCTCGTGGCTCGCGATCTGGTACATGCCGAGGAACATCTCCGTGAGATTGTACACGCCCTCCCCCTCGAGGCGGATGGCGTTGTCCTTCCAATAGCCGAAGGGGTGGGTCTCGTTGATGTACTCATCGGCGAGATTGAGGCCGCCCGTGTAGCCGATCTTGCCGTCGATGACGAGGATCTTCCTGTGGTCGCGGTTGTTGTGCAGGGTCGTGACGACGGGGATGAAGGGGTTGAACTTCACCGCCTTGATGCCGCGCTTGCGCATCTTCTTATAGTATCCCGCGCTGACCTTGGCCATGGAGCCGACGTCGTCGTACATGACGCGCACTTCGACCCCCTCTTCCGCCTTCTTTGCGAGAATGTCGAGGAGCGAATCCCAAAATTTGCCCTCCTCGATGATGAAGTATTCCAAAAAGATGAACTTTTCCGCCCTTTCAAGGTCCTCCTTCACCCGCTCGAAGAAGGCCTCGCCCGAGGGGAAGTAATCGACCTTCGTCCCGCCCCTGACGACGGCGGACGGCTCGGAGGCGGAGAGGGCTTCGCTCACGTCCGCCCAGTGGCCGAGTTCCCCCAAAAGCTGTTCCTTGGGGACGGGCGGCTCCCTGAGTTCCCTGTTCTGCTCGTAGAGTTTGGCGTAGAACTTGCGCTGTCTGCGCGTGGGGCGGTGGGAGGAGAAGAGCGCGTAGATGAACACGCCGAGGATATTCAGAACGACGATGCACAGGATCCACGGGATCTTGGTCTCGGGCACGAGGTCGCGGCTGACGACGTTGACGACGGCGATGATGAGAATGAGATCGTCGAGAAGGGTCACGACGATCGTGATGATGCGTTCGGAGACGGGGAACACCTCGGTGAGAATGTAGGCGGCGAAGTACCACCCCCCGACGAGGACGCCGAAGAAGAGCAGGATCAGGGCAACGATCGTGAGAGCAACAAACGGAAACCGGCTGAAAACTTTTTTGAAGAATTTTTTCATGGGTCATCCCTCCTTTCTTTCGTAGACAGTGCAGCCGCATGCGGCGGTATGAGACACAAATTCTCCCGTCAGAACAACGTCCTTTTGGGGCGTATGCAAGGTGCGTAAATTTTCAAGGCCCGCAAAGGCCTGACGTTCGATGGCATCGGGGTCCACCCCGCAGGCGTCGATCTCCTCCAAAGACGCGCAGGCGTAAAAGGCGAAGGAGATGAGCGCGCCGCCCCGCACTCTCACGCGCTTCAGGGTGTCGGGGACGAAGTACGCGTTCCCGTCCGTGAACAGATACCCCAGCTCGCCGCGGAACTTTTCCCCCGCCGCGACGGGGCCGCTCCCGAGAAAGGGCAAATCGAGGGAGACGAGCCGTTTGCAGGGCAGTAACGCCCCGAGCTTGGAGGCGGCGACGTCGGGCACGGAGATCTGAGTAGCGAGCGGCTGGCCCGCCGCGAGGCTCCCGCCGAGTTCGGCGTCAACGATCGCGCCGTCTACCGTGAGATACCGCGTCCTTCCCTCGACCGTCACAGCCGTCCCGTCGATCGTTTTGTACGAAAATTCGGCGAGGTCTCCGACGATGAGCGTGCTTGCCTCGGTCGAAAGGAGCGCGGAGGCGGCGAGGTCCCCTCCCGTGAAAAAGACCCTCCCCGCTTTGCGGATCTGAGTGAGTTCCGCCCGCTCCCCCGTGAAGGCGAACCAATCGCCCGCGTCGAAGTAGAGCGTCCCGCCATAGACATGGTACAGAGCCGCGCTCCCGAGGCGGTCGAGCGAAAAGTCCATGGAGAGCATGAGGGCGAGTTCTCCCCCTTCGAGGATCTCCCGCGCCGCCTTGACGTTTTCAACATCAAAACAGCTGCCCGTAAGCCCGTCCCGCCGCAGGAGGATCTCCCCGTTCTCCCCAACGCCGTCGAGGAGGGAAGCTGCGGAGGCAAAGTTCTCCTCCGTGACGCTCCCGTCCGACCAGACGACGCGATAGCTGTCCCTCGGGAATTCCACCGCCCTCGGATAGGGCAGAAAGAGCAGGGCGATATAGACCGCCGCAAGGAGCAGGGCAAGGACGGCAAGGAGCCACTTGCGCCCCTTCCCCTTGCTGTCTTTCTTGGCATTTACGTCTCCCATGACAGTCTGTGCAGCTCCCCCGCCGCCTTCAAGCCCTCGAATCCGTTCTGCCGCAGGCCCTCGTAGACGGCGATGGCGACGGCATTGGACAGATTGAGCGAACGGCAGTCATCAAGCATGGGAATGCGCACGCATTCCTCCCTGTGGGCGACGAGAAGTTCCTCCTCCAACCCCTTCGTCTCCTTGCCGAACACGAGGAGATCTCCCGCGCCGAACTTCGCCTCGGTGTAGACCGTACGGGCCTTGGTGGTGAAGAAGTGGAAGCGGGCGTCGGGATAGAGGCGCATGACCTCCCCGAAGTTCTCATGCAGATGAAATTTGACGAGCGGCCAATAGTCAAGCCCCGCGCGGCGCAATGCCTTTTCGGAGACGTCGAAGCCGAGCGGCTTGACGCAGTGAAGTTCACAGCCCGTCACGGCGCAGGTGCGGGCGATGTTGCCCGTGTTCTGCGGGATCTCAGGCTCGACTAAAACGATGTGGAACATGTCCCCATTATAAGCCTTCCGCGCCAAAAAAGCAACAAAAATCTCAAAAAACAAAAAATCGGCACGCGCGTGCCGATTTTTTTCGCTCTTACTTTTCTTCGAGGACGGAGCCGAGGTATTCGGTGGGGTCTGCGGGCTTGCCGTTGAGTTCGACTTCAAGGTGCAGGTGTTCGCCGTCCTTGTGTTCCATGCCGTATGCCTCCGCAACGACGCCGAGCTTCTGCCCCTTCTTGATCGACGCACCCTCCTCGAGGGAGCTGTCGGGTTCTACAAAGCGGTACAGCGTCTTGAGGCCGTCGCCGTGATCGACGAGAATGATGTTCCCCGTCTCTTCGCTGTACGAGATACTCTCGATCTTGCCGTCGGCCATGCACTTGACCTCCGTCCCCGCCTTGGCGTCGAAGTCCACTGCCTTGTGGCGGTAGATCCAGCCGAGCGTCTCGTTCTTGTAGATGACGTTGTACTCCACCGTGTAGCTCGCGCCATCGATCGGGGAGACGAACTTCACGGCGTCCTCCCCGCCCGAGGGAGTGGAGGGATCGTTGACGTCGCCCGTGTTTCCCGTATCGCCCGTGTCGCCCGTGTCGCCTGTGTCGCCCGTGTCACCCGTATTGCCCGTGTCGCCCGTATTGCCGGGGTTGTCGTTCGGGTTGTCCACGGAGGGACCGTCGAGGACGTTCTCGGTCCCCGTCGTCAGAAAGTAGACGGTGAGGACGGTCGCCGCGATGAGAAGTGCGACGCACACGGCGAGGAGAATGTAGTAGAGCAGTTTCTTTTTCTTCGGTTTGACGTTGGTGTTTTCTTCACTCATGATGAAATCCTCCGATTTTATGTAAGGTTTTGACAGCGTTCGCGCGATTTATACCTGCCCGCTCAAAAACCCCCGAAAATGAGGGGGGTACCCGCCGCCGTCTGCGCCTTTGACACGGCGATGTGGAGATTGACCTCCCACCCGTTCAGTTCGACGCCCTCCCCAAGGACGGGCGAATGGCAGTAGTAGTTGACGACGCCCGCGGCCTCCTCCGTGAAGAGGATCTCGGCGCGGAACCGCGTGAGGAGTTCGTCCCGCCTGTCGCCGTCGTAGCGCACGCTCTCCCCCCGCACGGGCAGAAAGAGCTTGTCCCGCGCGGGATCGCCGCTCTGCACGGTGAGCGAAGAGGAGGAGGGCGAAAGATACAGCTCGTACCCCTTCCCGCCCTCAAAGACGGGCGCATGGAGCAGAAGCGCGGCAAAGAAGGCGCACGCGAGCGCGACAAGGGCAACACAGACAGCCCATATCCCTCTGAAAATCTTCGCCATACAACGACCCTCCCCAAATGCAGAAAGGATTGTTGACAGGATCTCCCCCTTTTATACCCGCCCCGCCCAAAATCCCTGCGGGGGGGGAGGCTCCCGCGGAGCGGGTGGTGGGAATCGCTCATCCTGGGGCCACAACGGGGCCGAAGGATCCCCTCAAACGAAGTCCGTGAGTCTATGAGATGCTTCGGCTGCGCCTCAGCATGAGCGCGTGTCAGACTGAGCGCGGCGCGCTCAGTTTTTCATTAAGATCCCCCTCTTTTGCGAACAAAAAAGCTCCCGTGCGGGAGCCTTTGCGCTGAAATCAAATGCGTTTTATACCTTGCTGTACCCGTAGGAGTTGACGAGCGCGTCGATCTTCCTCCCCTCCTTGCACATGGGGCAGTCGCCCGCGCGGTAGGAACTGTAATCGGGCAGGTCCTCGCTCCCCACGAGCCGCACGACGGGGACCCCCGGGATCTCGAACTTCCCGCCGAACACCGTCGCGACGCCCGCGACCTCCCCGCCGTAGTAGCGAATGCCGCGCACCGCGCTCATCGCCGTCATGCCCGTCGTCGCCGTCGCCGTCAGAAGAAGCACATGGCGGAAGCGCACATAGGGGAGCATGTTGTCGCGCAGAATGAGCTTTTCGTCGGTGGTGATCTCGGGCGAGATGACGGCGATCTCCTGATTCATGTTGATCCCCGAACCCGTCGCAAGTTCCTCGGCGAGGAACGCGCCGACCATCTTCATGCGCTCGAGCGTGATGATCGTGTCCACCGTCACATGCGTGAAATTTTCCGTGAGCAGTTTGGCGGCGGCCTTGGCGGCGTTCATCTCCGTCTTGACCTTCGTCATGTCGATGCAGTAATTGACGTGGGAATGCTGCGTGACGAAGTGCCCGGGGATGGCGCGGACGCTCACTCTGTTGTTCCGCTTCGCATACAATTCAAATGCTCTCGTTTCCATGAAACTTCCCCCTGATGTTCTCGGTTTTTTCCATTTTAATACATTTAGCGGCCGTTGTAAAGCCCCCGCCGAAAAAAATTTTTGCGGTTTCGGGGCATTTTTTTGTAAAAACCGTTTGAGTGGGCAAAAATCATTTTATATAAAAAGGGAAAACAAAAGGGCGGTACGATATGAGCAAGAAATCGGGAAGAAGAGACGCGGCCGAACCCATGGAGGAGACGCAGGAGACCCCCGCGGCAGAGGCGGCGCAGGAAACGGCAGCCGAAACGGCGGAAGAAACAGCGGCCAAGACGCCCTCCCGCGAGGAACAGCTCGAGCGGGAACTGGAACGGGAAAGGGCAAAGGCGGAGGACTTCAAGCGGAAGTGGTATTCCGTCTCCGCAGAATATGAAAACTACCGCAAGCGCACGGTGAACCAGAGCGCGCAACGGTATCAGGAGGGCAGAGCGGACGTCGTTGGCAAGCTCTTCCCCATTGCAGACAACCTCGGGCGCGCGCTTGCCGCCTGCCGCGAGGAGGGCACGAGGAAGGGCATCGAGATGGTGACCGCCGCCTTCGAAAAGATCCTCGCGGAGGAGAAGATCGAGGTCATCGACCCCTTGGGCCAGCCCTTCGACGCCGAAAAGCACGAGGCGATCATGGCGGTCGAACCCGAGGCGGGAGAAGAGAGCGGCACCGTGAAGCAGGTCTACGCCAAGGGCTATATGCAGAACGGCAAGGTCCTGCGCTTCGCACAGGTCGTCGTGGTCAAGTGAGTCCGCTCGGCCCGCCCCGCAGGAGAAGGCCCTCATGGATCGAGCATGACGCGCTCATCCTGAGGCTCCAACGGGGCCGAAGGATCTCATAGATCCACGGACTCCGTTTGAGGGGATTCTTCGGGGGTAAACCCCCTCAGAATGAGCGGTTTTACCCTTGTCGCCCCTCTTAGGGGAGATGTCGAGGCGTAGCCGAGACAGAGGGGTTCCAAAACCCCTTTCCCCTATAGGGGCAGCGAGGGGACGCCCTTCCCAAAACAAGAAAATCAACACAAAAACATTTTAAGGAGAATATATTATGTCTAAGGTCATCGGTATTGATTTAGGTACAACAAATTCGTGTGTGGCGGTGATGGAGGGCGGCGAGCCTGTGGTCATCGCGAACGCAGAGGGGTCGAGGACGACCCCCTCCGTCGTGGCATTCCAGAAGGACGGTTCCCGCGTCGTCGGGCAGGTCGCAAAGCGTCAGGCCGTCGCCAACCCCGAAAAGACGGTCAGCTCCATCAAGCGGAGAATGGGTTCCGACTACAAGGTGAAGATCGACGACAAGTCGTACTCCCCGCAGGAGATCTCCGCGATGATCCTCTCCAAGCTCAAGACGGACGCGGAGGCCTACCTCGGCGGTAAGGTGACGGACGCCGTCATCACTTGCCCCGCTTACTTCACCGACGCACAGCGTCAGGCGACCAAGGACGCGGGCAAGATCGCGGGCCTCAACGTCCTGCGCATCATCAACGAACCCACGGCCGCGGCCCTCTCCTACGGCCTCGATAAGGAGAAGGAGAACAGCAAGGTCATGATCTACGACCTCGGCGGCGGCACCTTCGACGTCTCTATCCTCGAGATCTCCGACGGCGTATTCGAAGTCCTCGCGACAAACGGCAACAACATGCTCGGCGGCGACGACTTCGACAAGCGTCTCATGGACTACATGGTGGAGGAGTTCAAAAAGTCCCACGGCGTGGATCTTTCCAAGGACAAGATGGCCATGCAGAGGCTCAAAGAGGCCGCAGAGAAGGCCAAGATCGAACTCTCGGGCATGACCTCCACCTCCATTTCCCTGCCCTTCATCTCCATGACGGAGTCGGGGCCTGCGCACCTTGAATTGGAGATCACCCGCCAGAAGTTCGAAGCTCTCATCGCCGACCTCATCGACAAGACGGCCGAACCCATGCGCCTCGCGATGAAGGACGCGGGCCTCTCGTACAGCGACATCGACAAGGTCATCCTCGTCGGCGGCTCCACCCGCGTGCCCGCCGTCGTCGCAAAGGTAAAGCAACTCACGGGCAAGGAACCCTTCAAGGGCATCAACCCCGATGAGTGCGTCGCGGTCGGCGCGGCCATCCAGGGCGGCGTTCTGACGGGCGAGGTCAAGGACGTGCTTCTTCTCGACGTCATGCCCCTGTCCCTCGGCATCGAGACCCTCGGCGGCGTGTTCACCAAACTCATCGACAGGAATACGACCATTCCCGTGAAGAAGTCTCAGGTGTTCTCCACCGCGGCCGACAACCAGACGACGGTCGAGATCCACGTCCTTCAGGGCGAGAGGGAATTCTGCCGCGACAACAAGACGATGGGCAGGTTCACCCTCTCGGGGATCGCTCCCGCGCCCCGCGGCATTCCGCAGATCGAAGTCACCTTCGACGTGGACCATAACGGCATCGTGCATGTCGAGGCGAAGGACCTCGGCACGGGCAAATCCACCGACATCACGATCACTTCCTCGACGAACCTCTCGGAGGACGAGATCAACAAGGCCGTGAAGGACGCCGAACAGTACGCCGAAGAGGACAAGAAGCGCAAGCAGAAGGTCGAGGCGAGGAACAAGCTCGACGGGCTGATCTTCTCCGTGGAACAGACCCTGCGCGAAGCGGGCGACAAGCTCTCCGACGACGACAAGAAAGTCCTGCAAGACGCCGCGGACGAGGCCAAGAAGGCCCTCGACGGCGACGATGAGGACGCCTTTAACGCGGCGGCGGACGAACTTCAAAGGAAGATCGCGCCCGTCATCACCAAGCTCTACCAGCAGGCAGGGGCGCAGGGCGGCACGGAAGGCGGCGACGGCGATACGGAATTCAGACAGTAAACGGTGTTCCGCGCGGTTTGTTTTCGCAAAAACAAATCGCGCGGGGCGTCAGACAAGAGCATTCCCGCACGGTTCACGCCGCGAACTTGGACCCCTTGAAGGACATTGACGAATAGCAAAAGCCGCCGAACAGCGGCTTTTCGGCACGATACAGGACGGCTATGGCAGAGAAAAAGAATTACTACGAAATACTCGGCGTAAGCAAGGACGCGACCGAGGACGAGATCAAAGCGGCCTACCGCAAGCTCGCCAAACAGTATCACCCCGACCTTCACCCCAACGACCCGTCGTGCGCGGAGAAGTTCAGGGAGATCAACGAGGCGAACGAGATCCTCTCCGACAAGGAGAAACGCGCCGCCTACGACTATGAGCAAGCGCACCCCGGCATGAACAACATGGGCGGCTTCGGCGGCTTCTCGGGCGGGGATTTTTCGGGTGCGGGATTTACGGGATTTTCGGACTTCATCGACAGCCTCTTCGGCAGGGGCGGCTTCGGCGGCTCCGCACAGCGGGATGAGACGGGCGAGGACGTCAATATCTCCGTCACCCTCTCCTTTATGGACGCCGCAAAGGGTTGCAGGAGGGAGGTCTCCTACGGGAGGAACGAACCCTGCCCCTCCTGCCGCGGAACGGGCGCGAAGAACGGCACGGCTTACAAGGTCTGCCAGCGGTGCGGCGGCAGAGGTCAGGTCCAGATCGCGCAGGAGACCATGTTCGGGAGAACGATCCGCGTGGGTGCCTGCCCCGAATGCGGCGGACGGGGAAAGATCATCACCGAAAAGTGCCCCGACTGCAAGGGCAGAGGTTCCCAGCGGCGGGAGACGACGGTCACGATCGACATTCCCGCCGGCGTCGATACGACGTCCTACATCACCAAGCGGGGGTACGGACAGGCGGGCAGGAACGGCGCGCCCGCGGGAGACCTCATCATCACCTTCAAGATCGAGCCGCACAAGATCTTCAAGCGGAACGGCATGGACCTCTACATCGACCTGCCCGTCCCCTTCATGACGGCGGTCCTCGGCGGCACGGTGAAGGCCCCCGACCTCAACGACGTGTTCGACTTCACGGTCCCCGAGGGGACGCAATCGGGCGAGGAATTCGTGCTTCGCGGCAAGGGGATCCGCGGACGGAGCGGCACGGGGTCTCTGCACATCAAGGTCATCGTGGAGACGCCCACGAAGCTCAGCAAGGAACAGAAAAAGGCCCTTCAGGACGCGGCGCAGAGCATCGAACTGAAGAACTACGACAGTTCGCGGCGGTATGCCGACAGCATCTCCGCCCTCTACGGGAAGGATCCCTATAAAAAATGATACATCTCCAAACGGCGGCCCTGCCGCCGTTTTTGTGTAGAATTAAAAATTGAGCGCATCGCGCTCATCCTGAGAGAGCGAAGCGACCGAAGGATCCCCTCATCGACAACAAACCCCCACCCCTACCCTGCCCCCTTGGGAAGGGGGCAGGCGAGAAAAACCCGCCTCCCCCCTTATACTTGAGGGGGGAGGCCCTTTGCCCCCTCCATGGGAGGGGGGTAGGGGGGTGGGACACCGCATTTTAATTAAAAATTGAAAATTAAAAATTGTGGTGAGGGCATTTAGAATTCTCTCGCTGCCCCTGTAGGGGAGAATTTTGCATTCTGCCAAAAAGGGATGTCGTACAGATTCAGAATGACACCCTCTCAGTTATTTCTCCATACAAAAAAACAGCGGCCTCTGCCGCTGTTTTTTGACCGCATACATGATTTACTCAAAACCAAACAACTCATTGGGAGATATATCCAACCGTTTACAAAGAAATACGATTTTTTCGTAGTCAAGCTGTACCTTCCCCGTCTCATATTCGCTGTAATCCGATTGATATTTTTTCAGCTCGGCCGCAATCTGCGCCTGCGTCAGCCCCTTTGCCCTTCGCGCCGATTTTAGATTTTCTCCCACTATTTTTGCAATTTCCATGGAAAAAGTATAGGAAAAAATCGCATAAATTACTTGACTTATAGGAAATAATCCTATATAATAGAAAAAAACTTATAGGAGGATCGTTATGAAAAAACTTTTGGCAAATATCGCCTCGGTCGCGCTTGCAGGAGCGTTGTGCTTCGGTTTCTCCGCTTGCGACGGCGCGAAGGTCAATGCTGAAAAAGAGGCGAAAAATCTTGTGGGTACGGAGGTCACCGCCGAACAGTGGACGGCGGCAATGGCAGTGTTCGCGAAGGAAGATGCGAAGTACACGGTGAATTTTTCTGCCTCTTTAACGTTTGTGTATGAGGATCTGCAAGCCAAGGCTACCCAGACAGCAAACGGTCAAATCACAATAGATGGCGAAAGTATGCACTGTGTCGTCGATCATCTTACTTCTGTCCTTGAAACAGACGATGCGCAGGCGGCAGAAGAGATGACATATAACGGATTCGGAAATGCGGAAAAATCCAACAAAGAATACTTTTATGAAAAAGAGAAAGATCATCAATGGCTTGCGTATGAAAAGAACAGCAAAGGTGCCTGGGAAAAATATCAAGCAAGCGACGACTTTCCCGAGAGTCTTTTGGAACACAGTCGACCCTATCTTGAGTATTTGATATTCCATAACTCCGTGGTATTCAAAGACGCGGCAATACGCGCAAGCAACGTCTCCGATGAGACGTTTTATGAAATTTTCTCTTATAGCGAAAAAAAGAATGGCTATTGCGATGTATCCCCCATGATGGAGTATAGTACAACGGATATGATTTTCAAATTCGATCAGGAAGGAAAATTGGCCGCTTTTGTTTTAGAAACCAAAGAAAACGCACCTTACACATTTGCATTTTATTGCACGATCGATTATACAGAGAGAGAAGTTACTCTCCCCAAAGTTACAGAGGAAACTTAACGTTGATCAAAAACGGCGGCCCTGCCGCCGTTTTTGTGTGTGTAGAATTAAAAATTGAGCGCACCGCGCTCATCCTGAGAGAGCGAAGCGACCGAAGGATCCCCTCATCGACAACAAACCCCCACCCCTACCCCGCCCCCTTAAAAAGGGGGCAGGCGAGAAAAAACCCGCCTCCCCCTTATACCTGAGGGGGGAGGCCCTTTGCCCCCTCTATGGGAGGGGGGGTAGGGGGTGGGTCACCGCATTCTCGCTGCCCCTTATTTCCGCGTCATTCTGAGCCGAAGGCGAAGAATCCCGTGAACGAAGTCCGCAGTAGCGGCGTCATGCTGAGAAAGAAAGCATTACGAAGTCAGAAAGAGATGACCCGAAGCATCTCGCCGCTACTATGGAAACACCCCGCGAGATTCTTCGGTTCCACATGTCTGACTTTGTTTTGTCCCCGTTTCTCAGAATGACGCGGGGCGGCAGAACGGGATCAGTTTCAAACCCCTCTGTCACTCACTTTGCTCGTGACATCTCCCCTATAAGGGGCGACAAGAGAACACCCCGCTCATTCTGAACGAAGTGAAGAATCTCATAGGCCCACGGACTACGTTCAAGGGGATTCTTCGGGCTTCGCCCTCAGAATGAGCGATGTCCCCCACCACCGCCACCGCCCTCAAAGGGGCAGGCTCATGCCCCGCAAGGCGCGTCACTGTCTCGGGCGGGATTTCCTTGACTTTTTTGATCCCGCATTCTATAATATCCGTATGAAATACATCGAACTCACCGTTCACACGACAAATGAGGCGAGCGAGCTTGTCGCCGACGTCCTGTGGAATTACACCGAGGGCGGCGTGAGTATCTCCGACGTCGCCGACGTCATCGCCCTCCAAAACGGCAAAAACGGCGTCTTTTGGGACTATTTGGACGAATCCCTCCAAAGCGTCCCTCGGTCCGACGTCCTCGTCAAGGCCTTTCTCCTCCCCGAACGCGCGGACGAGATCCCCGCGATCATGGCGAAGATCTACGCCTGCCGCGATCGGGCGGCGAATGAGATCCCCTTCGGCACCCTTGAAGAGACCAAGCGCGAGATCGACGGCGACGATTGGATCGAGATCTGGAAAAAGCACTTCCGTCCCATTCACCTTGGCAATATCGTTGTCGTGCCAGAATGGATCGAATACGCCGCAAAGCCGAACGAGAAGATCATTCTCCTCGATTCCAACATGGCCTTCGGCACGGGCGAACACGAGACGACGGCCATGTGCGTGGAACTCATGCAGGACTACCTCAGGGAGGGCGACGTCGTCCTCGACGTCGGCTGCGGGAGCGGCATTTTGGGCATCGCGGCCGCCAAGCTCGGCGCAAAGCACTGCTTTCTCACCGACATCGACCCCGTCGCCGTCTCAAGCGCGAAGCACAACGCCTGCAAAAACGGCGTGGAAAGTAAAGTCGCCGTCGCCGAGAGCAACCTCGTCGATGACACGTCCATGAGGGCCGACCTCATTCTCGCCAACATCACGGCGGAGATCCTCCTCTTTCTCGCGCCCGCCGTGCCCGCGCATCTCAACGGAGGCGGAACGGTCATTCTCTCGGGCATTCTGCCCGACAGGGCCGAGAAAGTCAAGGCCGCATTCAAGGAGGCGGGGCTTGTCCCCGTCAGGGAAAAGAGACGGGGCGAGTGGGTCGCCCTCGTGTTGAGGAGGAGCTGATGTCTGCACCCAAACGGTTCTTTGTGAAAAAAGTCGGGGACGAAGTTGTCCTCGCGGGCGAGGAGTACCGCCACGCGCACACCGTCCTCCGCCTCGGCGTCGGGGACGAAGTGACCTTGCTCGATGGCTCGGGGAAGGAGTACGCCGCCATTGTCTCCGCCGTCTCCAAGGGCAACATCACCCTGCACACGCTCGGCGAACGCCCCTCCGACAGGGAGCCGCGCGCGGACGTCTTTCTGCTCGTCGGCCTCCTGAAGGGAGATAAGACCGAACTCGTCGTGCAGAAGGCGACGGAGCTGGGCGTCAACCGCATCGGCGTGTTCTCCTCCGAATACTGCGCCGCCTACATGAACGAGAACAAGCTCGAACGCCTGCGCCGCGTCGCGAAGGAGGCCGCCAAGCAATGCCTCCGCTCCCGCGTACCCGAGGTGGAGTATTTTGAAAATTTTGACGGGGCCATGTCCGCATCGGCGGGGTATGTCCACAAGCTCTTCGCCTGTGAGTTCTTGGAGAAGAGCGAAGCGGAGATCCCCGACATGGGTGCCTCATATTGCCTCGCCGTGGGCAGCGAAGGGGGATTTACCGAGGAGGAGTTCGCGCGTGCAAAGGCGGCGGGCTTTACGGGCGTCTCCCTCGGGAAGCGGATCCTCCGCGCGGAGACGGCGGCGATCGCGCTCCTCTCCGTCGTCATGTACAGGGCGGGAGAACTGAAATGAGGGCGTGCGTCTTTACGATCGGCTGTAAACAGAACGAGGTCGAATCGGCCTCCCTGATGCGCGGCCTTGCGGAGCTTGGCTTTGAGGTGACGGACCGCCTCTGCCCCGCCGATCTGTACCTCCTCAACACCTGCGCGGTGACGCGGGAGGCCGAGCGGAAGTCCCGTCAGGCCGTCGCGCGGATGCGGAAGTTCAACCCCGACGCTCCCGTCATCGTCTGCGGCTGTGCCTCCGAACACGACGCCGCGGCGTTCGAGGGGCGGGAGGGCGTCGTCTTTGTCTCGGGAGCCATGCACAAGGACAGAGTGCTTGAAGCCGCAGAGCGCGTCCTCGCCTCCCCTCCAAAAAATTTTTGTGAAGGGTACATCGGCGGCGCGGAGACCGCCTTCTGCGAACTCCCCGCCCCCGTGCAGACGAGGACCCGCGCCTATCTGCGCGTGCAGGACGGCTGTAACCGCTTCTGCACTTACTGCCTCATTCCCTATCTCCGCGGGAGATCGCGCTCGCGGAAGGTCGGGAGCGTTCTTACGGAGGCAAAAAGTTCGGCCGCAAAGGAGATCGTCCTCACGGGCATCGACCTGAGCGACTACCGCGACGGGGAAACCGACCTCGGGGGGCTTCTCCTCGCGCTCAAGGATATCCCCGCCCGCATTCGCCTCGGCTCGCTCGAGGTCGGGATCGTGACGGAGAGGTTTTTGGAGCAGATGAAGGAGGCGGGCAACGTCATGCCGCACTTCCACCTCTCCCTGCAGAGCGGCTCGGACGCCGTTTTGAAGGCGATGAACCGAAAGTACACACGGGAGGAATACCTCTCCGCATGCGGACGCATCTACCGCGCCTTCCCGAACGCCGCGATCACAACGGACATCATCGTCGGCTTCCCCGCGGAGACGGAGGAGGACTTTGAGGATTCCCTCTCCATTGTGAGGGAAGCGGGCTTTGCGCGGGTGCATGCCTTCCCCTTCTCCCCGAGGGAGGGAACGGCGGCCTACCGCATGAAAGACGTTCCCCCCGCCGTCAAACGGGAGCGCGTGGGGCGGATGCTAAAAGCCGCCGCGGAGGCAGAGGAGGCCTACATGGCGCGGTTTTTAGGGGAAGAAGCCGTCGCGCTGTTCGAATCGGACGGAGGATATACCGAAAATTATCTGCGCGTCTACAATGAGAGTGCGCGGGAGAACGGGCTGTATCGGGTCCGCCTCATAAAACGGGAAAAAGACGGCGTATATGCCGAACTTTTAGAGGAAGTATAATATGGAAACCTGTATTTTTTGCAAGATCGCGGCGGGAGAGATCCCGTCAAGCAAGGTCTATGAGGACGGGGAGATGCTGATCTTCAAGGACATTGCCCCGATCGCAAAGGTCCACCTGCTCTGCGTGCCGAAGGAGCATTTTGCCTATCTTTCGGAGCTGAACGGGGCGCGGGAGGCACTGCTCGGCAGAATGATGGCGAAGATCGCCTCGCTCGCACCCTCCCTCGGGCTGGAGGACGGGTACCGCCTCGTCATCAATCAGGGCGAGAGCGCGGGACAGACCGTGCATCACCTGCACATTCACATCTTGGGCGGCGAAACTCTGAAGTGGGAATGAGCAAAGTCTCCCTCACGCTCATGCTGAGCGTTAACGAAGCATCTCATAAACCTACGGACTTCGTTTGAGGGGATTCTTCACTGCGTTCAGAATGAGCAAAGTCTCCCTCACGCTCATGCTGAGCGTTAGCGAAGCATCTCATAAACCTACGGACTTCGTTTGAGGGGATTCTTCACTGCGTTCAGAATGAGCAAAGTCTCCCTCACGCTCATGCTGAGCGTTAGCGAAGCATCTCATAAACCTACGGACTTCGTTTGAGGGGATTCTTCACTGCGTTCAGAATGAGCAAAGTCTCCCTCACGCTCATGCTGAGCGTTAGC
>CANPZV010000022.1 GCA_947589285.1 uncultured Clostridia bacterium
GAGGAGAGAATACGGACTTCGTTCTTCGGGATGTTTCGGCTTCGCCTCAACATGACGCAAAGAGCGGGGCAGCGAGGGAATACCGCGTCATTCAGAGCGTAGCGATGAATCCCGAGGAGAGAATACGGACTTCGTGCTTCGGGATGTTTCGGCTTTGCCTCAACATGACGCAGAGAGTGGGCAGCGAGGGAATACCGCGTCATTCAGAGCGTAGCGATGAATCCCGAGGAGAGAATACGGACTTCGTTCTTCGGGATGTTTCGGCTTCGCCTCAACATGACGCAGAGAGCGGGGCAGCGAGAATGCCTACCCCCTATGGGGAAGGCTTTTTATGAGGGCTTGCAAAAAGGGGCAAGATGTGGTACAATAGCAAAGCAAGGGATATTTCACAAGATTTTCACGCCGCTGTGTTCAGGGCGTGATAGAGTTCTCTTATAATTTTCGGGAAAGGTAAACGTATGAAGATCCTCATTGTTGACGATGAAGCGATGATCCGCGCGGTCCTCAAGGAATATGTGGAATTTGAGGGCGGCGAGGTCAAGGAGGCCTCCGACGGAATGGAGGCCGTCACGATGTGCAAGAACGAGCGGTTCGACGCCGTCGTCATGGACATCATGATGCCACGCCTCGACGGGTTTTCCGCCGTGAAGGAGATCCGCAAATTCTCCGACGTGCCCGTCCTGATGCTCTCCGCCCGCGGGGAGGAGTACGACAAGCTCTTCGGCTTCGAGATCGGCTCCGACGACTATGTTACAAAGCCCTTCTCGCCCAAGGAGGTCATGGCGCGTCTGCATGCCCTGTTGAAGCGGGGCAAGAGTACCGAGGCGCAGGCCGGCGTGTACGAGTTCGAGGGGCTGAGGATCGACATCACGGGCAGGAACGTCTATGTGGACGGCGAGCGGGTGGAACTGACCCCGAAGGAGTACGAACTCCTCTTCTACTTTGTGCAGAACCAAGGGGTCGCCCTGACGCGCGAAAAGCTCCTAAACAAGGTCTGGGGGTACGATTTCTATGGGGACGACCGCACGGTCGATACCCATGTGAAGATGCTCCGCGGGAATCTGAAAGAGTACAGAAAATTCATCGTGACCCTTCGGGGGCTTGGCTATAAATTCGAGGTATAATGCAGGAAAAGACAGGCGAAAAAAAAAGGGCGAGGTTCAGAACGCTGAGGAGCCTCAACATCATCCTGTGGCTCCTATTCTCCCTCTTTGCTGTGGCGATCGTCATCACGCTCGCCGCGGTCTTTCATTCTCTTGCGTCGAAAATGTTCATCGAACGCGCGGACGCGAACCTCAAGGGCGCAGAGGAGGAGATCGCCGCCGCTCTTGCGGAGGGGGACGACTCCCCGGTCGATTCCATTGCCTACCGCTATGGGGTCGGCGGGGTCTATCTCGTGTACGAAGCGGAGGACGGCGTCGTCGTCTATGCGGGCGAGGACCGCACCCGCCAGAGCCTTGAGGCCCATCTCGCCTCGCTCGCGGAGGGGGGATCCGTCGTCGATGAGAGCGAGGGGGAGATCGTCTTTGGCGAGGCGATGACCATAGGCGGGAGGGCGTGCAGGCTCTATCTTACCATGTCCCTCGCCCCGATCAACGGCTATCGGACCAGATTCATCTATGTCACCTTCGTCGCCTCTCTTTCCGCCATCGTCGCGGCGTTTGCCGTGGGGGGACTGCTCTCGTCCCTGATTGCCCGCCCCGTGACGGAGGTCACCGAGGAGGCAAAGGAACTCGCGCGGGGCAATTACGACCTCAATATCCGCACCGACTACTTCTTTTCGGAGATCGCGGAGCTGTCGGAGGCACTTGACGCCGCCCGTGTCCAGGTCTCCAAGGCCGACCGCGTGCAGAGGGAACTCATCGCGAACGTCTCGCACGATTTCAAGACGCCGCTGACGATGATCAAGGCATACGCCTCCATGATCCGCGAGATCTCTGGGGAGAACAAGGAGAAGCGGGACGCCCACGCCCAGATCATCATCGATGAGGCAGACCGCCTGTCCGCGCTCGTCTCCGACGTCCTCGACCTTTCCCGCCTCAGAGCGGGGGAGACGGAGACGCAGACGGTGTTCGACCTCTCGGAGGAAGTGCGGGGGATCCTGTCCCGCTTTGACTATCTGACGGAGACGCAGGGCTACAAGATCGAGGCGGTGATCGACGACGATCTCGTCGTGAGGGCGGAGCGGAGCCGCATCGGGCAGGTCGTCTATAACCTCGTCGGGAACGCCGTCAACTACACGGGCGAGGATAAACGGGTCCGCGTCAAACTCCTTCGGACGGGGGAGATGGCCCGCCTTGAGGTCATCGACTCGGGGCACGGCATTCCCGAAGAGGAAGTCGATACCATATGGGACAGATACTACCGCTCGGAGCAGACGCACAAACGCCCCGTGCAGGGGTCGGGGCTGGGACTTTCGATCGTCAAAAATATTCTGTTGCAACACGGCGCACCCTTCGGCGTCATCTCCGAAGTCGGCAAGGGGAGCTGTTTTTGGGCGGAGTTTCGGCTCTGCGATACGGACGCGCAAAAGGAGGAGAAGGCATGAAACATCGGGGGATCGGCGCACTGCTCTTGGCTGTGCCCCTGTCGGCGGCGGGATTTTCGCTTGCGGCGAATCGCTCGGAGAGCGTCTCCGCCAATTCCGCTCCGCCCTATTGGGAGGGGGCCAGCGGCATGGGGGCCATTCTCGCGGGGGACCAATGCCCCATCGAAGTCCAAAAGGAGCAGCTGCGTTTTTCTCTTTCGGGATTTCCCTCATGGGATCTCTGTGAGGACGCCGAAAAGTTCGCGGCATACGGCGGGAAGTTCACCGCGAAGTACACCTTCTATAACCCGACGGACAGCGACTATGACCTCAAACTCGTTTTTCCGCTCGGTCTCTTGCCCGAATACTACCCCTACGGCGAGGAGGTGGACAGGACTTCCCTCGGCTATTCCATCCAAAAGGACGGCGAGGCCGTCGATTTCGGCGTCCGATACACCCTGAACGACCACTATGCGTTCGACCTCGGGAAGGGCCTTCAACGGCTCTATCCCGCCACGCGGACCTTCTACCGCGACGATCTGCCCGTCACCGTCTACACCTACCATGTGGACGTCCCCAAGCGGGCGGAGTTCGGCGACTATGCCAATTTTGTCCTCTCCTTCGGCGGCTCTGCCGAGCGGACGAGGGTATTCTGTTCGGAGTATTGCAGTTACGTCGTCAAGAACGGTGCGGCAAAGCTCGTCCACAACTTTGACTGTGCCGACGGCCCCTTCGATCTCTCCGTCTACGTCCTCGGGGAGAACATCACCGAGCCGCAGACGGACGTCTACCGCCGCGTGACGTCGGAGGCGGAGCTGGACGAGAGAGCGGTCATCACTCTCAGGGAGAAGAGGACGGAGGACCTTTCCTCGCTCGCCCTGTCCTTCCGCGGGAAGAACTGTCCCGTCGCCGACAGCGATTGGAAAAACGCCTTTACCGACTACATCGAAGAACACAGGACGCCGAATTCCTTCTATTCGAACGTCGATCCCACCATTCTCGGCCCCGAATTCAACCTGATGCAGTGGTTTGAGTATTCGCTCTCCGTCCCCGCAGGCGGGACGGTGGAGAACACCGTCACGGCACCCATCTATCCGACGTTGGATGGGGGGAATCAACAGCTCCTCTACAACTATACCTATCTCCTCTCCCCCGCGCAGAAGTGGGCGGGCTTCGGGGAACTCACCATCGACATCGACACGCCCTTCTACCTCTCCGACAGCACGCTGGATTTCAAGGCGCGGGAGGGGGGATATACGTTCACGCGCGACAGCCTTCCCCTCGGCGAACTCGCCTTCACGCTCTCCGAGGAGGAGAGGGTCTATCTCTCCAACAATAATTGGAACTACAACGGAGACGGCGACGCGCTCGTCACGGCGATCATCATCGTGTGCGTCCTGGCCGTCGGTGCGGCGGCCGTCGTGATCGTTCTCGCCGTGCGGGGCAGAAAGAGGAAAAAACGGCGCGAGGAAGAGGAAAAGCGTCTCCTTCAGGCCCGCCCGCAGGAGGGAAAGATCGACCTCCCCGACGAGGACGATAAGAGGGAAGAATAAAACGGCACAACGAGAGCGGGCCGCCCCGAAAGGGCGGCCCGCGTTCGTTATTTGATATTCCGTTCAGCCGATCTGCGCACCGTCCGCGGTGACGCGGAGGTTGGTCCTGAAGATCGCTTTGAGGCCCTTGACGAGCGCGTCGAAGTCGGATAAAGCGATCGTCTCAACGGCGGAGTGCATCGCAAGCTGTGCGACGCCCAAATCGACGGAGGGAATGCTCGCCTGTGTGAGGCTGATCGCCCCGAGCGTGCCGCCGCTCCGCATGTCCGAGCGGTTGTAGAAGGTCTGGTGCTTCACGCCCGCCCCTTTGAAGATCTTCTTGACGACGGCCGCGGTCAGTCCGTCCGTCGTGTACGCGCCGCCCGCGTGCCCCTTGATGACGATCCCGCCTCCCATGGCGGGGCGGTTGGTGGGGTCGCACTTTTCTGGACGGTTGGGGTGGACGGCATGGGCGTTGTCGAGCGAGACGAGGAAGGAGCGGGAAAGCAGGGAGAGCAATTCCTCCTCCCTCAACCCTCTCGCCGCGGCGATGCGGTGAAGAACGCTTATCAAGAGATCTCCCGCCGCGCCCTGCCGCGTGCGGCTGCCGATCTCCTCGCTGTCGAAGCAGGCGGCGATGCAATTCCCCACGCACGCCTCATCCGCGATCGCAAGAAGGGAGCCGTAGACGCTCGTCAGATCGTCGATGCGGGGGGAGGAGAGGAATTCCCCGCCCGTGCCGCTCGTAAACGGCTCCTCGTCGGGGACGGCGAAGAGGTCATAGCCGAGGTTTTCCCCCAAAATTTCGTCGAGGTCGGCCTTGCCGAGGGAGAGGAGGGGGAGAAGGTCGGTCTGCCTGTCTGGCTTGAACCCGTCGTTGACCTCTCTGTTCATGTGTACGGCGAGGGAGGGGACCGTGACGCGGAAATCGCTCACGAACGGCTCGGACTTGACGCCGTTTTCCGTCTCGCGCAAGATCCTCCCGGCGAGGCGCAGGGGCCTGTCGAAGAAGGAATAGAGGATACAGCCGCCGTACTCCTCCACGTTGAGGCGGCTATAGGGGCCGCTCTCCTGCACGGGGTGTTCTTTGAGTTTGAGGCAGGGCGAATCGGTGTGGGAGGCGATCAGCTTGAACGGCCCGTCGCCGATGCGGAAGGCGATGAGGCTGCTCCCGCCCCGCGTCACATAGTACTTTCCTCCCGCGGAAAGTTCCCACGGCCCGTCCTCGGCCAACGGGACAAATCCGTGCGCCGAGAGGAATTTTTCGGCATTCTCCACCGCCTGATAGGCGGAATAGGAGGTTTTCAGAAAGGTTTTCAGTTCATCGGTCATGTGCGCACCTCAACAGTTTTTTTTCTTGTCTGCAACCATTGCAGAAGGGAACCGAACCCGTAGCCGATCGGGAGAAAGCCGAGATAGACGGGCACGGCGTACCATAGAATGGGGATGTATCTCCCGCCCGCCCCGACGCGGAGGAAGGACGGCGTGACGGCGGCGGCGATGTCCCTGAACAGGGAATCGTCCGCGGGCGGCCCCATCATATAGACGGGATTCGTCGCATAGAGTTGTTCAACGAGGGCTTCTCCCTCATAGCCGAGCAGAGTAAAGAAGAGCGCGTTGTTCGCAAGGATAATGGCAAGGGTACAGAGGGCGCAGAGGCCGAACTTCCACCCGTCCTTCCTGCGGAATTCCACCATGCCCCACGCCGCGGGGAGGGAGGAGGTCAAAAAGAGGAGGACGTGGCAGGTATAGAAGCGCAGATATTCCCAGGTGAAGATGCTCCCGCCGAGGAACCATGTGGGGACAAAGGGAGCGCAGAAGCCCGCGATCGTCCCGACATAGAATTGATACTGCTTGATGAGGCCGTTCTTGCCAAAGACGGAGTAGGGGCAGAGCAAGATCATGAAGGCGCAGACGTTGTAGGCAGATTCCACGAGCGAAAATTCTCCTGTGCGCATATGCGGCCAAATCCAAAATTTGAAGATATGCTGAAGGATATTCGCCGCCATGAGGACGCCGAGAACGATAGATTTCGCCCTCACCGAACGCTTCCTGAAAAGGAAAAACAGCCCGAAAAAGAGGGCGGCGATCACAAGAAGCGTCGAAAGATGGAGCGCGTCGAAAAGTTGCATGGAATCAAACGATTGCATCGTTTTTTATTATAATGTTTTTTCCCGGAATGTCAAGCAGATTGGCATGGGGTGGGAAAATGCAAAAAAAGAGTTCGCAATGGCGAACTTTTTTTGAAAAAGTGCCTCAAAACGGTTGACAGACAAAAACAGAGGTGATAAAATAAGCATAGTTCGCAATGGCGAACACACATCGCCCGCACCCTGCGGGCATACATTAAGGAGAAGGGTTCGCAGAGGCGAACTCAACAGGAGAAGATATGCCTTTATTGCTTGCGCCCATCGGACAGGAGGTCAGGATCGTCAGGATCGCCGCGGACGACAAAACAAAGAAGCACCTTTCCAATCTCGGCGTCCTCGTGGAGGGGACGATCACCGTCCTCTCGTCAAGCGGCGGCTCGGCTGTCTGCCGCGTGAAGGAGGGCCGTCTCGCCCTTGACAGAAACATCGCTTCGCGGATCTATGTAGCGTGAAGAAGTAGTTTCGAACATTTCTTTACTCGCCCGCCGCTTTCTCGCCCCCTCCATGGGAGGGGGGTAGGGGGGTGGGTCACCGCATTCCTCTCGTCGCCCCTCTTAGGGGAGATGTCGAGGCGTAGCCGAGACAGAGGGGTTTCAAAAACCCCTTTGGCTCACTCCGTTCGCCACTTCCCCTGAAAGGGGCAGCGAGGATATGGGAAACCCCTTTGCCCTGAAGGGGGCAGGCGGGAAAGCGCGAGACCGTCGCCTCCCCCCTTATACTTGAGGGGGGAGGGTAGGGAAGGGGGTGGCTACTCTCACTTCCCCTGAAAGGGGCAGCGAGGATATGGGGAACCTCTGCCGCCGTAACGGTAGGGAAGAGGGTGGGGCACCTTATTTCAACTATAAAAAAACCATTTCGGAGGAATATAGAAAATGTCAACAAAGCTCTTGAGCGAATTTTCCGTCGGCGAGAAGGGGGTCGTCAAGACCGTCTCGGGCGAGGGAAAACTTCGCCGCCGCCTCTTCGACATGGGCGTCACTCCGGGCGCGGAGGTCATGCTCCGCAAGAAAGCCCCCTTGGGCGACCCCATCGAGGTGACCATCCGCAGTTATGAGCTTACGCTCCGCAAGACGGAGGCCGAACTCGTGACGATGGAGGTGAAAAAATGATGAAGTTTGCCTTGGCGGGCAATCCCAACTGCGGCAAGACCACCCTCTTCAACCTGCTCACAGGCTCCACGGCCTACGTCGGCAACTGGCCCGGGGTCACCGTGGACAAGAGAGAGGGGACCTACAAAAAGGGCGAACAGCCCGTGCAGATCGTCGATCTCCCCGGCATCTATTCGCTCTCGCCGTACACGCCCGAGGAAGTCATCTCGAGGAACTTCATCCTCGACGAAAAGCCCGAGTGCGTCATCAACATCGTTGACGCGACCAACCTCGAGCGCAACCTCTACCTCACCACCCAGCTCATGGAGATCGACGTCCCCGTCATCATCGCGCTCAACATGATGGACGCCGTTGAAAAACAGGGCGACCAGATCGACGCAAAGGAACTTGAGGAGAAGATCGGCCTTCCCGTCGTCGCCATCTCCGCGCTCAAGGGCACGGGCATCAAGGAACTCATGGACAGGGCGATCTCCATTGCCCAAAAGCCGCGGACGGGCGTCACCGTCCTGCACGATTCGCCCCTCGCCCACCTCGTCAGGGACGTGAGCATCGCGCTCAAGGGCGCGAAGGTCGAAGCCCCACTCTTCCACGCCGTCAAGCTCGCCGAGATGGACGAGATCGAGGTCAAGATGCACCCCGAACTCGTCGGCATCGTGGAGGAGTTCAAATCGACGTTCAAGGACGACACCTTCGGCGACGACCTCGAGGCCGTCGTTGCGGACGCGAGATACAAGTACATATCGGCGAACTACTCCTCCGCTTACAGGAAGAAGCACAGCGGGGAGAAGCTCACAAAGTCCGACAGGGCAGATAAGGTCCTGACCCATAAAATTTGGGGCATTCCCATCTTCCTCGTCATTCTGTTCGCGATCTTCCACCTCACCTTCTCGGAGGACCTCTTCTACATCTCTGCGATGGCGGGGGGGCTTCCCACCCTCGAAGATCTCGGCTACGATATGGCAAATCCGGGGGTGACCCTCCTCGCCTGCTTCTATGACGGAGCCGTCTTTTCCCCCGGGGTCATTCTGACAAACGTGTGGACGTGGCTCCTCGATTGGGTGGGCGTCCTCATCGGCCTCTGCACGCAGAACGCGCCCCTTTGGGTCGGCAGTTTTGTGGGCGACGGCATCTGGGGGGGACTCTCCGCCGTTCTCGGCTTCCTGCCGCAGATCCTGACGCTCTTCCTGTTCTTCTCCATTTTGGAGGATTCGGGCTACATGGCCCGCGTCGCCTTCATCATGGACCGCATCTTCCGCCGCTTCGGCCTCTCGGGCAGGGCATTCATGCCCATGATCATGGGCTTCGGCTGTTCCCTTCCCGCCATGATCAATACCCGCACGCTCGCCGACGACAGGGAGCGCACGGCGACCATCCGCGTCATCCCGATGTTCTCCTGCGGGGCGAAACTTCCCATTCTGACGGCCATTGCGGGCGGCATCGTGGAGTACTTCGGCGTCGGGAATGCCGACCTCATCACCTACGGCATGTACCTCATCGGGATCGTCACGGCGATCGTCTGCGTCATTCTGATGCGCAACACGACGATGCGCGGCGACGTTCCTCCCTTCATCATGGAACTTCCCGCCTATCATATGCCCCTCTTTAAGGGCCTCATGATCCACCTGTGGGATAAGACCAAGCACTTCGTCAAGAAGGCATTCACCATCATCTTCGCCTCGACGATCGTCATCTGGTTCCTCTCCAACTTCTCGTGGAGCTGGCACTTCCTGCCCGAGGAGATCGAGTATGAGGGGGAGATCATTCTCGCCAACCTCCACGCCGACCAGAGCATTTTAGGCTCCATTGGCATGCTCGTACAGCCTCTCTTCACGCCCCTCGGATTCGGGTCCCAGCTCGGAAAGGAGATCAACGGCGAATGGGTGAACTTCGGCTGGGTGTTCGCCGTCGCCGCCATCACGGGCCTCGTCGCGAAGGAGAACGTCATCGCCACCTTCGGCACCCTTGCCGCCTGCGTCGCGGGCAGCTATATCGCGACCGAAGAGGGCGTCGTCGAGGCCGTGACCATGATCTCCGCGACGGGCATTACGATCCCCGCGCTTATCGCCTTCATCGCCTTCAACATGGTGACCATTCCCTGCTTTGCGGCCTGCGCCACGGCGAGGGCGGAACTTCCCGAGGGCAAGTTCAAGTGGACCCTGCTCTTCTGGGTCGTGACCTCCTACATCGCAGGGACCGTCATCTACCTCGTCGGGTCGTGGTGGTGGACCGTGTTCCCCATCCTCGCGGTCGCCGCGGGAGCCGTATTCGGCATCGTTCTTTGGAATAAGAAGCACCCGCTGACAGAAAATGGGGTACCCATGCCCGCGTCGGAGGCGCAGAAAGAGGCCGCGGCAAGCGACGGAGGCAAGTCATGAGCTGGTGGGAGATCCTCATCATCATCGCGGCGGCGGCATTCGTCGTCGGCGTCATCACCGCGGGGATCATTCGGAAAAAGCAGGGAAAGACGTCCTGCGACTGCGGCGGGAATTGCTCGGGTTGCAGCTGTTGTACCCATGCGCAGAACAAGGCGCAGGGGAAGGCGCGCAAATAAGTCCATCCATACAATCTCCATAAATCTCGTAATAGCCCTTCCCGTTCGGGAGGGGCTATTACAGTCCCAAGACAACGCCGCATCTCCTTCGGCGGAGACGATCCCGCCGCGGGGAGGGAAAAACTCCCAATTTCGGACTTTTCCGCGCCCGAGCGACAAAACCCGCTTTCTCCCCTGTGATACAATCAAGGAAGCGATACAGGGGAGGATCCTCATGGCAAGGAAGATCGTCGTGACATCGGGCAAGGGCGGCGTCGGAAAGACGACCGTCTCCTGCAACCTTGCCGTGCAGCTCGCCGAGCGTGGCAGACGCGTCATCGTCTGCGACCTCGACTTCGGCCTCAACAACGTTGACGTCGTACTCGGCGTCGAACACCTCTCCCTCTATGACGTCACCGACGCCATCGAGGGGAGATGCCGTCCCCGTCAGGCCCTCATCCGCCATCCCAAATACCCGACCCTCTTCGCCCTCGCGAGCAACCGCGTGAGTGAGAGGTACGTCTCCCCGCAGGCCGTCCGCCTCATTCTCGATTGCCTTGCCCCGCAGTTCGACTACATCATCATCGACTCCCCTGCGGGCATCGAGGACGGCTTTCACCGCGCCGCCGCATGCGCCGACGAGGCCGTGCTTGTCACGACGCCGCACCTCTCTGCCATGCGCGACGCCGACAGGGTGGCGGGGATCCTCAAGAGCTACCGCTTCGACCGCATCGGGCTGGTCGTCAACCTCATGCGGAAGGACCTCGTGCGGAAGGGGGAAGTTCTCAGTTCCGCGGAGATCTCCAAAGCCCTTGGCCTGCCCCTGTACGCGAGCATCCCAGAGGAGGACAAATTTTTCCTCGACAATATCCATGTGAAGTCCAAGGCCTATCGGGGGCTTGCCAAGCTCGTCAATGAGATCCCCTTGCGGGAGAAGAGAGGATAATATGAAGGAAGAGGAGAGGGCGCGCCTTCTGCGCCTCATCGGACAGGACAGGGAGGGTCTGAACCACGAGAGCAGGGAGGAGGCCCTGAGGGACTTCCTCATCGTCGCGCGGGAATTTTTCGAGGTCTCGGGCGAACCCGAATTCAGCATCGTGAAGGAGCGGAGGGGCTTCGACGTCACCCTGCGCTTCAAGGCCGACCGCGTAAAAAATTTTACGGCGATCAAATAATAAATGTTGACAAAGTAACTTAAATTTGATATACTTTGTGAGGACAAGCGGGGGAGAGTGCTTGTTACTTTATCAGAGGTGTTTTTTTCATGCGCAAATTTATCATTGTGACCGACTCTGCCAGCGATCTCCCCGAAAGCTATTATGCCGAACATGACGTTGTTGCCGTCCGTCTCGGCTTTACGATGGACGGCGTCTCTTATGAGGGAGAGGACGGAGCGCGTCTCGACGTCAAGGAGTTCTATAAACGCCTGCGCGGCGGCTCCATGCCCACGACCTATCAGGCCACGCCCGACCAGATCGAAAAGGCCTTGGCCCCCTTCGCGGAGGAGGGAAAAGAGATCCTGTGTCTCGCCTTCTCTTCGGGTCTGTCGGGGACCTGTGAGAGCTATGTGACGGCCGCGAAGCGTCTGCAAGAGAAGTACGGCTGCAAAATCGCCGTCGTCGATTCCCTCTGCGCCTCCTTGGGCGAGGGCCTCTTCGTCGATTACGTCGTCAGGAAGGCCGACGCGGGCGCGACCTTGGAGGAGGCTGCCGCCTACGCCGAGGAGATCAAACTCCACATCTGCCATATCTTCACCGTGGAGGATCTCTTCCACCTCAAACGCGGCGGAAGGGTGAGTACGGGGACGGCCGTCATCGGGACGCTCCTCAACATCAAGCCCGTTTTGCATGTGGACGACGCGGGGCACCTGATCCCCATCGGCAAGACCATGGGGAGGAAGAAGTCCATCTCCGCCCTCGTGGACAAGATGGCGGAACTGAGCGTCATCACGGACGACGACCCCATCTTCATCTCCCACGGCGACTGCCCCAAGGACGTGGAATATCTCATCTCTTTGGTCGAGAAGAAGTTCGGCAAACGGGAGTTCTTCGTCAATGAGATCGGAAGCGTCATCGGCACCCACTCGGGCGCGGGCACGCTCGCGATCTTCTTCATGGGAAAGCACAGATAATACGTTCTCAAATTGCCCTTTTTGCCCCCTCTCCGAGGGGGCTTTTTGTTGTTCCCTCTCCCCGAGTCTATCCCTTGGGGGTGGAGGGAACCCGCGTAGCGGGTGGTGGGGGGGAACGCTCATGCTGAGGCGAAGCCGAAGCATCTCATAAACCCACGGACTTCGTTTGAGGGGATTCTTCGGGGGTAAACCCCCTCAGAATGAGCGGGGAGTTTTCTCGTCGCCCCTTATAGGGGAGATGTCACGAACGGAGTGAGTGACAGAGGGGCTTCAAAACCCCTTTCCCCTCGCAAGCTCGGGGACTTCCCCTAAAAGGGGCAGCAAGAGAGTATTGCTCATGCTGAGCGTTAGCGAAGCATCTCATAAACCCACGGACTTCGTTTGAGGGGATTCTTCGGTCGCTTTGCTCCCTCAGAATGAGCGGGGAGTTTTCTCGTCGCCCCTCACAGGGGAGATGTCACGAAGTGACAGAGGGGCTTCTCTCGGCTCCCCCTTGAGGGGGAGCTGGCACGAACAAAGTGAGTGACTGAGGGGGTGTCGTTCTGATTTTGTATGACACCCCTTCCGTCTCGCTTCGCTCGACACCCACCCCTCAAGGGGTGGGCAAGACGATGCTCAGAATGAGCGGGGAGTTTTCTCGTCGCCCCCGGGAAAACACAAAAAATTTTTGCGGAGCGCACAGAAAATTAGAAAAACAGTGCAAAGAGCATAAAATTATGTTATAATTTTATCCAAAAGAAAAACAGGAGAACAGAGATGCAATATTTTGAAGAAGTCAAAAAGAATTTCGGATTCGGGATGATGCGCCTGCCGCAGAGCGGAAGCCCTTCGGCCTATCCCGAGATCTGTGCCATGATCGACGAATTTTTGGCCAAGGGGTTCAATTATTTCGACACGGCGCACGGGTATCTGGGCGGAAACAGCGAGATCGCCATCCGCGAATGCCTCGTCAAGCGGCACCCGCGCGACAGTTTTGTCCTCACCGACAAGCTGACGGACAGTTTTTTCAGAACGGAAGCGGACGTGAGGCCTTTCTTCGAATCCCAGCTGAAGGCGTGCGGGGTGGATCGCTTCGACTTCTACCTCATGCACGCGCAGAATCACGGCAACTATCCAAAATACAAGCGTTGCCGCGCCTATGAACAGGCCTTCGCGCTCAAAAGAGAGGGGAAGATCGGGCACGTCGGCATCTCTTTCCACGACACAGCGGAATACCTCGAAAAGATCCTCTCAGAGAACCCCGGGATCGAGGTCGTGCAGATCCAATTCAACTATCTCGATTATGAGAACGTCGCCGTGCAGTCGCGGAAGTGCTACGAGGTGTGCAGACGGCACAACAAGCCCGTCATCGTCATGGAACCCGTCAAGGGCGGGAGCCTCGCCCGCCTTCCCGACGACGCAAAGCGGTATTTTGACGAACTCGGCGCGATGAGTCCCGCAAGCTACGCCATCCGCTTCGCGGCGGGGTTCGAGGGCATCTTCATGGTCCTCTCGGGCATGGGGAGCCTCGCCCAGATGCAGGATAATCTCTCCTATATGTGCGATTTCAAGCCCCTTGACGAGAGGGAACTTGCCGCAGTCTCCAAGGCCGCGGCCGTCCTCGGGGGCAAGAAACTCATTCCCTGCACGGCCTGCCGCTATTGTACGGCGGGATGTCCCAAACAGATCGCCATTCCCGATCTCTTCTCGTGTATGAACAACAAACTGATCCACGACGATTGGAACGCCAACGTCTACTACAACATCTACACGAAGAATGCGGGGAAGGCGTCCGACTGCATCGGCTGCGGCCAGTGCGAGCGGATCTGCCCCCAGCACCTCGAGGTGAGGAAATTCCTCCGCGAGGTCGCAAAGAAATTCGAAAAGTGAGGACAGACAGATGCCTGAAAAAGCCATGAACAGCGATTGGGAGCGGGCGAAGGCCCTTTTGACGGGGGATATCGTCTGCGCGTTGGTCAGGGGAGAGGAAGTCCTGACGAGTACGGAGCGGGGGATCGCGCCGCTCGTGAAATGGCTCGGGAGCGGAAGGGACTTTTTCGGCTTTTCCGCCGCGGATAAGATCGTCGGAAGGGCGGCCGCATTCTGCTATCTCCGCATGGGCGTCTCCGCCGTCTATGGCGAGGTCATGGCGGGGGAGGCGGCGGCTCTTCTCGCCTCCCGCAAGGTCGCGGCCGCATGCGCCGTGACAACGGAGAAGATCGTGAACCGCAGGGGGGACGGCCCTTGCCCCATGGAGGAGGCCGTGAAGGGGATCTCCTCCCCAAGCGAGGCCGTGGAAGCTCTCAAAAAGAAATTGGGATCCATGCAGTGAAATTTTTTCATCTGCGCGACAAAATCAGATTTTTCGGGGAACGGATATGACAAAACGGAAAGGATGGGCCATCGCACTTCTCACCGCGCTTGGGGTTTGCCTTGCCGCGGGGCTTTTGCTTCTCTTCGGGGCGACCATCGCGCTCGCGGAACCTATCGGGAACAACTCCATGACCCTTGTCCACCTGAACGACAAGAGCGCGGAGCTGAACAACGGCTATTTAGACCGCTACGGCGTGCCGACGTCCGCGTTCACATACGCCAACAACGGCGACGCCGAGGACGGTGCGCCGCTCTCTTCCGCATTCGACAGAAATTTCAACTCCGTATGGCGTTCGCGCATGCAGACCACGAACGATCCGAACACGGTCAACCGCGTCACCGTCTCCTTTGCAAGGCCCACGGCGATCGACAGGATCGTCTATCAGGCGGATAGCTCGTGGTATGACCGCGGCTATTTCAGCACGCTCACCCTCTCCTATGTGGCCGAAAATTACGCGGCCGTCAACTGCGAACCGCTTTCAAGTGCGCAGACGAGCGACATCGTCCTCGTCACATTGAAGGAGGCGGCCACCGTGCGCGAGATCACCCTCGAATGGACGAAGGTCCCCACGAACCACAGGACGGTCGCCGCGGCGAGTGAGATCATCTTCCTCCAACCGCACAGCGAGGACGTGGAGAGCGTGCAGGGCATGTTCACCGACTACGCCCAGCTCACCCTCGACAAAAGCGTCGTCTCCTCGCGGGAGGACGTGGAGAGATTGCGCGGTAAGGTGAAGGGGTACGCCTCCTACGACACGGAACTCAGCTACCTCCTCAACCGCGCCGAGCAGGTCCTCGACAGCACGGTCTTTTACGAACCGCGCAGGGAAATGGGCACCGCGCCCGACGCGCCCGCCGTCCTTGCGCGGCACGGGGACGTCGCGGGTTACGCCCGCAGTACGCTCAAATTCGCTTGGTTCGGGACCAACCGACAGGCGACGGGCATCAGCGCGTCCCCCGGGGAGGACCTCATCGTCTATGTCACGGGGGAGGAGGGCGACCCGCTGCCCTCCCTCGTCACGACCCAGCATTGGGGGAGCTGGAGGAGCTGGAAGAGCGGGGAATACAAGCTCCGCCTCGGGAAAAACGTCATCAAGGTACAGAATTATTTGCAGGACGGGTACACCGACAACACGGGCGACGCACTCGCGGCGGGTGGCCCCGTCTACCTCGTCAACCCCTACACGCCCGACAGGCAGTCCGACAGCGTTAAGGTCTACTTCGAGGGCGGGGACCTCATCCCCGTGTTCAGAAAGGGGGGAGATGAGACGGCGTATAAGAAGATCCTCGCCGACTACGCGGCGGACGTCGCGCGGGACAGGGAGGAAAACGCCTCTCAAAAGAACTATAAGGCGGTGGACGTCACGGAGATCGTCTCCGACCGCGTCATTCTCACCGTGGAGGCCTCCATGGCCGACGAACTCTACAACGGCGGTGGGTACAGCCCGCAGGCGGCGGCGCAGAAGTGGGACGAGTATGTGGACGGCATCTTGCAGTTCGACGGGATCGTCCTTACAGACGACGCGCAGAAGCTCGGCGAGGTGGGGGCGAGATACGATGAGAGGAACCAATGGCTCAACGTCAATATCCGTCTTGCCCAGCCCTACGGCGCGGCCTACGCCTACACCGAACACATCGGCATTCAGGTGAGCTGGGAGGCGGGGGCGATCACGGCCTCGGGCAGTTTCGGCTGGGGCTACACGCACGAGATCGGCCATATGCTCGACATCGGCGAGCGCACGGTCTCCGAATGCAGCAACAACATGCTCTCAAAGTATCATGAGACGGTCATCGAGCGGACCGCGAGCCGCGGCGACTTCGCCAAGACGACCGCCGCCCTTGCGCCCGACGACCACATCGATTCCTATTGGAACGTCAACCGCGGGAACTTCATTCTCTGGTGGCTCATCGAGAGCTATTGGCCGGGGTTCTGGGCGAAGCTCGACAATCTTTACCGCTACGAGGACGTGTTCAAGGACCTCACCGAGGCCGAGAAGAAATCCGTCGGTGCCATGAACGCGACGGAAAAACAGGTCTACCTCTCCTCGCTCGTCGTGGGAGAGGACCTCTCCTATTACTTTGAGCGGTGGGGGTACAATCTCGGCACGAGCGACCGCATCTTCGCCGCCGGCGGGGAGTCCGCATCTGCCGCATTCAAGGCCGTAATGCAGAGGGCCAAGGAAAAGGGCCGCATCGGGGAGGGGAACAGCCCCAAGCTGTGGTATCTCGACGCCGCCGAATGGTGGGCGCGCTATCCGCAAAAGGAGGGGAGCGAACTCTACGGCGGGGACGAGACGCCCGAGATCAGGACGGTCACGCGGAGCGGAGACGGTTACAACCTCATCATGGACGTCGCGGGGGCGGAGAATGCCGCGCACCTCGGCTTTGAGATCCTCGAGGGTTCCTCGGGGACGTGGAAGGTCATCGGCTTCACCTACGACAAGATGTTCCTCGACGCGACCGACTACGGAACGCGGACGCCCAAATATCGCGTCGTCGCCTACGACAGGGCGTTGCAGTCCTCCGCGGCGAGCGGCGAAAAAAGCCCCTCGACGGGCGCGGAGGGCATCTGCGAGATCGGCGGGAGGAAGTACGGCTCCCTCTATGAGGCCGTCGCGGCGGCAAGGGACGGCGACACGATCCGCCTCCTCAGGAACACCTCGGAGACGGGCATCGTCATCGACCGCCCTCTCACGGTAGAGGCGGCAGAGAGGCTCACGGTCACCAAGGGCGGCCCCCGCCCCATCTTCACGGTCACCGTGCGGCGGGACGGGGAGGGCAACGTCCTCTCGGCAGGCTCTCTCACCCTCCGCGGCGCGGGCGGGGAGGGGAAACTCGTCTTCGACGGCGGGAACATCGCCGCAAGCGATCCCCTCATTTTGGTGCAGGGCGGCACGCTTTGGGCCGAAAATTGCGTCTTTCGCAACGAGCCTGTAAAGTACGGCGGAAGTTCGCTCGGCGGCGGGATGCGCATCGACGGCGGCCAAGCCACCGTCTCCGATTGCGCCTTCGAGGGCAACGCGGCGCAGTTCGGCGGCGGGGTCTACATCACAAACACGCGGGGCGATCTGACGCAGAGGACGGCAGACGTCAACTTCGTCCGCTGTACGTTTACGGACAATGCGGCCGCGGAGGGCGGCGCGGTGTACAACAGGGGAACAGCGAGTTTCACCGATTGCACCTTTGACGCCAACAGGGCGGAGAGCGTCGGCGGCGGCGTGGCCAATGTGCTTGGCGGCGTCATCTATTTCCACGGCTGTACCTGGAGACAGAACGAGGCAGAGCGGGGCGGCGGGCTGTATGCCGACGGCATGGCGATGCTTTTTGGGGGTACCATGTCCGCGAACTCCGCCCGCAAAAACGGTGCGGCGGTCTATTATGAACGCTCCACGTCGTCCGCCCGTCCCTTCTCGGCAGAGGAGGAGGGCGAACCTCTCCGCATCACGGGGAACGTGTGCGGCGGGGGCGCGGCCGTCCTGCTCCGCGGCGAGACTTCGCGCTTTTCGGCAGAGGTCTCAGACAATCGGACGGAGTACGCCCTCTGGCTCGGCGGGCCTTCCGTCCGTCTTGCGGGAGGCAGGATCGGCGGCACGCTCTTCAAGGAGAAGGGCACCGCCGTCACGGTCACGGGGTCCCTTCCCGCCGCGGCGGAGGGCGCGATCCTCGTCGGCACCGATTCGGAGGAGACGAGCGTTCTGCTCTTCAAGACCGATTTCGACCTCGCCGAGGGGGACGAAGGGGGATTTTGCACGGAGCGAGGCGACGTGCTTCTCGGCGGCAAGCGGGAGCTTCGCCTCGAAATGGAGGCGTACACCGTGACCCTGACGATAGGAGAGGAGACGGAGACGCACAAATATCTCCCCGGCCACACCTTTGTCCTCGACGCGCGGAGCGGCGGCTACGGGCAGGAGAACTACATCGGCGGGTGGCGGGACGGCGAGGGCGTTGTCCACGCCGTCGGCGAGGAGATCACGGTCAACAGCGACCTTTTCTTCACGGCAGACCTCGCCCGAAAACTTTTGGCCGAATTCCTGCTCAACGAACCCGACGCCGATGCGGAGGATATCCGCTACTATGTGATGCCCGACGAGCCGTTCAGCCTCCCGAAGGTCGATCCCGAAAAGTACGCCTTCGGCGGCTGGGAATCGCAGGGGGAACTCTTCCGCGCCTATGACACCGTGTCCCTCACGGCAGACCGCACCTATACGGCGAAGCTGACGAAGAAGCTCCTCGTCTCCTACGCTGTCGAAAAGGACGGAGAGGACGTCGTCTATGCGCAGAGATACTACCCCTACGGCTCCAAGATCGGCTCCGCCGCCTGTGAGAGGGAGGACCTCATGCCCGCGGACGGCTACATCAACGGCTTCTATATCAGGAATGCCGACGGCAGCAGGTCAGAGAACTATGTCGATTTCGATTCCTTCACCTTGCAGACCGACGCGCTCCTGCTCGTCGCCGACGTGGTGGAGATGCCCGTCTACATCATGTATTCCTTCACCGTAAACGGTTCCTCCTTCAGTGGGGAGACCGTGACCGACCGCGCTCCGCGCAACTCCGTCTACACGATCTCCCTCCGCGCCATTCCCACGGGGTATCACATCGTCTCCCTTCAACTCTTCTCGCCGTCGGGCGAGACGACATACGACAGTTCCGAGCTTGACGGCCTCCTTTTGACGCTCACTGACAATTACTACATCATCAACGGCGACCTCGCCAAGAACGTCTACAACGTCAACTATGAGATCAACGGCGTATTTTACGAGAGCAAGCGGATGGAATACGGCGAAGAACTCCTCTTTTCCGACCCCACGGACACCCTCCTGAAGGGGGCGTTCCCCGAGGGGACGAAGTACTCCTTCACGAGCTATCGGCTCGTCACAAAGGACCCCGCCGCGGGCGTCGGCGACCTCTCGGGCGATACGGAGATGAACGTCAGCCTCGGCAGCACGATCGTCGTGACGGAGGACATCACCGTCAATATGATCGTCTACGTCGAGGGGCAGGAGAGGGATCCGCAGGCGGGCGGGACGTCGGAGGAGCTTGCTCTCCAGAAGGCGGAGAAGAAGTCCGCCGCGCGGGAGATGGCCAACGCCTTCCTCAAAGAGGTGGAGGAGGGGACGCTCTCGGAGGAGGAGCGGTCGGACTTTCTTTCGCGGGCCGAACGCGCACTCTCGGAGGCAGACGCCGCGATCGACGGGAGCGCGACCTTGCGGGAGGCGGAGAACGCCTTCAACAGCTTCGCGGCAACGCTCGAGAGCATCCGCGAGGAGAAGATGCGCAAGGAGGGCAAGACGATCTACGTCATCGTCCGCGGCCTCACCGCAAAGACCAAGACCTACGACGGGACGGACCGCGTGGAGATCGACCTTTCGGAGGCCGTCTATCTGAACGCCGAGACGGGCGTTGCGGTCGATGCGGCGTACAGCGCGAACTTTGTCCTGCACGTTGCCGCCGTCCTCACCGACAAGAACGCGGGCGTCCGCGCCGTGCGGCTCACCCTCACGCTCGAGGGCGGCGGGGGGAGCTATGTCCTCGACGTAAGCGGGAGCCAGACCTCCGTCATGGCGGAGATCCAAAAGGCCAAACTCACCGTGACCGTCGGCTCCGACGGCGGACCCGTCTACAGCGGCTTTGTGAACGGGGAGGACGAGAGCGTCCTCACGGGCGAATTCTCCGTCGAATATTACAGCGAGGGCGGCAGGCGCATGGCGGTGCCGAAGGGCCTCTCTGGTGAAAACTACGAGATCACCTTCGTGCCCGCGCCCGTGGACGGCGGCCCCAACCTCGCCCTGATCCTCGGCGTCGCTATCCCCGCCGCAGTTCTCGCCGCCGCCGCTGTCCTGCTGTTCATCTTCCTCAGAAAGCGCGGGGCGAAATAAATCCCCCTTAAACTGAAATGCACCCCAAATGTTAAATACTCTTGGGGAATTTGCGGGTAGGTAGGTTTTAACTGCCTACCCGTTTTTTGTTCCCTTTGATTTTTATGACACGTCGTACTGCGGGAGACGGATTGCTCCTATAAACTTGTAGATGATTTTCACTTCTTGCATTTTTCTTTCCGCGTACCATTCCGTTTCGGATATAATGATTTTCTCCACGAAACTGTTGAGAATTTCGGGCGTCAGTTCCCGTATCTCGGAATAGGTCTTTACCATGTTAAGGAACTTGGACAGTTTTTCTTCGTCCTGCTCGGAATCGGTCAGGCTCCGCTTTAAATCCTGCATCTGCCTTTTTAATTCTTGCCCTTCGTCCTCGTAGGATTTCACAAGAAAATCAAACCTCTCATCGGTAATTCTGCCGTTTACGTTGTCTTCGTAAAGTTTGCGGATAATCCTGCCGATTTCGTCTTGTCTGTCGCGTAGCCTTTTCAACTCGGCTTTCGCTCTCGTCTGAAACTTTTCCGTTTCTTTTTTCGATCCCGACAAGTATTCGTCCACAAACTCCTTTTCGTGTAAAATAACGTATTCGCAAACCTTGTGCAAATCGCATTGTACAACTCGTTCGAGGTCTGACACCAAAATCCGATGACTGCTGCACAATCCTTTTTTCTTCTTGCGATAGGTAGCGCATGTGAAATTATCCATATTCCTGTGCTTTGCCACCCGTTGAATGGTAAGTCTGTTTCCGCAGTCGGCACAATAGAGCAATCCCGAAAACATATTCGGCTCGTTGAATTTCGTGTATGCCCGTTTGGTCTTTCGCATTTGTTGTACCGTTTCAAAGGTCTTTCCGTCTATGATCGGTTCTTGGGTATTCTCGCAGATAACCCATTGGTCTTTGGGTAAACGCACCTGTTTTTTATTCTTGAACGACTTTTTAGTCGTCTGAAAGTTTACCGTATGACCTGCATA
>CANPZV010000023.1 GCA_947589285.1 uncultured Clostridia bacterium
ATCCTGAGCGTAGCGAAGGATCCCCTCAAACGAAGTCTACCCAAGGGGATTCTTCGGGCTTCGCCCTCAGAATGAGCTGTTGCTCATCCTGAGCGTAGCGAAGGATCCCCTCAAACGAAGTCTGCCCAAGGGGATTCTTCGGGCTTCGCCCTCAGAATGAGCCGTTGCTCATCCTGAGCGTAGCGAAGGATCCCCTCAAACGAAGTCTACCCAAGGGGATTCTTCGGGCTTCGCCCTCAGAATGAGCTGTTGCTCATCCTGAGCGTAGCGAAGGATCCCCTCAAACGAAGTCTGCCCAAGGGGATTCTTCGGGCTTCGCCCTCAGAATGAGCCGTTGCTCATCCTGAGCGTAGCGAAGGATCCCCTCAAACGAAGTCTAAACAAAAACATTGTATGAAATACTCGGAGGTACCGGACATATCATGGATCACAGCACGGAAAAGAACAACAGGGTCTATTTCAGCGGGGAGATCGTCACCGAGGCGACCTTTTCCCACGAAGTCTACGGCGAAGGCTTTTACGAATTCTATGTAAAGGTCCTGCGGCTCTCGGGACAGGCGGATATCCTGCCCGTCACCGTCTCCGAACGGCTCATCAAGGGCAACGGACTCACGGTCGGAAGCCGCATCTGCGCCGTCGGACAGTTCCGCAGTTACAACAAACTCGAGGGAGGGCGGTCCCGCCTCATGCTCACCGTCTTTGTGCGGGAGATCGTCGCGCCCTCCTCGGCAAACCCCAACAGCATCGTTCTCTCGGGCTACATCTGCAAGCCGCCCGTCTACAGGACGACGCCCTTCAACCGCGAGATCGCCGATCTGCTCATCGCCGTCAACCGCGCCTACAACAAGTCGGACTATATCCCCTGCATCGCATGGGGGAGGAACGCCCGCTTCGTCCAGACGCTCAAGGTGGGGGACAGGATCGCCCTCTCGGGCCGCATTCAGAGCAGAGAATACCAGAAGCGTCTCTCCGAGACGGAGACGGTCACCATGACGGCGTATGAGGTCTCCGTGTCCAAACTCGCCGCGTTTGACGACGGGGATTTCGATTTGGACGGGGAATTCGACCTCTACAGCCCCGCGGAAACGACGTATAACGCTTGACAATCTCCCCGTCATCGGGTACAATAAAAGAAAACCCGAACGGGGTGAGAAAGTGGCGCAAAAGAGGACGAAGAACGAGAAGATCCGCGGAATACAGGCCGTGCTTGAAAGGCATCGCCGCTTTGATTTCCGCTATATCCCCCTGCTTGGGAATTGGGTCATGCCTGACAAAAACTATCGCTACCGTCAACGCGGAATCGATAAGTTATTAACGATGTTTTGGAGGACCTTCCTGAAGATCTTCACCCGTCCGCTCTTTTGGATCGCCTACGGCGGCGTGAAGGTGGAGGGGAAGAAGAACCTCAAAGCCATCGGAAAGTCGGGCGCGATCTCCGTCTGCAACCACTTCAACTATCTCGATACGCTCCTCGTCCGCACGGCCGTCGGGCACTTCCGCTCCTACCATACGATGGCACCGTGGAACAACAAGACGGGCTTTGCGGGGCACGTCATCCGCCATGGCGGCATGTGGCCGTTCAGCAAGGACCTCGCGGCGACGAAGAACTTGGTCGCCGAGATGGAGAGGGAACTCGGACGGGGGAAGATCGTCAATTTCTACGCCGAACAGGCGATGTGGACGAACTATCAGAAGCCCCGCCCCATGAAGGACGGCGCGTTCCACTACGCGGTGAAGTTCTCCGTCCCCGTCCTGCCCGTATTCTGCACCTTCAAGCGCGACAAGCACGGGCACATGAGGAGGGTGAGGATCCATATCATGCCCGCGATCTATGCGGACGAGAGTTTGCCGAGGGGGGAGCGCATCCGCGACATGAAGCGTCGCGCCGAGGCCGCATGGAAGGAATGTTATGAGAAAGCCTACGGCATTCCGCTCGTCTATGAAGATTGAAAAAACCGACGCTCGCGTCGGTTTTTTGTTGGTAACCTCAGTCACCTGGGGGAGAAGGCTCCTCCTTGGGAGGAGCCTTCTCGCTGCCCCTTTTAAGGGAAAGGGGCGAACGGAGTGAGCCAAAGGGGTTAAAACCCCTCTGTCACTTCGTGACATCTCCCCTAAGAGGGGCGACGAGAAATAGGTGATGTTTCGCTTCGCTCAACATGAGCGAGCGGGGCAACGAGAGCCTCCCGCTCATTCTGAGGGAGCGAAGCGACCGAAGAATCCCCTCATCAAAACGAACCCCCACCCCTACTCTCGGTTACGGCGGCAGGGACCGCCGTAACGCCATCGGCGAGGCCACGCCTCATGTCGCGTCGCAGCTCACAGCCCACAGGGCTGTTGAGCAGAACTGCGCCGCTCCACCCTTAAAAAGGGGGCAGGCAAGAAAAATCACCGCCTCCCCCCTTATACTTGAGGGGGGAGGGTAGGGAAGGGGGTGGGTCACCGCAATTTTTAATTTTTAATTTTCAATTTTTAATTAAAATACAATCTCCCCCTTCATGGGAGGCGGGCAGGTGTGGGTCACCGCATAAAAAATCCCCGCGTTTTACGCGGGGACAATTATGATTTTGTCAGTTTTCGCTCTCCGTCTCCTCTTCGGACGGCTCGTCCTCATCGGGAGTTACTTCGGACGGCTCGTCCTCATCGAGGGGAATGTCGTACTCCACGCGGGAGGGCTGTTGCCAGCCTGCGTCGGTATTCTTCCGCGCGTAGCGGCGGCTCATGATGTAGATCGGCACATATTCGAGCAGATACAGGGGGTTGAACAGGGTGGTAAAGCACTTCTCCCAGAAGCCGAGCGGGGCGAACATCTCGGGACAGGCGAGCATGGCGAGGACGCTGTACCCGAGCAGAAGCACATACATCACGCCGAAGGGCAGGACGATGAGGAACATCACCGAGGCGAACCACATCGTACTCCCCGTCAGTGCGTAGTAGGTGGCAAAGACGACGCCCGCAAGCACGGTCACGACCGAGACGACGAGGAAGAGAATGAGCGGGACGACGCCGAAGAAGTACTCCCACTCCCCCGACGTGAAGGAGCCGCGCTCTTTGATCTGTTCGACGATCTGCTGTTTGTACTTCTTGTCGCATTGGGAGTAGCCCGTCAGCCAGCGAACCCGCCGCTGGAAGTTGTCCTTGTGGTGCAGGGCCTCCTCCGTGTAGATGATGGCGTAGGGGTAGAACATCGAGCGGAACCCCTTGAGGAGGGAATCGAGCTTCAGTTCGTAGTCCTCGGTGAGCGTCCTGTACGGCCAGCCGCCGAGCCGTTCGATGACCGAGCGGCGCACCATCATGCCCTGCCCGCACATGTTGAGGGGCATGTCTTTCTGCATGCGGTACTTGTTCCCCAAATCGTCGAGAATGGGCCAGGTGAGGGCCGAGCAGTTGGTGAACACCGTCCGCGCCTTTTTGCCGCCGAGGTAGTTCTTGACGAATTTGCGCGTGAGGTAGATGTCGTAGTCGTGTTCAAGCGCGTTGTTCAGTTCACTGACGTAACGGGGATCGAGAACGGCGTCGGCGTCAACGATGACGAACGCCTCGTAGTTGTTCCGCTCCTCCCCGATCTCCTTGAAGTAGCCGTCGAGCGCGTCCCCCTTGCAGGTCTGGTCGGGAACGACGAACACCCGCGCCCCCGCGGCCTCGGCAAGGGCGATCGTGGGGTCGTCCTTCTCCTTGACGATGACGTTGACGTCGAAAAATTCGCGCGGATAGTCCTGTTTTTTGATGGAGGCGAAGAGGTCGCCGATGACCACGCTCTCGTTTCTGGCGGCGATGACGATGGAGATGCGCCGCTTCTCCGACGCCCGCTTATAGGGCGGTTTGCGGAAGGCGTAACGGAACTGTAAGAGCTTCGGAATATACAAAATGACCGCCAAGATTGAGAGAGCGGTATATACCCATAATGTAATTTGGATCGGAAGGCTCATAACGGCACCGTTTCGTTAGAATAATCCCATTATAGACAATTTTTGTCATCACGTCAAGATTTTCACATCGTTTTGTCAGAAAAATATATGACAAAATTTTCTTCCTGACCGATTCATGGGGGATGTATCCCCCCCACCACCGCCTTCGGCGGAGCCGTCTCGGGCGGGTAGATTCCCGCCCTACTTCGCGCTTCGCGCTCGTGCCGCGCTTGGAATGAAATAGAATGCGCGCGGGGCGGTCACCGTTCGCGCGGGATAATGCGCTCACTCACCGCAAAACGCAGCGCACAGCACACTGTGCTGATGCGCAAGAATTGCGTTTTGCGACCCCGTAGGGGGTAGGCTTTTGCCCCCTCCGTGGGAGGGGGGTAGGGGGGTGGGTCACCGCATTTTCTCGTCGCCCCTCATAGGGGAGACAAGAAAATAACCCGCTCATTCTGAGCGTAGCGAAGAATCTCATAAACCCACGGACTTCGTTCAGGGGATTCTTCGGCTTCGCCTCAGAATGAGCGGGGGAAGATGCAGACGCCCCCTTCCCTACCCTCCCCCCTCAAGTATAAGGGGGGAGGCGCGGTTTTGCGCTTTCCCGCCTGCCCCTTTTTAAGGGGGCGGGGAACGCAGTAAAAAAAGCGGCGGACGGGCGTCCGCCGCTTTCATATTCAATTTCAGAAGGCAACTTTTTCGAGCAGGAAGGAGACGATGCCCTCTTCGTCGAGGCGGACCTGCTCCATCGTGTCGCGGTCGCGGATGGTCACGGTGTCGTTCTCCATCGTCTCGAAGTCGATAGTGATGCAGTAGGGGGTCCCGATCTCGTCCTGACGGCGGTACCGCTTGCCGATCGACCCCGCCTCGTCGTAGATGACGGGGAAGCGGCGTTTGAGGTTGTTCCACACCTGCCTTGCCTTGGGCGCGAGGTTCTTCTGAAGGGGCAGGATCGCCGCCTTGTACGCCGCGATCGCGGGGTGGAAGTGCAGGACGTTCCTCGTCTCTCCCCCCTCAAGGGTCTCCTCGTCATACGCCTCGCAGAGCGTGGCGAGCAGGAGCCTGTCTGCCCCGATGCTGTACTCGATGACGTAGGGAATGAACCGCGAGCCGTCGATGGGGTCCACATATTGCAGGCTCTTCCCCGAATATTCCTGATGACGGGTGAGGTCGTAGTCCGTGCGGTTGTGAATGCCGTTCAGCTCCTGCCAGCCCATGGGGTAGAGGTACTGAATGTCGCACGCCTCCTTGGCGTAGTGGGCGAGCTTGTCGTGGTCGTGGAAGCGGAGATGTTCGCGCTTGAAGCCGAGGTCGAGGAGGAATTGGAAGGCCTTCTCCTTGAACTCGCGGTAATACTCCTCGTCGGAGCCAGCCTTGCAGAACCACTGATGCTCCATCTGCTCGAACTCGATGGTGCGGAAGATGAAGTTCCCCGGCGTGATCTCGTTGCGGAACGCCTTGCCGATCTGCGCGACGCCGAAGGGGACCTTTGCCCGCGTCGTGCGCTGGACGTTGAGGAAGTTGACGAATTCCCCCTGCGCCGTCTCGGGACGGAGGTAGATGATGTTCTGGCTCTCGTCGGTCACACCGCGCGAGGTCTCGAACATGAGGTTGAAGGTGCGGATGGGGGTCCAATCAAAGCCGCCGCAGACGGGGCAATGGACCTGATGTTCGGCGATGTAGGCCTCCATTTCGGCGTTGGACATGAGGTCGGGGTTGACCGCCCCCTTGGAATGCGCCTCGATGAGGGTGTCTGCGCGGTGGCGCGTCTTGCACTTCTTGCAGTCCATCTTGGGGTCGGAGAAGGACGTCGTGTGCCCGCTCGCCTCCCAGACGCGGGAATTCATCAGAATGGCGGCGTCCAGCCCGTAAGAGTTGTCGCTCTCCTGCACGAACCGTTTCCACCAAGCTCTCTTGATGTTGTTCTTGATCTCCACGCCGACGGGACCGTAGTCCCAGGTGTTGCCCATGCCGCCGTAGATCTCGCTCCCGGGAAAGATGATGCCCCGCGCCTTGCACAGCGCGACGAGCTTATCCATTGTTACTTCTGCCATTTGATTCTCCTGTCAGACCGTTCGGTTTTTGTTACGTTCTCATTATACAAAAACAAAAAAAAACGGTCAAGCGATTGAGGGGACGGTGGAAAAAAATCATTTTCCGTTCGCGTGGAAAATGGCGCGGACTTTCCCGCATTTTAATTAAAAATTGAAAATTAAAAATTAAAAATTGTGGTGGGGAAATTTAGAATGACACCCCTTCTGTCACTTCGTGACACCCACCCCTCAAGGGGTGGGCAAGGGTCTCGGCTCCCCCTTGAGGGGGAGCTGTCACGCGTCCTTGCGTGACTGAGGGGGTGTCATACTGATTTCGTCATGGTGAGCGCAGTCGAACCATCACCGCTTCGCAGGTCTATGAGATGCTTCGGCTGCGCCTCAGCATGAGCGCGGGGCTTTGCCCTCAGAATGAGCAATGCCTCCATGGATGTCCCGCAAAAGGAAAACCCCGCGCTTGGCGCGGGGCAATGATCCCTTGGGATCGGCTCAGTATTCAAAGATGACGAAGCCGAGGTAGAAGTGCAGGATCTTCTGAAGGAAGGGGTGGTTACAGCGGGAGTAATCGACTTCGCCGTACCAGCCGAACACCCGTCCCTTGTAGGGGTTGATGAAGAGGGAGATGAAGATGGAGACGACCTGCGTGAAAACGAGGAAACTGCTGCTCAGAAAGCAGAGAATGGTGATGGGGCGGATAAAGGTCGTCCAGCCGCCGCGCTCGCGCTTGTAGCCCTCGATCTCGGGATCGCCGTACGCGACGCCGTTCGTGAACCGCTCGTTGAATTCATCGTCCGAGAGATAGTCCGCGCCGTCCTTGTGGCGGTAGACGTAATGTTCGTCGTAGTATTCGCCCGTCGCCTCGTGCCCGCGGAGCGCGGTGGAGAGCATGGAGAGGAGGAGCAGACCGATGAGAATGAGGACCAGCCAGAGGAACGTGAGGGGGTCCTCATCGGACGTGCCCATTCTGCCGAGGATGCTGAAGGACAGACAGGAGAGCGCGAATTGCCCCATCGCAACGGGCAAAAGCACAAAGACCTGCATCAGGGTATTGCGGAGGCGGATGTCCTTTTCGCCGAACCGTTCGGGCTTATCCCTGGTGTCTACGTCGAACGTACAGCCGAGCAGGACGTAGGTGACCGTCTCGCCGACCGTTTCCCCATAGTACTCATAGTCCGAATCAATGGCGTCCCAAAAGATAGAGATGATTGCAAAGATGATGGAGAGAAGCTGAATGACGAGCCTGATGGGCATCGTGGCGAGGAAGAAGAGGCTGATGCCGAGTTCGTCGATGTCTCTGATCTTCCTTTCGAGGAAGAACAGCCCGACGAGGATCCCCGCGCAGACGACGGCGAGGATGAGCGGGAGGATCATGCCGTCCATTCCCATATGGTCGGGCTGGAATATGGCGACGATAAAGAGGATGACGCCTGCCCCCGCGGCGGTGTCCACTGCCGAAAGCGGCAGCAGGACGAAGAGTTGCATGAGAATATTTTTTACCATTCCCGAAATTGCCTCCGTTAAAGATAAGGTTTCTTTATATTGCTTATGTATTATAACAATGAAGAGGGAGAATGTCAACTGATTTGCCGCCCCTCCCCGCTGTTTTTCCCGCCCGCTGAATGAGGGGACTGTCCCGCGGGCGAACGCTCAGTCTGAGGCCTCCGGCGGGGAAGGATCCCATGGGAGAATTAAAAATTGAAAATTGAAAATTAAAAATTGCGGTGGGGGAATTGGAATGTCTTGTCGCCCCTCATAGGGGAGATGTCACGAGCAACACGAGTGACAGAGGGGTTTCAAAACCCTTTTGGCTCACTGCGTTCGCCATTTCCCCTAAAAGGGGCAGCGAGACGCCTCTGAACCACCTCTTCCCCGCGCGGAGCGATGCGGTGGCAAGCGATCGGCAAAGGGGAAACGTCCTTTCCCTCTGCAAAAAAAGAAAAATTCCCTTCAAAAGCTATGCAATTTGCAAAAGATATGGTATAATAGTACTTGGATAACTGTAAATATCATGCGGAGCGCGTATGGCTGACAATTTTATCGAACAATTCATTGAGGAGGACCTCGCGGCGGGGAAGATCGGCGCGGTCCAGACGAGATTTCCCCCCGAACCCAACGGGTACCTCCACATCGGGCATGCCAAGAGCATGTTCGTCAACTTCGGCATTGCCGAAAAGTACAACGGCAAGTGCAACCTCTTCTTCGACGACACCAATCCCTCCAAGGAAAAGACGGAGTACGTTGACGCCATCCGCCGTGACATTCTCTGGCTCGGCTACCATTGGGAGAAGGAGGTCTACGCCTCCGACTTCTTTGACGTCATCTATGCGTACGCCGAACGGCTCATCTGCGAGGGGAAGGCCTTCGTCTGCGACCTCTCGCCCGACGAGATCAGGCAGACGCGGGGGACCTTGACCGAACCGGGGAAGGAAAGCCCCTTTAGGGGCCGCTCCCCGGAGGAGAACCTCAAACTCTTCCGCGAGATGCGGGACGGGAAGTATGCGGACGGCGAGAAGTGCCTCCGCGCCAAGATCGACATGGCCTCGCCCAACGTCAACCTGCGCGACCCCGTCATCTACCGCATTCTGCACGCCTCCCACCACAGGACGGGCGACAAGTGGTGCATCTATCCCATGTACGACTACGCCCACCCCATCTGCGACTATCTGCAGGGCGTCACCCATTCCCTCTGCACGCTCGAATTTGAGGACCACCGCCCCCTCTATGATTGGGTGGGGATCAACTTGGGCTTCTCGCCCAAGCCGCGGCAGATCGAATTCGCGCGGCTCAACCTCACCAACCTCGTCATGAGCAAGCGGTATCTCAAAAAGCTCGTCGAGGAGGGGTCCGTCCGCGGCTGGGACGATCCCCGCATGCCCACCCTCGCGGGGCTTCGCAACCGCGGCATTCCCGCGGAGGCGGTCAAGGACTTCTGCGCAAGGGCGGGGGTCACCAAGGCGCAGTCCGAGTGTGAGATCGGCTACTTCGAGGCCGTCGTGAGGGACTATCTCAACCTCCACGCCCCCCGCGCCATGGCCGTCCTCGACCCCCTGAAACTCACCATCACAAACTACGAGGGCGGGGAGGAGACCGACTTCGAGGTCAACCAGCTCGACGGGAACGCGGGGACGCGCAAGATCGCCTTCGGGCGGGAACTCTACATCGAGCGGAGCGACTTCTCCCTCGACCCGCCGCCCAAGTACCACCGCCTGAAGATCGGCGGCTGTTGCAGGCTCAAGAGCGCGTACATCGTCCGCGCCGACGAGGCCGTCACCGACGAGGAGGGCAACGTCATAGAGGTGAAATGCACCTACTTCCCCGACAGCCGTTCGGGGAACGACACGAGCGGCATCAAGGCCAAGGGCGTCCTCCATTGGGTGAATGCGGAAACATGCGTGGACGCGGAGCTGAGGCAGTACGACCACCTCCTCCGCGATGCCGAATACAGCGGGCAGGACTTCTCGGAGCGCATCAACCTCGACTCCGAGCATGTGTTCGCGGCCAAGGCCGAGCCGTACCTCGCCGAGGCGGAGGACGGGACGGCGTTCCAGCTCATGCGCACAGGATATTACAAGAAGGCGACGGAGGGAGGGAAGCTCCTCCTCTCCGAGATCGTCTCCCTGAAGGATACCTTCAACAAATAATTTTCCGCACAACGCTGTGCAAAAAAGGAGAAAATCATCATGCTGGAAGATTCTTCCCTGCTTATCATCATCTTACTCTCGGTGGGCGGCGGCCTCGCGCTCTTCGGGCTTATTTACGGCGCGATCCGCAAATTCACGCATCTGACGTGGATCGGCTGGCAGCTCCTCCTGGCGTTCGGGCTGGATATCGCCGTCTCCTATCTTCCCTTGGACGGACAGAATATCGCCGTGACGCTCCTGCTCTTCGCGGCCGTCGTCGCCATTCCGCTCATCATAGAATACTTTCTGCGCAAGGCCCTCGTGAACGACCGTCTCACTAAGCAGGGGACGGGGGAGAAGGTGTGCGATCACCTCTTCGGCGCACTGACCGCCGTCATCGGGATCGTCATGTTCTTCGTCACGCTCGGGGGATTGGGGCTTGGCATCGCGGGGGAGTTCATGGGTTCGCCCGTCATCGAACACCCTGTCTGGGACTTTGTCTCGGGCTATGTGCTTGACTTCTTCCTCATCGCCCTCTTCATGGTCGTGATGCGTGCGGGATGCAGGCTCGGCGTTCTCAAACTGCTGTACTTCATCCTCATCATTCTGCTCGTGTTTGGGAGCTTCTTCGGCTTCCTGCTCCTCTTCTCGCAGGTGCGGGGCGGGATCGCCTTCTCGGTGTGGATCGGCGGCTGGTTCGGCTTCGAGGGGACCCTCGCGGCGATCGTCGGCTGTGCCGTCGCGACGCTCTTCTTCTCCCTCCTCGCCTTCATTCTCATCATGCTCCTGTCCAAACTCATCGACCGCTCCATTCAGAAGGTCAACTCCCATAAGGCGATCGAGCTGGTAGACGGACTTCTGCTCGGCGTCGTCTACACCGCCGTGTTCCTCATCGTCCTCCTCGGCGTGTACGGCTTGATCGGCGCGCTCGCGAGCGGAAATCTCCTCGCGGGCATCGTGGAAAGTCTCGGCCCCGACATTGGGGAGAGCGTGGGAGACATCGGGGCACAAGTCGCCGAAGTGGCGCAGAAGCTCGCGGCGTTCGCGCAGTCGTCGCCCCTGTCGCGGGGGATCTATATCGGAAACCCCCTGAGCGGCCTCATCGGATAACTTGCGCCGTTTGGGATATAATGATAGCAGGGTATGCTTGACAAACGCACACATCTGCTGCTGACGCGCATCGCGGAGCTTTGCTCCGACGGAAGCTATAAGATCGTGGAGGAGAAAGACCTGCTCTCCTGCTTTCCGCAAAAATTGAAGGCGGACGGGGAAGGGCTGGCGCACATGCTGAAATTCCTCCGCGAACACGATTATATCGACGTGAAATATGCCGAAGAGGGGGTGTATTGCCTCGTTCCCCTCCCCGAGGGCCGCATGTATGACGAGCGGATCAAGAGGGAGCGGAGCGAGAGCCTCAAACGGCGGGTCCTTCTCTTCGTCTTTACGCTCATCGGCGCGTTCACGGGGGCGTTTGCGGGCGCGGGCCTTGCGGCGTGGATCGTCCTTGCGGGGGCCGTATGATCAGCGACACCTTGAACAAGCGCGAGGACGCGGTGATGAACGCGATCGTGACGCTTTCTGCGGGGCGGGAGAGATTGATCGCCGCCCCGTATGATATTCTCGCGCTCCTCCCGCCCAAGCTGAAATTTGACGAGGAGAAGTTGGAGCGGGTCCTGCGCGACCTCGGCCTCGACGGCTACTTCGAACTCATTTTTTCGGACAGAAAGGGCGAGAAGGTGTATGTCTTGCATCTGACGGGGCGGGGCATGAACTATCGGCGGCAGGATTCGCAGCTCAAACGGAGGGTGTGGTTCCGCTGGGGCGTCGCCGCCATCGGCGCGGTCATCACCGCCCTCATCGGCTTCCTGTTAAAGCACATTTTGCGGTGAAATCAGAGAGCCATCCTGTCCCCGCACTCATGCTGAGGCGTAGTTCCCCGCACTCATGCTGAAGCGTAGTTCCCCGCGCTCATGCTGAGCGTTAGCGAAGCATCTCATAGACCTACGGACTTCGTTTGAGGGGATTCTTCGCTTCGCTCAGAATGAGCGGGAGGTTCATGCTGAGGCGCAGCCCCCCCGCGCTCATGCTGAGGCGAAGTCTTTCGCGCTCATGCTGAGCGTTAGCGAAGCATCTCATAGACCCACGGAGCAAATATGCCGTACACATATATTTTGACTAATAAATATAATACGGTCCTTTATATTGGCGTGACGAACGATATCAGACGCCGTTATTTTGAGCATTTATATAAGGTCAACGACGGTTTTACAAGCCGCTACAATCTCGACAGATTGGTTTATTACGAATGTTTTGAACACAAAAATGATGCAATCGCAAGAGAAAAATCGCTCAAGGGGAAAACGCGGCAAAAAAAGATCGCGCTGATAGAAGAAATGAACCCTGAATGGAAAAACCTGATGTTAGAGGACGAGTGACGGACTTCGTTTGAGGGGATTCTTCCCCTTCGGCTACGCTCAGGGTCAGAATGAGCGGGTGGTTCATGCTGAGGCGTAATTCCCCGCGCTCATGCTGAGCGTTAGCGAAGCATCTCATAGACTTACGGACTTCGTTTTAGGGGATTCTTCGGTCGCTACGCTCCCTCAGAATGAGCGGGTGGTTCATGCTGAGGCGAAGTCTTTCGCGCTCATGCTGAGCGTTAGCGAAGCATCTCATAGACCCACGGACTTCGTTTTAGGGGATTCTTCCCCTTCGGCTACGCTCAGGGTCAGAATGAGCGGGAGGTTTATGCTGAGGCGAAGCCCCCGCGCTCATGCTGAGGCGAAGTCTTTCGCGCTCATACTGAGGCGTAGTCCCCCGCGCTCATGCTGAGCGTTAGCGAAGCATCTCATAGACCTACGGACTTCGTTTGAGGGGATTCTTCGCTTCGCTCAGAATGAGCGGGTGGTTCATGCTGAGGCGTAGTCCCCCGCGCTCATGCTGAGCGTTAGCGAAGCATCTCATAGACCCACGGACTTCGTTTGAGGGGATTCTTCCCCTTCGGCTACGCTCAGGGTCAGAATGAGCGGATGATAAGCGGATAAGCAATATGGAGCATCATGATTTCATCTTAAAATCGCCGTTTGAGCCGACGGGGGACCAACCCGAGGCCATACGGTCCCTCACGGAGGGGGTCCTCGACGGCATCCGCACGCAGGTGCTTGTCGGCGTCACGGGCAGCGGCAAGACGTTCACCATGGCAAACGTCATCAAGAACGTCGGCCGTCCCACTCTCGTCATCGCCCACAACAAGACCCTCGCGGCACAGCTCTGCAACGAGTTCCGCGCCTTTTTCCCCGAAAACAGGGTGGAATACTTCGTCTCCTACTACGATTACTACCAGCCCGAGAGCTATATTCCCTCGACGGATACCTATATCGAAAAGGACCTCTCGATGAACGACGAGATCGACAAGCTCCGCAACGCCGCCACCTGTTCGCTCGGCGAGCGGGACGACGTTATCGTGGTCTCTTCGGTCTCCTGCATCTACGGTCTCGGTGCGCCCGAGGAGTTCTTCCGCCTCGGCGTCTCCATGCGCCCCGGGCAGACGATGGCGCGGGACGAGCTTTTGTCCCGCCTCGTCGATATCCATTACTCCCGCAACGACATCGACTTCAAGCGTTCGACCTTCCGCGTGCGGGGGGACGTCGTTGAGATCTTCCCCGCGTCCAACTCCGAGGTCGCCGTCCGCGTCGAATTCTTCGGCGACGAGATCGACCGCATTTATGAGGAGGACGTCACAACGGGCAAGATCGTCTCCGAACTCAAACACGCCGTCATCTTCCCCGCGAGCCACTACGCCGTGGGGAGCGAAAGGCTCGCCTTTGCCCTTGCCATGATCGAACAGGACCTCGAGGGCGAAGTCAGGGCCTTCGAAGAGGAGGGCAAGCTCCTCGAGGCACAGCGGCTCCGCCAGCGCACCGAACACGACCTCGAGATGATGCGGGAGATCGGCTACTGCTCGGGGATAGAGAACTATTCCCGTTACTTCGACGGCCGCTCCCCGGGGCAGCCCTCCTTCACCCTCCTCGACTATTTCCCGCCCGATTTCCTCGTCTTTATCGACGAGAGCCACATGACCATTCCCCAGATACGGGCGATGTACAACGGCGACAGGGCGAGGAAGATCAACCTCGTCGAATACGGCTTCCGCATGAAGTCTGCCTATGACAACCGTCCCCTCACCTTTGAGGAATTCGACGAGCGCGTCCCCCAGCTCATCTGCGTCTCCGCGACCCCCGCGCCCTACGAACTCGGCGAGGCGGGCAACGTCGTCGAACAGCTCATCCGCCCGACGGGGCTTCTCGATCCCACCGTGGAGGTCAGGCCGACGAAGGGGCAGATCGACGACCTCCTGTCCGAAGTCAACACCGTCGTGAAGGGGGGCGGGCGCGTCCTCGTCACCACGCTGACAAAGCGCATGGCCGAATCGCTCACCGACTACATGAAGGAGGCGGGCGTCAAGGTGCGCTACATGCACTCCGACATCGATACTTTGGAGCGCATCGACATCGTTAACGGCCTTCGGAGCGGGGAATTTGACGTCCTCTGCGGCATCAACCTCCTGCGGGAGGGATTGGACCTGCCTGAAGTCAAGCTCGTCGCCATTCTCGACGCCGATAAGGAGGGGTTTTTGCGGAGCGAGACCTCGCTCGTGCAGACCATCGGCCGCGCCGCGCGGAATGCCGAGGGGAAGGTCATCATGTACGCCGACGAGATGACGGGGTCCATGGAGCGGGCCATCGGCGAGACCAACCGCCGCAGGAAGATCCAGCAGGCCTACAACGAGGCCCATCACATCGTCCCGCGGACCATTGTGAAGGAGATCGGCTCCTCCCTTGCCATCACGGGCAAGGCGAAGAAGGGATCGGAGATCAAGACAAAGGACATTCCCGAGGAGATCGAACATCTCAAGGCCCTGATGCGCGTCGCCTCCAACGCCCTCGACTTCGAGCGGGCGATCGAGATCAGAGAGACCATCAACGAACTCCGCAAGCGAATGAGAAAGTAGATTGTCAAAGCCGTTTTCTTTGGGATGCCGTTTTTGCCCCCTCCATGGGAGGGGGGGTAGGGGGGTGGGTCACCGCATTTTTCTCTCGCTGCCCCTTTTAGGGGAGAATTTTGCATTCTGCCAAAGATTGATAATCTTTGGCGCAAAATTCTTATAGCATTTGCCCATATGTTTCGGGCAAATGCCGCCCAAACGCGGGTTTCCACCCGCGTGCGAGGGTGTCACGAAGTGACGGAAGGGGTGTTATTCTTTCCCGCCGTATTTCCAATTTCAAATCAAGGTGATTTATGAAAATCGCAGTGGATTTAGACGATACGTTATCCGTCGTGGACCGCGTGACGCGGGCGAGCGGGTACATAGAACGCTACAATTTGCCCTTCAAACTCGTCGATGAGAACGCTCACGCGCTCGTCAGCGTCTTTGATTGGCAGATCGACGACGTTTTGAAATTTGTCCGCGAGGGCGGCATCACCATTTTCACCGACGCCGAGGCGAAGAAGGGCGCACGGGCGGTCCTGACGGCCCTGCGGGAGGCGGGGCACGAGATCGTCGTTCTGACGGCGCGGCAGAGGGAGTGGTTCGTCAATCCCGAAAAGGTCTCCCGCGATTGGCTCGAAAAGCGCAGGATCCCCTACGACGAGATCGTCGCCGACGTGCCCTTCGAGGAGAAGGGCAGATATTGCAAGGAGCAGGGCATTCCCATTCTCATCGACGACTCCTTTACGACCTGCCTTGCGGCGCAGGAGGCGGGCGTCTCCGCGATCCTGATGGTGGACAAGCACAACGTCGCCCGCGCGGGCGAGATCAACTACCGCGCCGCCACATGGAAGCAGATTGCAGGGATCCTGAACCTTCTCCTGCGGACGATATGATTGGGAAATTGAGTGCGCCGCGCTCATGCTGAGCGTTAGCGAAGCATCTCATAGACCCACGGACTTCGTTTGAGGGGATCCTTCGGCCCCATTGGGGCCTCAGGATGAGCGGGGTCCCCCCCACCACCGCCTTCGGCGGAGCCTCCCTTAGAAAGGGGGTGACGTCCGCAATCTTCCTCCCACAAAAAACAGACACACTATGCAAGACGAAATATTTGTCCATGGCGCAAAGGCCAACAACTTAAAAAACATCGACGTTCACATTCCGCGCGGGAGCCTCACCGTCTTTACGGGGCTGTCGGGAAGCGGAAAATCGACGCTCGCCTTCGACACCATCTTTGCCGAGGGCCAGCGCAGGTATATGGAGAGCCTTTCCTCCTACGCCCGCCAGTTCCTTGGCATGATGGAAAAGCCCGACGTGGAGAGCATCGACGGCCTCTCGCCCGCCATTTCCATCGACCAAAAGACGACGAGCCACAATCCCCGCTCCACCGTCGGGACCGTGACGGAGATCTATGACTATCTCCGTCTCCTCTTTGCGCGGGCGGGCGTACCCCATTGCCCGAACTGCGGCAGGGAGATCAGGCGGCAGACCGTCGATGAGATCGCCGACCGCGTTATGGAACTTCCCGCGGGGAGCAAGATCCTCGTCAACGCCCCCGTCGTGCGCGGCAAGAAGGGGGAGTACAAGAAGGAACTTACCTCCTACCGCAAGAGCGGCTATGCGCGGGTCAAGATCGACGGCATCGTCTATGACTTGCAGGAGGAGATCTCCCTCGACAAGAACATCAAGCACAACATCTCCGTCGTCATCGACCGCCTCGTCGTCAAGGAGGGCATTCTGAAGCGGCTCACCGAATCCCTCGAGACGGCGTTGAAGCTCGCGGACGGGCTTGTCGTCATCGACTGCGAGGGGATGGAGACCCTCTATTCCTCCCGCTATTCCTGCCCCGACTGCGGCATCTCCATCGAGGAGATCGAACCCCGTCTCTTCTCCTTCAACACCGTCTGGGGGGCGTGCCCCGCCTGTTCGGGGCTGGGCTTCCAACAGCGCGTGGATCCCGACCTCATCTGTCCCGACCGCACGAAGTCCCTCCGCGAGGGAGCGATCCGCATCAGCGGCTGGAACCTCGACAGCTCCACCGTTACGCAGATGTATTTGGGCGCGCTTTCGAAGCACTATCACTTCTCCATGGACGTGCCCGTCAAGGACCTGCCCGCGGGCGTCTTTGACATGCTCATGTACGGCAACGGGGGGGAGAAGATAGAGATGCACTACGCGACCCGCACCTTTTCCTCCGACTACAAGAGCGCGTGGGAGGGGTTCGTCAACAACCTCGAGCGCAGGTACAGCCAGACGAGTTCGGTCGGCGTGAAGTGGGACATCGAACGCTACATGCGCACGACCGATTGTCCCGTCTGCCACGGGAAACGCCTCAAAAAGGAGGCCCTTGCCGTCACCGTCGGGGGGAAGAACATCTCCGAGGTGTGCGATCTGCCCGTCTCGGGACTGTATGAATTTCTCGGCGGGCTACAACTCACCCCGACCCAGCACAGGATCGCCGACGTCATTCTGAAGGAGATCAGGAGCCGCATCAACTTCTTGGTGGGCGTGGGGCTTGACTATCTCACTCTCTCGCGGAGCGCGGCCACCCTCTCGGGCGGGGAGAGCCAGCGCATCCGTCTCGCAACGCAGATCGGCTCCGCCCTCACGGGCGTGCTGTATATCCTCGACGAGCCGTCCATCGGGCTTCACCAGAGGGACAATGCGCGGCTCCTCAACTCCTTAAAGGGCCTGCGCGACATCGGCAACACCCTCATCGTCGTCGAACACGACGAGGACACGATGCGGGCGGCGGACTACATCGTGGACATCGGCCCCAAGGCGGGCGTACACGGGGGGGAGGTCGTTGCCTGCGGCACGGCCGAGGACATCATGGCAGAGCCTCGCTCCATCACGGGCGACTACCTCGCGGGGCGGCGGAAGATCCCCGTCCCCGAAGTGCGCAAGCGTCCCGACGGCAGGTGGTTCCGCGTGGAGAACTGCCGACAAAACAATTTGAAGGGCATCACCGCGGAGATCCCCGCGGGCCTCATCACCGTCGTGACGGGGGTGAGCGGTTCGGGGAAGAGTTCCCTCGTCAACGAGATCATTCTCCCCATTCTCGCCAACAACCTCAACGGCTCCCGCCTTCCCACGGGCAACAGCGGGGCGTATGAGGGCTTGGAGTACTTCGACAAAGTTATCGCCATCGACCAGTCTCCCATCGGCAGGACGCCGCGCTCCAACCCCGCGACGTACACGGGCGTCTTTTCTGCCATCCGCGAACTCTTCGCCGCGACGCCCGACGCCAAGGCCATGGGATTCAAGGCGGGGCGGTTCTCCTTCAACGTCGCGGGCGGCAGGTGCGAGAACTGCGAGGGCGACGGCATCATGAAGATCGAGATGAACTTCCTCCCCGACGTCTACGTCCCCTGCGAAGTGTGCGGCGGCAAACGCTACAACCGCGAGACGCTCGAGGTCAAATACAAGGGGAAGAGCATCGCCGACGTCCTCGACATGACGGTGGAGGAGGCGTGCGACTTCTTCAAGGCCATTCCCTCCGTCTACAACAAGATCAGGACGCTCAACGAGGTCGGCCTCGGCTATATCAAGCTCGGGCAGAGTTCGACGACGCTCTCGGGCGGCGAGGCGCAGAGGGTCAAGCTCGCGACCGAACTCTCCAAGCGGTCCACGGGCAAGACGTTCTACATTTTGGACGAGCCGACGACGGGCCTGCACAGCTACGATGTGGATAAACTCATCAAGATCTTGCAGAAGCTCCGCGACGGCGGGAACACCGTGCTTGTCATCGAGCATAATTTGGATGTTGTGAAGATCGCCGACTACATCATCGACCTCGGCCCCGAGGGGGGCGACGGCGGCGGCGAGATCGTCACGACGGGCACGCCCGAAGAGGTCGCCCTCGTTGAAGAGAGCTACACGGGACAATTCTTGAAGAAGATAATTGAAAATTAAAAATTAAAAATTGTGGCGGGGGAGATTTCGCCTTTCCTCGCTGCCCCGCGCGCTCATCCTGAGCGAAGCGAAGGATCTCATAGACCCACGGACTTCGTTTGAGGGGATTCTTCGGGCTTCGCCCTCAGAATGAGCGTTTGTCCTCGCTGCCCCGCGCGCTCATCCTGAGCGAAGCGAAGGATCTCATAGACCCACGGACTTCGTTTGAGGGGATTCT
>CANPZV010000024.1 GCA_947589285.1 uncultured Clostridia bacterium
TCCCGCGTAGCGGGTGGTGGGGGGGAATTCCAAATTCCCTTGCCTTAGGCGGAATTCACTTCCGCCGTGGGCGACCCCATTTGGTACCCTACGGGAACCTTAATGTCATTGCAAAGTGCCTTACGAAATCACTCGATTGATGTGTAGGGAAAGTTCGCTCGAACATTTCTTTTCGAAGAACACCCCTTCCGTCTCGCCGCAGAGCGACGAGCCACCCACCCCTCAAGGGGTGGGCAAGGGGTGGACAAGCAAAGAAATGTTCGAAATCTTACACGTTAAATCGAAACAGTACGACATCGCCGTCCTTCATCACATAGTCCTTGCCCTCGGAGCGGACCTTGCCCTTCTCACGCGCACCGTTGAGGCCGCCGCATTCGAGCAGGGTCTCCCAATCCACGACCTCGGCGCGGATAAAGCCCTTCTCAAAGTCCGTGTGGATCTTCCCCGCCGCCTGCGGGGCCTTGGTCCCCCTTGCGATCGTCCACGCACGGGTCTCCTTCTCCCCCGCCGTCAGGTAGGAGATCAGCCCCAGGAGGGCGTAGGACGCCTTGATGAGTTTGTTGAGGCCGCTCTCTTGCAGCCCGAACTCCTCCAAAAACACCTGCGCGTCCTCGGGGTCCATCTCGGCAAGTTCCTCCTCCGTCTTGGCGCAGACGACGATGACGCCCGCATGGTGACGGTCGGCATACTCGCGGACCTTCTTCACGAGGGGAAGGTCGTCCTCGCCCGCGCCCATGTCTCTTTCGGAGATGTTGGCGCAGTAGATCACGGGTTTGGAGGAGAGGAGGAAGAGATTGTCGAGCATCGCCTTCTCGTCGTCGGTGACGGGAAGGGAGCTTGCGGGCAGTTCCTCCCCGAGGTGCGCCATGAGTTTTTCGAGGAAGGCAAATTCGGCGGCCGCCGCCTTGTCCGCCCCGCCGCGGGCGGCGTTGCGGATGCGGTCCTGCCTCTTCTGCACGGCCTCGATGTCGGCGAGGATAAGCTCCAAATTGATGGTCCCGATGTCGCGGACGGGATCGACGGAATTTTCGACGTGCGTGACGTTCTCGTCCTCAAAACAGCGGACGACGTGGACGATGGCGTCGCATTCGCGGATGTGCGAGAGGAACTTGTTGCCCAGCCCCTCGCCGCGGCTCGCGCCCTTGACGAGGCCCGCGATGTCCACGAATTCGATGACGGCGGGCGTCACCTTCTTGCTGTTATAGAGGGCGGCGAGCTTTTCGAGCCGTTCGTCGGGAACGGCGACGACGCCGACGTTGGGTTCGATGGTGCAGAACGGATAATTTGCCATTTCCGCGCCTGCGTGGGTGATCGCGTTGAACAGGGTGGACTTGCCGACGTTGGGAAGTCCCACAACTCCGAGTTTCATGATTTTTTCTCTCCGTTTTGGATGGGGCTTTTTGGATCACTCCATTATAAAACATTTTCTCCGAATGGGCAAGTCTTTCGGTTGCCTTCACGGGAAAAATATGGTAAAATGCTTGGGAATAGGAGGAACTATGGACCATAAGGCTTACATTGCGGAAAGACTGCACGCGGAGGGCGTCGGAAAGGAGGAGATCTACGCCTCCCTCGCCGTTCCCCCCGATCCCGCGCTCGGCGACTACGCCCTGCCCTGCTTCAAATTTGCGAAACTCTTCAGAAAGTCCCCCGTCCTCATCGCCGAGGAACTCGCAAGCAGGTACGAGACAGACGAGGTCGTCTCCTCCGTCTCTGCCGTGAACGGCTATCTGAATTTCAAAATAGACAGAAAGGGCCTCGCGCGGGACGTCATCGGACAGGCACTCGGCCGCGGATGCGCATATGGGGCTTCGGACATGGGGGCGGGAAAAACCGTCTGCATCGACTATTCCTCGGTCAACATCGCCAAGCCCTTCCATATCGGGCACCTCTCCACGACCGTCCTCGGCGGCGCGCTCTGCCGCATCTTTGACTTTCTCGGGTATAGGGCGGTCGGCATCAACCACCTCGGCGACTACGGCACGCAGTTCGGCAAACTCATCTGCGCCTACAAGCATTGGGGAAACCGCGAGGAGGTCGAAAAGGGCGGCATTCACGCCGTGAACGACCTGTATGTCCGCTTCAACAGCGAGGCGACCGAGGAGATGGAGGCCGAGGCAAGGGAGTACTTCCGCCTCATCGAGAGCGGAGACAAGGAAGCGACCGAACTCTTTGAGTGGTTCAAGTCCCTCACCCTCTCCTATGTGGAGAAGATCTACAGCCGCCTTCACGTCAAATTCGACAGCTACCTCGGTGAGAGCTTCTATATCGACAAGATCCCCGCCGTCGTCGAAGAATTGAAGGCAAAGGGTCTCCTCACGGAGAGCCAAGGGGCGCAGGTCGTCGCCCTCGACGAGTTCGGCATGCCCCCCTTCATCGTCCTCCGCTCGGACGGGGCCTCCCTGTACGCGACGCGCGACCTCGCCGCCGCCTTCTACCGCAAGCGGACGTACGACTTCGACAAGTGCCTCTATGTCGTCGCCTACCAGCAGAATCTCCACTTCCAACAGCTCTTCAAGGTCATCGGCCTCATGGGAGAGCCGTGGGCGAAGGACCTCGTCCACGTCGCCTATGGCATGGTCTCCCTCGAGGACGGCGCAATGTCAACGCGAAAGGGCAAGGTCGTCTGGCTCGAGGACGTCCTCACCCGCTGTGTGGAGAAGGCAAAGCGGATCCTCACCGAGAAAAATCCCGACCTCGAAAACAAGGACGAGGTCGCCGAAAAGGTCGGCGTGGGGGCCGTCATCTTCGGCGCGCTCTACAACAACAAGATCAAGGACATCGTCTTTTCCTACGACAAGGCCCTCAACTTCGACGGGGAGACGAGCGTATATGTGCAATACACATGCGCGAGGGCCGCTTCCGTCCTCGAAAGGGCCGCAGCCGCAGGGGCGAAGGCGGAATATGCGGACGTCGAGCCGAACGCGCAGGAGTTCGAACTCCTCAAGGCCGTCGCCTCCTTCCCCGACGCGGTGAAGTCCGCCGCAGAGAACTATGAGCCGAGCGTCATTGCCCGCTTCGCCGTGGATACCGCGCAGAAATTCAACAAGTTCTACATCGAGTGCAAGATCATGCAGGCGGAGACGGACCAACTCCGCGCCTTCCGCCTTGCCCTCACCAAGGCCTCCCTCACCGTCCTCACAAACGCGCTGACCCTCCTCGGCATCGGCGTCCCGGAGAAGATGTGATGAAGGCAGTATTTTTTGACCTCGACGGGACGTTGCTCGACACCCTGCCCGACCTCCACGCCTGCGTCAACGCCATCCTTTCGGCGCACGGCTATCCCCCCGTCTCGCTCGAAAAGGTCCGCGCGGCCGTCGGGAACGGGGCAAAAAAGCTCATGGAGCGCGTCCTGCCCGCAGGGTCCCCGCTCGTGGAACGTCTCGCCGAATTCCGCGCCCTGTATGCGGAAAACAGCTGCGATCTGACCGTCCCCTACGAGGGTGCGGCTGAGACGCTTGCGAGGCTGAGATCCATGGGGTTGAAACTTGCCGTCATCACCAACAAGCCGCACGAGGCGACCGTCAGGGTGATGAGAAAGTATTTCCCCGAAGAGACGTTCGATTTTATCGCGGGGGACAGCGGGGATTTCCCCGTCAAGCCCGACCCCTCCCTCGCCCGCTATGCGGCCCTCACACTCCGCGTCAGTCCCGCGGAAGTCCTCTTTGTCGGCGACGGCGAGACGGACTTCCTCACGGCGAAAAATGCGGGCATGCGGCCCCTTGCCGCCCTTTGGGGGTACCGCACGCGCGCCCTGCTCGCCTCCGTCGGCGCGGAGGAGTTCGCCGAACGCTTTGAGGACGTTTTGAAATACGTCTGAAAAGAATTAAAAATTGAAAATTAAGAATTAAAAATTGCAGTGGGGAAATTTGAAATCACCCCGCTCATTCTGAGGGGTTTACCCCCGAAGAATCCCCTTGGTCGATGTTCCCCCCACCACCCGCTACGCGGGAGCCTCCCCCCCAAAAAAAGGGGTAGGCTTTGCCCACCTCAGTCACCTGCGGTGACAGCTCCTCCCAAGGAGGAGCCTCCCCCCGCCGCAATTTTTCATTTTTCATTTTTAATTTTTAATTTTATTATCTTGTCTTTTCTCGGAAGCTGTGATATAATACAGGTACGAATTTCATTTATAAGGAGATATCGAATTATGAAAAGATGTGCGATTTGCGGTGAGATCGTCGAAGATGACGTCACCGAGTGCCCCGTCTGCCATGCGAAGAAGTTCGTCCCCGTCGAGGAAGAGGGCTTCGCCTGCGAACATCATGTCGGCGACGGCAAAGTTGAGGACAAGGAAGTCATGGACGGCCTCCGCGCCAACTTCAACGGCGAATGCTGTGAGGTAGGCATGTACCTCGCCATGGCGAGGGTCGCAGAGCGGGAGGGCTATCCCGAGATCGCCGAAGCCTACAAGCGTTACGCCTATGAGGAAGCCGACCACGCCTCCAAGTTCGCCGAACTGCTCGGCGAGGTCGTCACCCCCTCCACGAAGAAGAACCTCGAACTCCGCGCGGCGGCCGAAGCGGGCGCGTGTGAGGGCAAACTCAAGCTCGCAAAGCGGGCAAAGGAACTCGGCTACGACGCCATTCATGACACCGTACATGAGATGGCGAAGGACGAAGCCCGCCACGGCGCAGGCTTCAAGGGCCTCCTCAAGAGATACTTCGGCAAATAAGTTTTTTACAAAAGAAACACAGAAGAAAATGGCAGGAACGGTTCACCGTTCCTGCTGTTTTGTTGTTGAGATGTTTCGGCTTCGCCTTACCGTAGGCGGCCTCCCTTGTCGCCCCTTATAGGGGAGATGTCACAAAGTGACAGAGGGGTTTGAAACCCCTTTGGCCCTGCGGGACAGCGAGGGGACACCGCGTCATTCTGAGCGTAGCGAAGAATCCCGAGGGGGAAAGTGCGGACTTCGTTCACGGGATCCTTCGGGCTTTGCCCTCAGGATGACGCGTAGAACAGGGGCATGCGCCGCGGCACTCCCATATGGAGGGAATAAGAAGTCCTTCTCCTCAGGGGACGGGGAGGATCGCGACGGAGAGGGCGCAGAAGATGATGAGCGACACGGCGTCCACGATCGTCGTGATGAAGGGCGAGGCGACGGCGGCGGGGTCGAGCTTCACGGCCTTGACGGCGAGCGGGAGCAGACAGCCGACGAGCTTTGCAATGATGACGGTCGCGAACATCGCGAGCGAGACGACCGCGCTCAGCACGACCGTATAGCCTTCGTACCCGAAGAGGAGCCTGTCGATGAGCTGTAATTTGCAGAAGCACGCAAGGGCGAGGGTCGCAGACAGCAGCATGGAGGCGCGAAGTTCCTTCCACAGCACCCGCCACGAATCCTTTACGGTCAGCTCGCCGAGGGCGAGGGAGCGGATGATCGTGACGGAGGCCTGCGAACCCGAATTCCCGCCCGTGTCCATCAGCATGGGGACGCAGGCGAAGAGGACGGGGCTGATGGCGTTCAGCCTCCCCTCGAAGGTGTTGATGATGAGACCCGTGAACGTCGCGCTCACCATGAGAATGAGCAGCCACGGAACGCGGTTTTTATAGATAGAGAACACGCTCGTCTTGAGGTAGGGCTTCTGCGCGGGGAGAATAGCCGCCATGCGCTCGATATCCTCGGTGTTCTCCTCCTCGATGACGTCCATTGCGTCATCGACGGTGACGATGCCGACGAGCCGCCGCTCATCGTCCACGACGGGAATGGCGAGGAAGCCGTAGTCGGAGATCTTGCGGGCGACTTCCTCCTTGTCGTCCTGCGTGTTGGCGTAGATGACGTTGTCCTCCATGACGTCGCCGATGAGGGCCGTCTTTTTGGCGAGCATGAGGTCCTTTGCCGTGACGAGGCCGATGAGCTTGTTGGAGGTGTCCGTCACATAGCAGGTGTAGATGGTCTCCTTGTCGATGGCGGTCTCTCGGATGGTGTCGAACGCCCGATCCACCGTCATATCGGGAAGGAAGCGGACATACTCGATGGTCATGATCGACCCCGCGCTGTCCTTGGGGTATTTGAGAAGTTCGTTGATGTAGGCGCGCGTCTCGCTGTCGCTCTGGGCGAGGAGCCGCTTGACGACGTTCGCGGGCATCTCCTCGATGAGGTCCACGGTATCGTCGAGGAAAAGCTCGTCCATGACGGCCTTGATCTCTCTGTCGGAGAGCTTTTTGAGAAGTTTTTTCTGGGTGTCGCTGTCGATCTCGACGAACATGTCCGCCGCGAGGTCCTTGGGCAGAATGCGGAAGAGGACGGGCAGGTCCTCCTCCTTGACGCGCTCAAAGACGTCGGCGAGGTCGATCTCGTTCATCGAGGAGAGCAGGGGCTTCAAGACGGAGAATTTCTTCTCCTCGAGGAGGGCAAGGATCTCGTCCTCCTCGGCGATCCTGCGGGCGACGGTCTCGGGCAGGTCCTCGATGATGTCCACGGTGTCGTCAACGGAGACGTCCTCCATGACCTCTTCGAGTTCGTCGTCGTGCAGTCCCTCGACGATCTTCTGCTGGACGGGCGCGTCGAGCAGGACGATGACGTCGGCGAGAAAGTCGCTCTCGAGGGCGCGGGCGAGGGAAATGACGTCCTCCGCCTCCGATAAAATTTTCGCCGCCTCCTCGGGAGAGAGCTTCTCCATGAGATCGGCGGCGGCTTGATAATTCTGCTTTGCGAGCAGGTCCTTGATTTCGTTTGTCATTGCTTCACCTCCGTTGGCTGATTTGGGTTGAAAGCGCAGACGTGAGAAAAAGTCCTTGTTACTTTAAGCGCGCCGAAAAGAACAAAGACCGATATATTTCTCCGTCCAAGCGGCTACTTCGTCCTTTCACGGCTTTTCTCCTTTCCTTTATTTCTGCGGGGTCCGCCGCGGGCGGGCCACCACTCTTTCATTATACGCGGTCACGCGGAAAAAGTCAAATGTTTTCTTCGGGTTCGAGCGGAACAAACTTCCCCTTCCCGAGGTCAAAGAGGCCCCTGTCGGTGAGCTTCAGAAGGGGAATGACGGGGAGGGCCAAAAAGGCGAGCGACATGAAGGGATCGTACCCGCTCTTCACCCCCATTCGGTATGCCGCGGCGCGGAGAGCGGCCGTCTTTGAGACGACTTCCTCCGCGGGAGCCGAACTCATCAGCCCCGCAATGTCGAGCGGAAAGACTTCCTCCCCCGTCTTTGAGACGAGGGCCATGCCGCCGCCCGCCTCCTTGAGGAGGGAAACGACGCGGGCCATCGCGCCGTCATCGTCCCCCATCACGATGAGGTTGTGGCTGTCGTGGGCGACGGTGATGCCGATTGCGCCTCCCCTCAGGCCGTACCCCTTGACGAGGCCGAGGCCGATCCTGCCCGTCGCAAAGTGCCGTTCGACGACGGCGAGTTTTACAAGGTCGGTCCCGCGGACGTCGAGCTTCCCCGCTTTCACTGCGACGATCCTCTCCGCGGTGTAGAGGCTCTGGGGGGGCATCTCGATGGCGCGGACCCTGCCGCCCTTCACTTCGATCTCAAAGTCCTTCGGCGAGATGTCCTTGACGTGGACGGTGTCCCTGACCGCCGCGGGGAGATAGCGTTTTGAGGCGTCAAAGCGGACCTTGCCCCCCTCCGCGACAAGCACGCCGCGCTTCCAGACGGCCGCCGCTCCGAAGTTTTCGAGGTCGTTCACAAGGACCATGTCCGCATAGTAATCGGGCGCGATCGCGCCGACGCCGCGGACATGGTAGCATTCCGCAACGTTGAGCGTGGACATGGGTATCGCAAATTTTGCGGGGAGGCCCGCCTGCACCAAGCGGGCGACCGCCCCATTGACATGCCCCTTACGGAGGTCCTCGGCGTGCTTATCGTCCGAGCAGACGAGGAAGCGGCGGAAGTTCATCTCCGTCACCGCCTTCACCCCCTCTTCGACGCTGTTCGTCGAGGAGCCGACACGGATCTGCACATACATGCCCTTCTCCGCTTTTTCGGTGAATTCGGCGGCGGTGAGGCACTCGTGGTCGGTCGCGATCCCGCCGCAGAGGTAGGCGTCGAGTTGGCTCCCGCTGAGCGCGGGCGCATGGCCGTCAACGATCTTCCCACGGGCCTTGGCCGCCCCGAGCTTTTTGAGAACGTCCGCGTCGCAGTTTATGACCCCGGGGAAGTTCATCATCTCGCCGAGGCCGTGGAACAGCTCCCGCCCGAGTTCCTCCTCCGTCTCCCTGCCGCCGATCGCCGCGCCGCTCGTCTCAAACGGGGTCGCGGGGACGCAGGAGGGAAGTTGCAGGAGGACATCGAGGGGCTTAACACCCTCTATGGAGAGGCGGCTGAACGCCTCTTTGATGTATTCGGCCCCCGCGATGCCGCAGACGTTGACGATCTCATGCGGGTCTGCGACGATCGTCCCCGTGCCCTGCGCGACCGCAAGGGCGGCGAACGCCTCGGGGGAGAGGAGACTGCTCTCGACGTGAATGTGCGCGTCGAGAAAGCTCGGCAGAAGATATTTCCCGCCGCCGTCGTACTCCTCTTTGCCCTCGTAATTTCCGACGCCGACGATCTTGCCGTCCGCAACGCCGACACAGCCGCACTGAATGTTGCCCGTGAACACGTTGAACACTTTGACGTTCTTGATAACGAGGTCACACTTTTCACGCCCCATGGCGCAATCGATGAGATGTTTCATGGTCTCAGTATAGCACACATGCCGCCCGCTTGGCAAGCGTGCGGCATGGGAATTTACAGAGAAAGCCCCCGAAAAGGCTCCCGCAAAGCGGGTGGGGACCACGCTCATTCTGAACGCAGTGAAGGATCCCCTCAAACGAAGTCCGTAGGTTTATGAGATGTTTCGCTTCGCTCAACATGAGCGTTCTTTCCTCCCGCGTCATTCAGAGCGTAGCGATGAATCCCGAGGAGAGAATACAGACTACGTTCACGGGATCCTTCGGGCTTTGCCCTCAGGATGACGCGAAAACAAGGGCAGCGAGAATACGGTGATGGTTCGACTTCGCTCACCATGACGGAATTAGAATGACACCCCCTCAGTCACGCAAGGGCGCGTGACAGCTCCCCCTCAAGGGGGAGCCGAGACCCTTGCCCACCCCTTGAGGGGTGGGTGTCGAGCGGAGCGAGACGGAAGGGGTGTCATTCCAATTCCCCGCCGCAATTTTTAATTTTTAATTTTCAATTTTTAATTAAAAAGCGGTGCCCCCTCATCCGTCACGGCTTTGCCGTGCCACCTTCCCCCCGCAGGGGGAAGGCTTATTATGCAGTGTCCATCTATCCCAAAGATATTGTCACGGCGATGCCCTCTTCCTCGGAGTAGGTGCGCGAAGTGACGAGCGCGTCAACAAGGTACAACCCCCTCCCCCGCTCGGCGTCGGCGGGGCTTAACACGCTCTTTTCGGGCGGGCGGAAGCCGTTCTCCCCCTGCACGGTGACCCTGATCGCCTCTCCCCGCTCCACGGTCAGCCGCGCTCTGCCGCCGCCGTGCCTCAAAACGTTGGAGACAAGCTCGTCGATGACGAGTTTGAGATCGAAGAGGACGGCCTCGTCGGCGTCGATCTGCGTGCAGACGGCGCGGACCGCCCCTTTCAGTTCCTGTATGGTACCGATTTCAAAACGCATCATTCCGCCATGCTCTTTTTGAGCCTCTCCCTTAATTTTTCCAGAATTTTGCGTTCCATGCGCGAGACGTACATCTGCGACACGCCCATGCGGCGGGCCGTCTCCGCCTGTGAAAGTTCCTCGCCGAAGCGGCACTCCACGAGCTTTTTCTCCGTCTCGTCCAGCCCCTTGAGCGCGGAGGAAACGACGTCGTGCGTCTCGATCCTGTCAAAGACGTCGCTCTCGGCGGGGAGAATGTCATAAAAGCTCATGTCGCTCTCCCCCTCCGTCCTGTCGAGGGAGACGACTCCGCCCGCTTCGGCGCAGTACAGCACCTCTTCCTCCGAGACGCCGAGCTTTTCCGCGATCTCCCTTGCGGTCGGCTTTTTGCCGAGCTGTACCGAGAGTTCTTCCGCCGCCTTCCGCGCGGAGGCGCGGAGTTCGGAGATCCGCCGCGGCAGATGCACGAGACGGGAGCGGTCGCGGAAGTAATTTTTGATCTCCCCCGTGATCGTCGGCGTGATGAAGGTGGAAAATTTCAGCCCCTTCCGCTCGTCAAAACGGTCGATCCCCTTGAGAAGCGCGAGGGAAGCGACCTGATAGAGATCGTCGTACTCGACGCCGCGTCCGACGAACTTTTTGGCGAGGATGGCGGCGATGTGGAGGTACTTTTCGGCAATGAGATTGCGAAGTTCCCTGTCGCCCGTCTCGCGGTATCTGCGGAAGAGTTCCTCCTCTGTCTCCGCACTCTCCCCCGCCGTTTGGCTGTGAAGCTCTGTCTCCGTCATCATCGGGGTCCTATCTCAAAGGAGACGGAATGGAGTTTGCCGCCCCGCTCCGTCGTCTCAACGTCGCCAAGGAGCGCGCTCAAAAGGGCGAGCGAGATGTCGTCCTCGGGAGACGGCTCCCCCTCCCCCTCCCCTTCGCCCTCGATGCGGACGGAGAGGGCTTCGCCCTCATAGAAGAAGATGTTCGCGGTCAGATACCCCCTGTGTTTCAGGAGGAGAAGGCTCTCGGTGATGCACACCTTGCAGTCCTCCGCCGCGTCGATGTCGAGGCCCTTCATGGCACAAACGCCCCCCGCGGCAAGGCGCACCGTCGTCATGAGTTCGCTCTTGAGCGGGAAAGAAATTTCAAAGATGCTTTTCATTCTAACTCCATGATGCGGTCGAGCGCGCAGATGACAAAGAGTTTTTTGAGCTGCGGTCTGAGACCCGTGAGCCGAAGCGCGTGCCCGTCCTTTTTCGCAAGGTTGAGGATCTTGACAAAGGTCCCGAGCGTCGTGGAGTCGATGAACGACAGACGGTTGCACTCAAAGAGAATGTTCTTGGGGGATTTTTTGTATTCCTCCATGACGATCTCGAACAGCTCGTCCGAATTTTCAGAATCGATCTCCCCCGACAGGGAAAAGGTGAGCGGATCCCCGCCCATGATCGTGACTTCCTGCATATGCTCCTCCGCCGCCCGTCCGCGGCAATCTTTTTATAACGCGTTTGAAGCGCGATGAAACGTTTTTTTTATTGTATCAAAAAATCGGGGCGTTGTCAATCCCCGAAGATCCGGTTGAAGTCGTCCAAAATGAGGTCGGGCCTGTCGGGAAAGTTTTTCACCGTCTCCCGCGTCGTCTCCCCCGAGAGGACGAGGACCGACCGCATGCCGCAGTTGTTCGCAAAGCGGATATCAGTGTGCATCCTGTCGCCGACCATGCAGATCGCGCTCCTCTGCGTGCCCGTCAGGCGAGAGATGGCTTCCCCCATATAGGGATAGGGCTTGCCGATGACGGCGGCCGTCCGCCCCGAGGAGCGTTCGAACATCGCGAGGAAGGAGCCGACGTCGGGCATCGCCCCGTAGGAGGTGGGGCAAACGTCGTCGGGGTGGGTGGCGAGGAAGGGCTTCCCCTGCCGCAAAAAGAAGTCCAGCCGCTTGATCTTGGCGAAGGTCAGCGTCGTATCGTAGGCAAGCACGCACACGTCGGGATCGTCGTCCGAGAGGGAAACGCCCCCTCTTCGGAACTCCTCCCGCACGGCGTCCGTCGCAACGAGCAGGACCTTCAAGCCCGCATACCTCTCTCTGAGATAGGCGATCGTCGCCATCGCGGAGGTGTATACGAGGTCCCCCGCGCCGAAAAGTCCCATACGGGTGAGCTTTTTGCGGTATTCCTCCTCCGTTTTCGAGGAGTTGTTGGTGAGAAAGACGAGCTTTTTCCCCATGCTCCTCAGCCGCCCCAGCGTCGCGGGCATGGGGCCGATCGGCGTGCCGCCGAGGTACACCGTGCCGTCCAGATCGAGCAGAAAGACGTCGCTTTCGTCCAAAAGGTTCATAATTTCTCCATAAGTCCGAAGTCGCGGATGATCGCGGAAAGTCCCCCCGACCGCTCGGGCAGATACTTCGCGGCCGCAACGTCCGCGCCCGCCGTTTTCCCGCCGAGCAGGCGGTAATTCCTCCGAAAGACCTCCAAGCTCCCCGCGATGAGGTTCAGCTCCCGCAGGAGTTCCCCCCGCCGCGCCTCAAACACGAGGGTCCTGCGGGTGAAGGTCTCCTCAGACGGAATGCGCATTGCCGAAAAGGGAACGCCCGCCGCAGCTGCCCGCGCCTCATAGTTGCAGACGACGGTGTGCATCGCCCCGCCGCAGCGGAAGAAGGCAAGGTAGAGCTTCAACAGCGTCTCAAACGCCGCAAACGCGCCGATCTCCCCCGCGAGGAGGTTCCCCTCACCCTCCTCAAAGTCCATGCGGCGGAGCAGGGCGTTCCTTCGCAGGATCTCCTCCTGCCCCATCTCCCCGCCAAGGTCCATGAGGACGCGGAACGGCTCCTCCGCGGGCTTTTCCCTCTCGCCGAAGATCCACAACGCCCTCTGTTCGAAGAGGGCAAGGCGGCCGAGCAAAAGGCGGGCGTACCCCTCCTGAAAGTCGCCGATGAGCGACCCGTCGAAACACACTTCCGCCTCGGCAAGGGGACATACAAAGGGCGCGCCGCCGAGGACCGCCCTCTCCCTCTGCCCGAACGCGCCGAACAGCCCGCTCTCCGTCGGAAAGAGCATACATGGCGTTCTGCGCACACTTGCATACAGCCGCGCCGCCGCCATGACGTGCCTGCCTCCCACGGCGAATACGCCCGACGTCTCAGGCATCGCAAAGAGGGGCAGGGCGTCCCGCCCGATGACCGCGCTGACGGCGTCCGATCGCCGCACCGCAAAGGCGATGAAGGGGAAAGACCCCCTGTCGGCAACGAACAGCGTTTTGCCCGCCCGCGCCTCGCAAAAGCCCGCGACGGCCTCGTTCAGGGAACGGACTGTGCCGAACTCCGCGCCGCACTCCCCCGCAGGGAGGTTTTTCTTCGGTACGGAACTTTCGGCAAGCCCCATAGTCATTCTACCTCTATATCAATAGATTCAACGCACAGCCGAGATATCCCGCCGCCACGCCGAAAAGGAACATGGCAAGCACGATGAGAAGGCCGCTCTTGACGCTCTCCTTCCCCTTGAAGAGGACGAGATACCCCAGCCCCGCATTGCTCACAAGCCCGCCGAGCAGCCCGCCGAAGCCGATGCCGCCGAGTGCGTACACCTCTGCAAGCACGACGGACGAGGCGCAGTTGGGGATCAGCCCGACGAGGGCGCAGAGGACGGGCTGTGCCCAATACCCCGACCCGCTCATGAACGCGCCGACGAGGGCGTTGCCCGCCTCGGTATCCCCTCCGCCGATCCCGTAGATCAGGAAGCCGAACAGGAGGTTGACGAGGAGGACAAATCCCGCCACCTCCAGCGCGTGCAGAAGAGGAGAGAGGAAAAAGAGCGTGAAATTGCTCTCATGCCTGTGTTCGCAGACGGAGAGTTCCGCGCACTCACAGCTCCCGTCCTCGTGCGCGTGTTCGTCCTCCTCCCCGCCATGATGTTCATGGTCATGCTCATGCTCGTGGTCATGGTCGTGGTCATGGTCATGTTCATGGCCGTGTTCATGGCCGTGATGCGCGGGAATGGGAAGCGGGGCTTGGCCGCGGAACAGCAGGTCTGCAAGGTACCCCACCGCCACGCCGAGGACGAGCTTGCTCAGAACGAGCGCGAGGAGAGACCAAAGTTTGTAGTCCCACGCCGCGTCCGAGAGGAGCAGGACGAGCAGGCCCTCGTCGCTCGTCGCGATAAAGACGGCAAGGAGCGCGCCGAGGGTCAAATGGCGGCGGCGGTAGAGTTTGGCCGCCATGACGGAGAACCCGCACATGGGGACAAGGCCCGTCGCCGTGCCGAGAAGGGGTGCCAGCTTTCCCGAAAGAAGGCGCGAGGGGTGCCCCATTCCCGTCTTGTGTTCCATAAGCTCGATGAGGATATAGAGCGCGAGCAGGAAGGGAAAGAGCTTGAGCGTGTCAAGCAGAGCATCGACGATCACTTCCCACCACATACGCGCCTCCTTGTTGTATTTGACAGAAGTATATGATACAGAGTTTTTGTGAAAATGTCAAACGTTTCCCGCCACGAAAACAACTGCCGCAAGGCCGGGCGGCGAGAATGCGGGCATGGAAAGCCCCGCCGCGCCTTTTCGGGACAGCGATGAGTACCGCTCATTCTGACCCTGAGCTTGCCGAAGGGGAAGAATCCCCTTGGTCGATGTCCCCCCCCACCGCCTTCGGCTCAGAATGAGCGCACCCCCGCGTCATTCTGAGAAACGGGGACGAAACAAAGTCAGACAAGCGGAACCGAAGAATCTCGCGGGGAATGCTGTGCGGCGAGATGCTTCGGGTCTGCCTTTTTGACTTCGTACAGCTTCCGTTCTCAGCATGACGCCGCGACTTGGGACTTCGTTCACGGGACCCTTCGCCTTCGGCTCAGAATGAGCGCGGCGCGCTCAATTTTTATGAAAAGAGCGACCGCAAAGCGATCGCTCTTTCGTACATTCATGCTCAATTCTGCTTGCCGTCGGGCGCGTCGTCAACTGCGGGTGCGTCGGCTTCCGCGGCCTTTTCCTCGGCGGCTCTCTTGGCGGCGAGCTTTTCGTCGCGCCTTCTCTGCTTCTTCATCTCCTTGGTCTCAACGCGGGCGGCGTCGATCTGCGCCTGCATCTCCTGCGGCGTAGGAGGAACGAAGGAAGCACCCTCTGCATTCTCGGGGATCACTTCATAGTGTTCATCGCGCTCGAGAAGGGTCGCCTCGGTGAAGCCGTCGAAGAGGTGGATATGGCGTGCGTCGAAGGAGAGCTTGACGGTCTGCCCGAGTTCCACGGTCGCACGGGACGAGATCTTCGCGACCATCTGCGCGGCATTGTCAACGACGGAAGCGGCTTTGCTCTCGAGGTCGAGGTTGCAGTAGATCTGCATCTCTGCGCCGAGCTTTTCGATGACTTCGATCTTCGCGAGGACGACGGTCTCGGGAGAGGTGGCGATGAAGCGTTCGTCCTCGTGAATGTCCTCGGGACGGACGCCGAGCGTCACTTCCTTGCCCGTATCTTTGTACTCGTCGAGGTTCTTGATGCGCTTCACCATCGTCTCGGGAAGAAGGATCTTGTTCCCGCCGATGAAGTTGACATAGATCTTGCCGCCCTCGGAGGTGATGACGGAATTCTTGAAGAAGTTCATCTGAGGCGTGCCGATGAAGCCCGCGACGAAGAGGTTGATGGGATAGTCATAGAGGTTCTGTGGGGTATCGACCTGCTGCATGAAGCCGTCCTTCATGACAACGATGCGGGTACCCATCGTCATGGCCTCGATCTGGTCGTGGGTGACGTAGATGAAGGTCGTGGCGAGGCGGACGTGGAGCTTGCTGATCTCGGTACGCATCTGCGCACGGAGCTTTGCGTCGAGGTTGGACAGAGGCTCGTCGAGAAGGAACACCTTGGGTTCACGGACGATGGTACGGCCGAGGGCGACACGCTGACGCTGACCGCCCGAAAGAGCCTTCGGTTTACGGCTGAGATAATCGGTGATGCCGAGGATCTGCGCCGCGGCCTGCACTTTGCGGTCGATCTCTTCTTTGGGGACCTTGCGGAGTTTGAGGCCGAACGCCATGTTGTCGTACACGGACATATGGGGATAGAGGGCGTAGTTCTGGAAGACCATTGCGATATCCCTGTCCTTGGGGACGACGTCGTTGACGAGCTTGCCGTCGATGTACAGTTCGCCCGAGGAGATCTCTTCGAGACCTGCGATCATGCGGAGCGTCGTGGACTTGCCGCAGCCCGAGGGGCCGACAAAGACCATGAATTCTTTATCCCTGATCTCGAGGCAGAAGTTGAACACTGCCTGGTTTCCGCCGGGATAGACCTTGTTGATGCCTTTGAGTAAAAGACCGGACATAATTTCCTCCCTGTTTGTACAGTTTATTATGATATTATTTTACAGGAAACGGCCGTCCATTGCAAGATAAAAAATGGACAAAGATGCAGGGAATTTTTGTACAGATTGCACAAAAAGAGAGGGCGCATGAAAAAACGCCCCGCGGGGCGTTTTTCAGAGTCACTTGACTTCGGTAAACGCGCTCTTCGGCTCTCCGCACAGGGGGCAGACCCAATCGTCGGGAAGTTCCTCAAAGGGGGTCTTTCCGTCGTACTCAAAGCCGCAGACGCTGCAACGGTACTTCTTCACCGCCTCGCCGCCGACCTTTTTGAACATGTCCTTGCCGACGCCGCACAGGGGGCAGACCCAATCATCGGGGAGATCTTCAAAGGGGACGTCGCCGTCGTACTCGTAGCCGCAGACCGTGCAGACCCATTTCGCGCCCGTCTCCCCCCTCTTTTCCTCCTGCACATATGTGGGGGCGTTCACGCTCGTCTTGCCCTTCAAGACCTTGTGGTAGTACGCATATGTCATGGGCGTACCGCCGTGGAGGACTTCCGCGTCGTACACCTCGCCGAGAAAGACGGTGTGGGTCGAAGTCTCCATCTTGCCGATGACCTTGCACGAGAAATAGCAGAGGCAGTCGTCGATGACGGGGAGTTTCCCGCGGACGCCGTAAGGCGTGTCGGCGAACTTGTCCACCTCCTTGGAGGAGCGGAAGCCGAAATTGCCGATGAGTTTGGGATCCGTCTTTTCCCCGAGGACGCAGACCGAAAAATACCCCGTCCGTGAGACGCATGCGTGGGTATAGTTGACCTTGTTGATGGAGATGGCGATGGTGGCGGGGTCGGAGGTTATCTGCATCGCGCTGTTGGCGACGCACCCGACGGGCCGTCCCTCGTCCCATGTGGTACAGATGTACACGCCGTAGGAAAGATTATAAAATGCGGTTTGATTCATAGATATCCTCCGATTGGAATTCAAAATTGAAATTTTTGACAGGGAAGGCTTGTCATTCCTTATAGGGGAGATGTCGAGGCGTAACGCCCTTCCCTTGGCTCCCCTGTAGGGGAGCTGTCGAGCGAAGCGAGACTGAAGGGTTTTGAAACCCCTTTCCCCCTACGGGGGACTTCCCCTACAGGGGCAGCGAGAATGCACCCCCTTCCCTACCCTCCCCCCTCAGGTATAAGGGGGGAGGTGACGGTTTCGCGCTTTCCCGCCTGCCCCCTTTTTAAGGGTGGAGCGGCGCAGTTCTGCTCAACAGCCCTGTGGGCTGTGAGCTGCGACGCGACATGAGGCGTGGCCTCGCCGATGGCGTTACGGCGGTCCCTGCCGCCGTAACCGAGGGTAGGGGTGGGGGTTCGTTCCTAAATAACGGCGCATGGCGGGGTCTCCCCGCCTAAGCCACAGGGATCCCAAAAAATATTGCAAAGCAAGATTTTTTGGGAAAAGGA
>CANPZV010000025.1 GCA_947589285.1 uncultured Clostridia bacterium
TGAGCGGCTTTTTTCCGCTCCTGTTGTCCTGCGCGCTCATGTTGAGGCGAAGCCGAAACATCTCATAGACCCACGGACTTCGTTTGAGGGGATTCTTCGCTTCGCTCAGAATGACGCGGAAAGCCCCTCATCAGTCGCCTCTGGCGACAGCTCCAGGAGAGAGCAAAAGCCGCCCACTTGGGGGCGGAATGAACTTTATTCAAGATAAAACTCGGTGATGTCGGCGAAGGCGACCTGCTCTCCGTCGGTGAATTCGAGCATCCCGCCGTCGATCCTCTTCAGGACGGCGGTCTTTTTTCGGTACGCCCCGCCCGCCTTCTTCTTATCTTGCTCAAAGTAGGTGACCGTGATCCTGTCCCCCTTTTTCAGGGCCGCGAGCGCGCTGCCAAGCTCCGTCTTTCTGTCCTCGGTGAGTTCAAACCCCTCCTCGGTATAGCGGGCGGTCTCGGCGATCTCGTCGTCGAAGCCCTTGAGCGCGGAGAAGGCAGAAAACTGCGCCGCCCGCTGTAACATCGTCATGTGCGGCCGCACTTCGGACCGATGATGGGGAAGAGAGATGATGTCGTCATATTTTTCCGTACTCATTTCTTGTGCCCCCCGATCTGGCCGTTTCGCTCCCGCGTGGTGGCCCCCTCCTCAAAGTCCATGCCCTTCAACAGGGCATTCTTGCCGAACTTGCTCTGCACGGACAGGGCCGCCTCCTGCATCCGCCGCTCCTTATCAAGCTCCCTCTGCCGCGCCTCTGCCGCCGCCCTTTCCCCCTCATAGTCGGTGAAAAGGTCCATCTGCACGGGCTTTTCGGGGGGAACTTCATCGTCGGGCAGGACGTCGCAAGCGGTCACGCTCATGCGGCGGACGAGGAGGTCGCTGTCCACGATCCTGTCATAGATGCGGCAGACGGCGGCCATGATCTCCTTGGTCGAGGAGGTATAGCCCTGCAACGTCTCCGTCCCCGTGACGGGCTTGGGGACGGCGCGGCCGTAGCGGTCGGTGACGATCTCGCCGCGGTAGGTCCTTCCCCCCTTCAGGTTGTCCACATCGTAGCCGACGAAGAGATTCATGCGGCAGGTCTTGAGCCGCTTGGAGACGAGGTCCAAGACGAGCAGATCGGTCATCTCCTTGACGATGAGTTTGCCCTTTTCGGCCGTGTACGCGCTCTGGAGGACCTGCCCCGAGCTGACGCTGTTTGCCGAGGGGCGGTAGGCCTTGATGTCGGCGATCGTACACGGCTCCCACCCCCATGCGTGGTCGATGAGGAGTTCGGCGTTGACGCCGAAGAGCTTGTAAAGCATGTCCTCGTTTTCGAGGCTGCAACGGGCGACGTCCCCCATCGTGTACAGGCCGCGGGAGGAGAGCCTGCGGGCGTACCCCGGTCCCACCCGCCAAAAGTCGGTGAGCGGGCGGTGGTCCCACAGCAGGCGGCGGTAACTCATCTCGTCGAGTTCGGCGATCCGCACGCCGTCCGCGTCGGCGGGGACGTGCTTTGCAACGACGTCCATGGCCACCTTTGCGAGGTAGAGATTGCTCCCGATGCCCGCCGTCGCCGTGATGCCCGTCTGTTTCAGGACGTCGCGGATCATCTTCACGGCGAGTTGGTGCGCGGTGAGTTTATAGAGGCCCAGATAGCCCGTCACGTCGATGAACACCTCGTCGATGGAGTAGACGTGGATATCCTCGGGAGCGACGTACTGCTGGTAGATATTGAAAATGGACGCGCTGACCTTCTCATAGAGGGCCATCTGCGGCGGGGCGACGATGTAATCTGCCTCGAGGAAGGGGTCGGCCATGAGTTCGCTCTTGATGTGCGATCTCCCCGTGAACGCGCGGGCGGGAGACCTCTGCTTGCGGGTGCGGTTGACCTCCTTCATGCGTTGGACGACCTCAAAGAGGCGGGCGCGGCCCGGAATGCCGTATTCCTTGAGGGAGGGCGAGACGGCGAGGCAGATCGTCTTTTCGGTGCGCGTGCTGTCGGCGACGACGAGATTGGTGTCGAGCGGGTCCAACCCCCGCGCCACGCACTCCACGGAGGCATAGAAGGACTTCAGATCGATCGCGATGTAGCTTTTTTCCATTTCCGCCTCCTTCCCCTGCATTATACCACGGCGCGGAGCGTTTGTAAAGAGCGGACTTTCCATATGGGCAGCATGGCCCTTTCTGTATGAAAAGATCCGCCGCGCGGCGGATCTTCGGTATCATTACAATATATTATATAGAGATCAATCGTTCTTGGCGCGGGTGCGGAGGACTTTGCCGCCCGTGAGAAGGATCATCTTGACGGCCTCGATGGAGTAATCGTCCGCCTCGACGGTGAGCTTCTTGTCGAGCGTGCCGCGGGCGAGGACCTTGATGTAAGTGACCTTGTTGTAGCCGCTGACGCGCTTTTTGATCTCGTCGAGCGTGACGGTCTCGCCGTCCTCAAAGTACTGTTCCAGCGTGTCGATGTTGATGATCCCCGTCTTTGTCCTGTCGGAGAAGCGGCCCGATTCCTCGACCATGCCCGCCGCGACCTCGTCGGCGAGGATCGTATCGACCTCGGCCGCCTTGACGCTGTGGCGGGTCTCGATCGCAGGAACGGGCTTTGCGGGAGCCTCGGGCGCAACGCCCCCTTCCACCTCGCGGATCAGCCCCCTTTGAATCAGGGCCTCCGTCGTCTCGTAGGGAGGGACGGGGACGGAGGGCGTTTCTCCCTTTTCGAACCCGTGCTTTGCCATGACGTCGGCGATGAGTTCCTTCGCGTACTTGCAACGCCTGTCGTTGGAGATGCGGTAGAGCATGGGCACGTCGGCAAAGCTCGCGATGTCGGAAGCGTCCTCGATCTTATACCTCGTCTCGGCGTATTCCTTGGGGTCGAGCGCGAAGTAGAGGCAGAGCGTCTTTCCGCGCATGCGCATCTTGACGAGCAGGGGCCTGCCGCGGCGGAACGTCTCATGCTTCCAGCTGGTGCGGGACTTCGCGCCGTAGGAGAGAAGTTCGGCCTTGAGTTCGGCATAGTAGCCCTTGGTGGCGTCGTCCGCCTGAATGACGCGGGCGGTGAAACTCCTCACATAGCGCATGAGAATGAAGCTGTGCGACGCCTCCGACCAGACGCGGACGACCTCGTCCCCGTCCTCGGAGCCGTCCTGCACCTCGGGAGCGAGCGAAAGTGCCTCTGCGGGAGCGGGAGTTGCGGCCTCGGGCGCGGGTGCCTTTGCGGCCTCTTTCGGGGCGGCCTCGGGCGCGGATCCTTTTGCGGGCGCGGGTGAAGGCGCAGGATCTTTTGCGGGCGCAGATTCTTTTACGGATGCGGGACGAGGCTCCGATTTCGGGGCGGCGGGCTTTCCCTCCTGCGCGGCGCGCTTCTTGCGGTTGCGGATCACCACAACGACGGCCACGGCGGCCGCCGCAACGACGGCTACCACGGCAATGCAGATCCCTGCAATGGCGGCTCCGCCAAGTCCCGCGGCCATAAGTCCGAACAAAATACTGTTACCCATAGAACACAAACCCCCTGTAAATTTCCTTTCTGCCCAACGAATGAGCTGATTCTATCAATCGGGTTTATTATAACACACAGGGGGCCGCGCTGTCAATAAATTCACCAAAATTTTATATACAAAATTGAGTGCAAATGGAGGGTTGGGGAGCGTTCCCATTGAGGGGACAAGGGCCTACCCCTCGGGGGGGAGGCTCCGCCGTAGGCGGTGGTGGGGGGGAACATCGACCAAGGGGATTCTTCGCTACGCCGCCTTCGTCGGCGGCTCAGAATGAGCGGTTTATACTCGTCGCCCCTCTTAGTGGAGATGTCACGAACGGAGTGAGTGACAAAGGGATTTTGAAACCCCTTTCCCCTCACTTCGTTCGGGGACTGTCTCGGGCGGGTAGCTCCCCGCCCTCGGTCAGCATTTGCCCGAGGCAAATGGGCAAATGCTAAGAGAATTTTGCGCCAAAGATTATCAATCTTTGGCAGAAGTGCAAAATTCTCCCCTATGAGGGGCAGCGAGAAGGCCTACCCCCTACGAGGCACTTCCCCTAAAAGGGGCAGCGAGAAGGCTCCTACCAAGGAGGAGCTGTCACCGATGGTGACTGAGGTGGGCATGTTTGGACGTTGCTCCCCTCTACCCCACTGTACCCTTGACGAAGGACAGCGGCAGAATGCGTGCGCCGCGGCGGACGACCGCCCCCGGGGCAAGTACGCTGTTGCACCCGACCTCCGCGCCGTCCCCCACGAACGCGCCGACCTTTTTCCGCCCCGTGGACATCTTCTCCTCCCCGCGGACGAAGATCTCCCCACGGTCGAGGCGCACATTGGCGCAGATGACGCCCGCCCCGAGGTGGGCGCGGTAGCCGAGGATGCTGTCGCCGACGTAGTTGAAGTGCGGGACCTGCACGCCGTCGAAGAGAATGCAGTTTTTGAGTTCGGTGGAATTGCCGACGACGCACCCCTCCCCGACAAGGACATTCCCCCGCACATATGCGCAGTGGCGCACTTCCGCATTTGCGCAGATGATACATGGCCCGCATAGTTCGGCCGTGGGCGCGATCTTTGCCGTGCGGTGGACGTAGCCCTCCCCGCGCCGCATAAACCCGTCCCCGAGGCGGGGACCGAGTTCGGTCAGGAACCCGCCGAGGCCGCCGAGTGCTTCAAACGGGTAGGTGAACCGTGCAAGGAATTCCCTCGCGGCCGTGTGCGTGAGATCGAATAAGTCAGAAATGGCATTCATGCCATAGTATATGCGCGGAACGTCCAAAACAAGAAATCTTCGGCTCCGCTCTTGCTTATTTCCCAAAAGTATGCTATACTTACCGTACATGGAAGGAGCCGCATATGTACCGAACCGCATTTAAGAACTTCTTCAAAAATATCGTCTATATCTTCGTTCCCATGGGGATCGTCTATCTCTTCCTGCTCATCGCGATCTTCACCCTCTTCTATGCCTTCGTCGGGCAGACGGGGGAAATGCTCGCCGCCCTCATCGATCTTGTAAAGGTCTCGTCGGAGCAGTCGTCGGCGGACGTCTCCGCATTTTTCGCCTACGCCTTCGAGCAGATCCAGTGGAACGGGAATTTCTTCGACACGCTCCAAGAGATCCTCGATACCGAATGGCTCTCGACGACCGTCAAGGGATTCTTTGAGACGCTGAACGCCTCGACCGAGGGCTTTGACGCCAGCATCAACGCCATTCTCTCCAACTATTCGGCTCAGCTCTCCATGTATTTCTCCATCGCCGTCTCGATCGCCTCGCTCGGCGTGACCCTCGCGAACTTCATGACGGGCTGGCTCATACGGCGCAGTGCCGCAAAGCGCACGTTCAAGAAGTTCCTTGTCGCGCACACCGTCGTCCCCATCGTGCAGTCTGCGGTCATCATCGTCTCGACGGCCCTGCTCTCCGTCATTCAGTACTACACCCTCCTCCTGTTCGCGGCGATGGCCGCCATCTCCTGCGCGTTCTCCCTCACCTCCTCTTGGCTCATTCACGGCAAGGGGAAGATCGGCCTCAAAGAGGTCTTGACCCCGCGGAACATCATCAAGCACATCGGGATCCTCGTGCTGTCCTTCCTCATGGACGTCGCCCTCGCCGTCCTGCTCTTCTTTGTCAGTCCCCTCCTCGCCCTCCTTCTGATGATCCCCGTGTTCATCTACACCTTTGCGATCGCCGACGTCAATACCGATTCGTACATGCTTTACCTCGTGGAGAAAAAGGCAAAGGCAGAGGCTTCCGCGCAGGCGGAACCGCCCGCACCCGCACCAGACACGGCCCCCATCTCCGAAAAATAATCCGCCCCATAGAGGGTGGGGACGCTCATCCTGAGGGAGTGAAACGACCGAAGGATCTCGCGGGGTGGCTACAAAGTAGCGGCGAGATGCTTCGTGTCAGTCCTTTCGACTTCGGACAATTTTGCTTCTCAGCATGACGCCGCAACTTACGGACTTCGTTCTTCGGGATGTTTCGGCTTCGCCTCAACATGACGCGAGGCAATGGCAGCGAGAATGCGGTGATGGTTCGACTGCGCTCACCATGACGGGAGCAGGATGACACCCCCTCAGTCACGCAAGAGCGCGTGACAGCTCCCCCTCAAGGGGGAGCCGAGAGAGGCCACCTTGCCCACCCCTTGAGGGGTGGGTGTCGAGCGGAGCGAGATGGAAGGGGTGTCGTTCCAATTCCCCCCACCGCAATTTTTCATTTTTAATTTTTAATTTTCAATTAAAATCGGCGTTCCCTGTAGGGAACGCCGATTTTTTCGGCCGTTTTCAGCTCTGGCCCGTGGGAACGATGTGGTCGTCGTCGGGTTCTGCCGCGTCGGGCCTGATCATGCAGTAGCGTGGGTTGTGCGCGTACTTCTTCTTTTTCTTCGCCATGCCGTTAGTTTTCTCAAAAGCAAAAATTTTATCCTACTGCGCGAGCTGTTTTTTGATCTTGGAAAACTTTTCCGTGTTCTGGTCGATGAGCATCTTTGCGGCGGGCTGGACCTCGTAGTACCCCCGCGAGCGCATCTGCTCAAAGACCTGAAACTGCGTGTCTGCATTCTGCGTGTAATTTTTCAGGATCTCCTTGCGGAAGGGCTTACAGCTCCCCTCGAGAATGGCGGCGGCGTAGTAGCCCATGAGCAATTTTTCGCAGTCGAGGAGGTCCTGAAGGGCGTCTTTTTCGGAGAGCGTGGTTTCCTGCTTACCTGTCTTCATTGCTTGCCTCCCAAGATCGAAAAGAGCGCGGAAAATCTCTGCGCATGGGCGGAAGCGATCTCCGCCATCTCCTGCGCGAGCGCAGCGTCCGTCAGCGTGTTGGCGTAGATCCTCGCCTTTTTGCACGCCATTTCCTCTCCCGTGAGAATTTGCGACAAGACGTCCAAGTCTTTCGCCGTCAGATTGGTCATAAAAAAGCCTCCTTACATCGGTTATGGACGAAGGAGGCGATTTCTATACCGTCTTATTCGGATAAGCGCACCACTCTGAGAGCGTGCAATGACCGCAATCGGGCTGCCGCGAATGGCAGACGCGCCGCCCGTGGAAGATGAGCCAATGGTGCGCCTTCGACCAAAGCTCCTTGGGAATGGCGTCCATCAGCCCCTCCTCCACCGCCTCGGGCGTCTTTCCGACGGCCAGCCCCGTGCGGTTGGCGACGCGGAACACATGGGTATCGACGGCGATCGCGTCCCCCCCGAAGGCGACCGAATAGACGACGTTGGCCGTCTTTCTCCCCACGCCCGCGAGCGTGCGGAGGCTCTCGAGCGTGTCGGGGACCTGTCCGCCGTATTTTTTGAGAATGTCGCGCGAGGCCGAGAGAATGTGCGCCGCCTTGTTGCGGTAGAATCCGCAGGAGAAGATGTATCGCTCAAGTTCCTCCTGCGAAAGGGTGACCATCGCCTCGGGCGTGTTGTAGGAACGGAAGAGGACGGCCGTCACCTTGTTCACCCGCTCGTCGGTGCATTGGGCGGAGAGAATGACCGCCACGAGCAGTTCGTAGGGGCTTTCAAAGCGGAGGGCGGGGCGGGCGTCGGGATAGAGCCGTTCAAGTTCCGTCAAAATTTCTTTCATGCCGCCATTGTAGCACACGGCGGCGTTTTTTGCAAGCGTTTCGCCCCCGCGCGATAAGGCCGCTCACAGGGGGATGTATCTGTTCCCCGCCCTCTTCATGTAGCCCGCAAAGGAGGGATAGCCCTTGGCGGCGATGATGCGACGGGCGCGGGGGAGAAAATTCTCCTCAAAGCGCACGGAAATGCCGCACCCGACCTTCGCTTCGGGAGGGTTGGAGACCGATTGGGACGGGACCCCGCCCTTTCGCAGTTCCATGGCGCAGTCGAGCGCGTGGGCGCGGGACTTAAAAACCGCTATGATCGTCATGATTGCTGACCTGCCTTCGTATAATATGGTATCTTTTTTTCGGGAGACAACGCTATGATCTATCTCGACAACGCCGCGACGGAGGGGACCAAGCCCCGCAGCGTCCGCAATGCGGTCATGGCCGCTATGAAGGTGTGTGCCAACCCCGGGCGGAGCGGCCACCGCCTCTCTCTTGCGCACGCCGAACACGTCCTTTCCTGCCGAAAACTGCTCTCAGAAGTGTTCGGCGGCTACGGGTTCGACAGGTGCGTGTTCACAAAGAGCTGTACCGAGGCACTCAACATCGCCCTGCTCGGCGTCCTTGAGCGCGGGGATCACGTCGTCGCCACGACGCTCGAACACAACTCCGTCCTCCGTCCCCTGCAATATTTGGCGGACAGGGGGGAGATCTCCTATGACGTCGTTCCCCTCACGGACGGCAAACTCCTGCCCGAGACGATCGCCGCCCATGTGAAAGAGAAAACGCGGCTCGTCTGCGTGACCGCCGCGTCCAACGTCACGGGCGTCTCCTGCGACCTCAGGGCGGTGAGAAGGCTCCTCCCCCCTCACGTCCTGCTCCTCGTGGACGGGGCGCAGGGCGCGGGGCATCTGCCAATCTCCATGCGGGAGGCGGGGATCGACCTCCTCGCCCTCGCGGGGCACAAGGGCCTGCACGCCATACAGATCGGCGCGCTCCTTTTTTCCGACCGCGTCAACCCCCGCCCCCTCCTCTTCGGGGGAACGGGGAGCGAGAGCCTCAACCTCGCGATGCCCGCCTTCTATCCCGACCGCCTCGAAAGCGGCACCCTCTCCTATCCCGCGATCTGCTCCCTCTATGAGGGGCTTCTCATCGTGAAGGCGGGGCAGAAGAACGACCTGTTCTCCCTGACCAAACGCCTTGGGGAGCGGGTGAAGGAGTTGGGCGCGTACGAGATCTTCTCCCCGCCCAACGCCTGTGGGATCTTCTCCTTCCGCCACAGACGGACCCCCTCCGAGGAGATCGCCTCCCTGCTCTCCGACCGCTACGACATCGCCGTGCGGGGCGGGCTGCACTGCGCCCCCCTTGCCCACCGTGCGCTCGGGACGGCGGAGTGTGGGCTTGTTCGCGCCTCCTTCTCCGTCCGTCAGGGAGAGCGGGAGGCAAACGCGCTCGTCAACGCGCTCAGAGAACTCGGGATATAGGCCGCCGCACGGGGTCTCGGCTCAAAGGCTCTTGAGTTTTTCGGCGAGCCGCCTGAGCTTTTTCCTGCGGCCCGCGTCGAGCATCTGCGAAAAGCGTTCGCAGAAGGCGTCGATCTGCTCGTTGGTGAGCGTCCCCGCCCGCTTCCCCGCCTCGGCCTTGCGGTAGATCTCGCGGATGACTTCCTCCTCGCTCTTCCCGCGGAGGGTGCCGAGGTATGTCTCCGCCTCCTTCATCGCGCCGTCGTCAAAACTTGCAAAGTCCTTCATAGGTCACCTCTTTCTCCATTGTATGCCTGTCACCCGCCCTTTGTGCGCCGCATACAATGGCCGTATGGAAACGATGCTCTTACTCGTCCTACTCATGATGAACGCCGACGAGCAGACGCAGGAGACGCTGAAAAGTTTTCTGCGCTTTTACAGGGAGAACCGCGAACTCATCCAGACCTTTGCGCAGGGAGACATGAAGGCGGCCCCCGCGCACTTTGACGACCGGCCCGCGGAAGAGCAAAGAGAAAGCCGACCCCGCTCCGAGGCCGGCAATGCCGCAATTTTGGAAGAATATCTGAAACGCTTTACGAATTAGCCTCCGTCAGGCGCAGAAATTCGGAGGCGGAGGCGAAGAGATCGGCCTCGACCGCGTTGTTCCCCTCCGCGCGCAGACCGACGCCGTGGATGGAGTTGCCGTTTGGCCAGAAGATCTCTGCGACGGTGAGGCGGATGGCCCTGCCGTCGGGGGCGACGAACGTACTCTGCATGACCCCCTTGCCGTACGTCCGCGCGGCCCTCTCCCCGTCCGTCACGCTGACGCGGAGAAAGATATCCTCTTCCCCGACCGTGCCGTAGTCGAGCATCGCCCCCATCAGTGCCTCGGAGGCAGACGCTGTGTTCTCGTCGGCAAGCACGCGGATGCGGGAGCTTTCCGTAAAGTAGTCCGAATAGTCGTTCCGCGGGGCGATGTAGCTGTCCTTCCTGCCGCTGCGGTACTTGGAGGTCGCCACAAGCGGAGTGTTCCCCTCGGCATTTTTGAGGAGATGGGAGGCGATGTCGCAGAGCGTCGTAAGGTACCCGCCCCCGTTGCACCGAAGGTCGAGAATGAGGTCCGTCCGCCCCCGCTCTTTCATCTTTTCAAGGCAGGCCGTGAACTCCGTCGCGGCGTTGCCGTCGAACTGCGCAAGGCGGATATAGGCGGTGTTCCCGTCGAGCGCGGACATGCCCTCCCCCGTCTCGGTGAGCGCGGTCCTCTCCTCCCCGCGGAAGCGGAAGGTCTTTTCGCTGTCCCTGTATTCGCAATAGGCGGCGAGATACGCGGCGCGGGAGAAGGTGTATGTTTTTGTCTCGTCCGCGCTGTATCCCGCCTCGACGGTGACCTCCCGCACGGAGGAGAGATAGTCGTAGAAGGTCGCCGAGGAGACGTCCTTCATCACGCCCCCGTCGCTGTAACGGTAGAGATACATGCCCGCCTCCAGCCCCGCCCGCTCGGCGGGGGAATTGTAGACGGTGCGGTACAATCTGACCGCGTCTCCCTCATAGATGAGGCTCACGCCGAAGCCGCTGTTCTGCCCCCTGCTCTCATCGACGAGGGTCTCGTATTCATCTACATTATAATATGTGCAGAACTTGTCAAGCTCGAGGGCGTGAAAGAGGTTGTCGTACAGGGTCTCGTCGTCCACTTCCCTGTAATAATTGTCCTCCACCCTCTCCAAGAGCCAGACGAGGTTCCGCGCCCGCTCGTCCACGGAGGAGACCCCGAGGAGCCACCCCGCGAGAAGCCCCGCGAGCAGAAAGACGGCCGCAAAGAGGACCGCGCCGACGTATTTGAGCGCGTTTCCCCTCTTCTTCGGCGTCCCACTCTCCGCGGGAAGTTCGGAAGGCTCGGACATGGTGCCTCCATTTTGTTCGGATCCTGACATGGTACCTCCTTTTTACTCCTCGAGGAGCTTCAAAAGCACGGTGATGACGCGGAATGTGACCGCATCGGGGAATTTTCTGATGTCCAGCCCCGTGAGGCGTTCGATCTTATCGAGGCGGTAGGAAAGGGTATTGCGGTGGATGAAGAGGGAACGGCTCGTCTCGGACAGGTTGAGGTCGCTCTCCAAGAAGGCCTCCGCCGTGCCGAAGAGTTCCTCGTCGCCGAACACTTCCTCCGTGCCGCCGATGCGGAAGGAGGCAAGGCACTCCTTGATGCGCCCCTTCGGGACGTCGGAGAGCATCTGCACGAGCAGATATTCGCGGTAGGAATGCACCTCCCCCTTGTCGCCGAGCATTTCGCCCATGCGCAGGGCGGAGACGGCCTGAAGATAGGATGCGGCGATGTCCCCGAAGGAATTCGCCTCGCACCCGATGCCGACGCGGGCGTGGATCCCCGCCTCCTCATAGAGGGAGCGGTTCAAAAAGAGGCCGTATTCATAGGGAGATTGCCCCTCTTCGGAGAATTTTACGACGGCGATGCGCCCTTTTTCGGTAAATACGGCGCAGTCGTCCCCCTCAAGACAGCGTTCGATGTGTTCGAAGGCGTCCTCCCCCCGCCTGTCGGGAATGACCTCGGCGGCAAAGCAGGGACCGTCCGTCATGCCGTACTTTGTGAGGAAGCGGAAGGCCTGCATCTTTCCGCCCTCCCCCCGCAAGATCGATTTGAGCCATTCCCGCTTGCCCCCCGCGGGAGGGGCGGGCGTCTCGGAGAGGAGATAGGCGACGAGCTTGGCCTCGCGTACGGCGTTTTCGCCGCTCCCCGCGAGGTAGAGCCTGACCTCCCCCCCGTTCCAGACGGCCGAAAAGGCAGTCTCCTCCCCGCCCTTCGGGGCAAGGTAGGCGTTCACGCCCGTCTTTTCATAGATGTCGGCGAGGATCTTCTCCACAGCGTAATTTTCTTCCATCGTGTCCCCCTTGCGGTATGTCCGCACGTTGGGGGTATTATACCACAGCGGCGGGAAAATAGCAAGCCCTTTCCCCGCCGATAAATTGTAAAGAGTTTGACAAACTATTGTCGAAACCATGCCAAAAAAAATAATGATGTAGTTGACACCCGTTTGAAAGCGTGTTATAATAGAGCAGAAAACAAGGAAGAGAGGAGTACTTGTATGAACGATTACGAAACGGATACAGAGGATCTCGGGAATTCAATGCCCGTACAGGACAAGACGGATACTTTTTCTTACGGGGAGGACGATCTTTCGGCCTCCTACACGGCCGCGGAAACGGACGCTGGGGACTACGACGCTGCGGAGTATGACGGGCAGGATGACGAGGCGGACTTTGAGGAACCCGTCAGGGCGGGAAAGTACCGCTTCTTCTCCCTTCTCATCTTCGTCATCACCGCGGGCGGCCTCTTTTTGGGGCTTCTCGGCAAGTTCGCGGGCTGGATCACTCCCTCCTTCTTCCGCGGCGTCCCCACCTTCTTGGAAAATTCGCTCGTCGGGTACGTCGGGGCGCATATCTATAGCCTTATCAGGAATTTCCGCGGCATCTTCTCGGGCGGGTTTGTCCCCATTCTCATCAACCTGTTCTATTTGGGCCTTGCGGCGGTCGCCTGCATCGCGGTCATAGTTACCCTCATCTGCCTCATCGTCTCCCTCGCTTCGGGGAAACGCGCAAAGAAGGCTGCGGGCCTTGCGGGCGGGATCGCCCTGCTCGCATATACCCTGCTCTCCGCAGGGGCCTACTGCTATAACAGCCTCCATGCCGAGACGCTGAACCTCGCCTGTATCGACGTCCCCGTCACGATGATCACAGGGCTTCTGCTCTTCATCATGATCGTCTACTCCATCGCGGAGAACAGGATCAAGGGGCTTTGCGGCGTTGGCGCATATCTGTTCACGGCCGCGGCGGTGTTCGCCCTCTTCTACCCCTCCTCCTTCACGGAGAGGTATCTCGTCACCTTGACGGCCTTTAAGGAGAATCTCTTCTACAATATCTCCTTCCTCGCCGCGTTCGGCTTGATCCTGCTTGATCTCGCCGTCTCCTCCCTCGCCCTCGCGAGGGACGGCAAGGGCGTCGTCCGCTGTGTGCTGTCCGCACTGCAACTCATCGCCGTCGTTCTCCTCACCGTCGCGGGGTCCCTCCTCGGCGGGAAGTGGAGCTGGGAATTCTTCACGGGGGGCGCACTTCTTCCCTCGCTCATTCTCCTCGTCTCCACGCTCGGCGGTTTCCTCCTCGCCATCCTCGTCCGCGTCATCGACAGCAGAGAACGCGCCGCAGAGGAAGAGGAGGCAGATACGGACGTCAAGGCCGAAGTCCCCGAAGAAGTTCCCGAAGAGACAGAGGAAGAGGAGACCCTCTCCTATCCCGTCGAAGAGACGCCCGAAGAGAGCGTTGAGGAGACGGCCCAAGAGGCGGCAGAGAGCGTGCCGCCCGTTGAGGAGGCAGTCGAGGAGACCGTCGAGGAGACCGTCGAGGAACCTGTGGAAGAGCCTGTGGAAGGACCCGCCGAAGAGGCGGAGGAATCCGAAGCGGCAGAACCCGCCCCGATGAGCGACTTCGAGAGGGAAATGCTCTCTCTCGCCGAAGGGAAGAGCGAGGAGGCCCCGAAGCCCGCGGAACCCCTCGTATCTCCCGCCTACGCGCCCGCATATCCGCAGGCCGCGCCCGCGTACCGCCCCGTTCCCGTCTACACCGACTTCGGGACGCAGTACACCTATGACCCCTTCATCAACGAACTTACCCCCGAGGAGAAGAACGAATTCGGCGACCTCTTCATCGCATGCAAGACGGGGAAGTTCAGCGATCTGCCCGTCTACCACATCGGCGGGGACAACACCGAGTTCTTCGACAAGGTGTGGATCCGCTACGGCATGTATGATATGTCGCCCAACCTGAAGGAAAAGATCTTCAGCTACCTGCGCAGGTACAAATTCAACAAGTGACGCCTCTGCGGCTCCCCCTGCGGGAGCCGTTTTTTTGTAGTTGAAATGCGTGGCCCCACCCCCCTACCCCCTCCCACGGAGGGGGGTAGGGGGGCAAATGCTCATTCTGAGGGCGAAGCCCGAAGAATCCCCTTGAACGAAGTCGTAGGCTTCCCCCCACGGGGGGGAAGCTCCGCCGAAGGCGGTGATGAGGGGTGTTCCAATCAGAATGCCCCTCATCCGTCTCGGCTACGCCGCGCCACCTTCCCCCACAAGGGGAAGGCTTATCATGCGGTGACCCCCCACGGAGGGGACAAGGCCTACCCCACAGAGGGGCAAATGCTCATTCTGAGGGCGAAGCCCGAAGAATCCCCTTGAACGAAGTCCGCAGATCTATGAGATGTTTCGGCTTCGCCTCAACATGAGCGGTTTTCTCTCGTCGCCCCTTTATGAGACAACAAGGGCCATTTCCTTATGCAGATAAAACCGCCGCGGCGCAAGGCCGCGGCGGTCCTCATTTTTCTTATTTGCTCTTTTTGATCGCGATATGCACTTCGTCGAGCTGTATTTGCTCGACGGGCGAAGGCGCGTTCATCAGAAGGTCCCTCGCCTTGGCGTTCATCGGGAAGGCGATGACCTCGCGGATGTTCGTCGTGTCGGCGATGAGCATGACCATTCTGTCCACCCCGGGGGCGACGCCCGCGTGCGGCGGGGCACCATACTCAAATGCGTGATAGAGGGCGGGGAATTTGGCGCGGACCTCCTCCTCGCCAAGTCCGACAATGGAGAAGGCCTTGAGCATGATCTCGGGGTCGTGGTTCCTGACCGCGCCAGAGGAAAGCTCCACGCCGTTGCAGACGATGTCGTATTGGTAGGCCAAGATCTTCAGGGGATCCTGTTCAAACGCCTTCATGCCTCCCTGCGGCATGGAGAAGGGATTGTGGCAGAATTCGAGCTGTCCGCTCTCCTCCCCGATCTCGTACATCGGGAAGTCCACGATCCAGCAGAAGCGGTAGACGTTCTTTTCGAGCAGATCCAGCCCCGTGCCGAGCATGGTGCGGAGGATCCCCGCGCGCTTCTGCACGTCCTGCAATTTATCCTCGGCGACGAGGGCGACGAAGGCGTCCTTTTCTACGCCGAGCAATTCCTTCCACGCGCCGATATTTTCGGCGATGAACTTTGCGACGCCGCCCGCGGGAATACCGTTCTCATCGAGCTTGAACCAATACATCGCGCCGCCCTCTGTCTTGACCTTGAACTCCTCGCACGTCTTGTCGATCCACTTGCGGGGGACGTTCACGCCCATGACGGCGATCGCCTTGACGTGTTTGAGCATGACGGGGTCGAAGCCGCAGTTGACCGTAAGTTCGGTTACGTCCCTGATGAGGAGCGGATTGCGGAGGTCGGGCTTGTCCGTGCCGTAGTCCTCGAGCGCGGTGAGGTAGGGAATGCGGCGGAAGGGAGGCCTGTCGGCGTCCCAGCCCGAATACTTGGCGAATACGGGCGGAAGCACCTTTTCAAGCACGGCAAAGACGTCGTCCTGCTCGGCAAAGGCCATCTCGATGTCGAGCTGATAAAATTCCCCCGGCGAACGGTCTGCGCGGGCGTCCTCATCGCGGAAGCACGGCGCGATCTGGAAATACTTATCGAAGCCAGAACACATCAGGAGCTGTTTGTACTGCTGGGGAGCCTGCGGGAGCGCGTAGAATTCCCCCGGATAGATGCGGCTGGGGACGATGTAGTCCCTCGCCCCCTCGGGAGAAGAACTCGTCAGAATGGGCGTGGAGATCTCGGTAAAGCCCTGCTCGGTCATGAGACGGCGAAGGTCGGCGATGATCTCTGAGCGAAGCACGATCTTGTCGCGCACGGCGGGATTGCGGAGGTCGAGGAAGCGGTAGCGGAGCCTTGCGTCCTCCCCCGCTTCGGTGGAGCGGGAGATCTCAAAGGGGAGCGCGGGCGTGAGCCGCCTGCCGAGGACTTCCACCTTCTCGGGGACGATCTCGATGAGGCCCGTGGGGAGTTTTTCGTTGGGAGAGGAGCGCAGGACGACGGTCCCTTCGACGGAGACCGTCGATTCCGTGGGAATGTCGCGGAGTTGCGAGAGGCAGGGTTCCGCCTCTGCGACGACCTGCGTCGTGCCGTAAAAGTCGCGGATGACGGCAAAGAGAAGGCCGCCCTTGTCGCGCTTGGAATCGAGCCAACCGGCGATCTTGACCCTCTTGCCCGCGTCCTCCGCGCGAAGCTCGTTGCAGTTGTGCGTTCTGAATGACATAAAATTACCCTTCAGTAAGATTTTTCTCTTATTGTATGCCTAACTTACAGAAATGTCAAGTTCGCGCGGGAGGAAATCGAAAATTTGAACTGAAAAAAGACGGTGATGAGAGGCAAAAGCTCATTCTGAGGGCGAAGCCCGAAGGATCCACTGAACAAAGTCGAAGGCTTCCCCCTGCGGGGGGAAGCTCCGCCGAAGGCGGTGATGAGGGGCGTTTCCGATCAGAATGCCCCTCATCCGTCACGGCTTCGCCGCGCCACCTTCCCCCCCACAGGGGGAAGGCTTAACATGCGGTGACCCACCCCCCTACCCCCCTCCCATGGAGGGGGCAAAGCCTCCCCCTCGGAGGC
>CANPZV010000026.1 GCA_947589285.1 uncultured Clostridia bacterium
GAGGGCAATACCGACATCACCTTCAAAGAGGACGTCGCCGCCCGCTTCAAGGCGCAGAATTGGCAGGTCATCAAGGTCGATCTCGTCGCCAATCCCGACAACGTGATGATGATCGCGAACGCCATCCGCAAGGCGCAAAGGGACAAGACGCACCCCTCCGTCATCATCTGCAAGACCAAGATCGGGTACGGCACTCCCCTCGAGGGAAGCCACAAGTGCCACGGGTCCCCTCTCGGCGAAGAGAACCTGCAAAAGACCAAGGAAAAGCTCGGCTGGACATGCGCTCCCTTCGAGGTCCCCGAAGAAGTCCTCAAACACTGCAAGATTGCAGGCCGCCGCGGTGCGAAGAAGGAGCGGGCATGGAAGGCCATGTTCAAGGAATATGAGAAGGCCTATCCCGAACTTGCCGCGGAGTACAGGGCGGCGATGAAGGGCGAGATCGCCGATCTTGCCTCCTGCGAGGACCTCTTCAAGTTCGAAAAACCCATGGCGACCCGCCAGACCTCATCGCAGGTGCTTCAGAAGATCGCCGCGCTCGTTCCCTCCCTCATGGGCGGCAGCGCGGACCTCGCTCCCTCCAACCTCTCCAACATGAAGGACACCGACGCCATCACCTACGGCGACTTCGGCCCCGATAACTACGCGGGCAGGAACATGCACTTCGGCATCCGCGAGCATGCGATGGCCGCCATTGCCAACGGCATGCAACTCCACGGCGGCCTCCACGCGTACTGCTCCACCTTCTTCATCTTCTCCGACTACTGCAAGCACGCGATGCGCCTCTCCGCGCTCATGAACATCCCCGTCGTCTATATTCTGACGCACGACAGCATCGGCGTCGGCGAGGACGGCCCCACCCATGAACCCGTAGAACAGCTCATCGCGCTCCGCTCCATTCCCAACATGAAGGTCTACCGCCCCGCAGACGGCAAGGAGACCGCGGCGGCATGGATCTCCGCCCTCACGGGGAAAGCACCCACCGCGCTCGTCCTCACGAGGCAGAACCTTCCCCAATACGAAAACAGCGGCCTTGCCGCCCTCAAGGGGGGGTATGTTCTGGACGACTGCGGCGGGAAGCCCGACGTTCTCCTCATCGCAAGCGGCTCCGAGGTCGAACTCTGCGTCAAGGCGAAGGCCAAACTCCAAGAGGAGGGCGTCAAGGCACGCGTCGTCTCCATGCCCTGCTTCGAGGAGTTCGAAAAGCAGAGCGATAAATATAAGGAGAGCGTCATCCCCTCCTCCGTCAAGGCGCGGGTGTGCGTCGAGGCGGGCAGCCCGTACAGCTGGTACAAGTACGCGGGCGACAAGGGCGAGATCGTCGCGATGACGGGCTTCGGCGCGAGCGGCCCCGCTCCCAAGCTGTTCGAAAAGTTCGGCTTCACCGTCGATAACGTCGTCGAAAAGGCGAAGATCTCCCTCGCAAAATAGACCTTTGCGGGCACGCCCTTGCGGCGTGCCCTTTTGCTATGAACGACTATCCTATCCTTCTCGTCCACGGGATCATCGTGAAGGAATTTCTGTTCTTCAAGGCCTTCGGCGGGATCGAAAGAATGCTAAAAAAGGCGGGCTACACCGTGTTCACGGCGGACACGGACGGCTTCGGCACGATCGAAAACAACGCCGCACAGCTGAAGGCGTACGCCGAAAAGGTGCTTGCGCAGACGGGGACGGAGAAAGTCCACATCATCGCCCACTCCAAGGGAGGGCTGGACGCAAAGTACGCGCTCTCCGTCCTCGGTCTTAAGGAACACGTCGCCTCGCTGACCACGCTGTGTACCCCCCACCGCGGCTCGGGCATCGCGACGTGGCTGTACAGCCGCCCGCGCCGGCTCATGAAATTCATCGCCTTCTGGATCGACCTGTGGTACCGCATTTGCCGCGACAGGCATCCCGACAGCTACGCGGTCTGCCAACAGCTCTGCTCCACGGAGGACGAGATCTCCTTCGGGGGTCTCGGCAGCGTGTACTGCCAGAGTTTTTCCTCCGCGATCGGGAGCTGCAAGGATGATTTCCTCCTGAGTATCCCCCTTCTCATCTCCCGTCACTGCAAGGAGGGAGATTCGGACGGGATCGTCACGGTGGAGTCCTCCCGCTTTGCCTATTATCGGGGGAACTGCCTCGACGAGAAGGCCTCCCACTCGGAGATCATCGGCCTCGCGCGGAAGAAAAAACGGGAAAAGGTGTACGCATTCTATCTCGGCCTTTGCGGGGAACTCGTCGGAATGTCCTTTCCGCAGGAGGACGAAGCGAAAAAACTGCCCGAAAGCGTTTAGTGCGTCTCATTCAAAAAATCATGGAGGATCATTATGGAACTTTCGGATATCGAAAAACTGTACTTGCACAGGCAGAGCTGCCGCGCATTCTCGGACAGAGAGGTCGATGAGGAGCTGATCAAAGAGGTGTGCAGGGTCGCCCTGCTCGCCCCTTCGGCATGCAACGCCCAGCCGTGGCAACTCATCGCCGTCATGGGGGAGAAACTTCCCGCATTCGCCAAGGCCGTCCAGCCCATGGGCATGAACAAGTTCGCCTCGGACGCAAAGGCTCTCATCGTCGTCTCCGAGGACAAGAGCGGCGGCATCATGAAGATCGGCGCGGCGTTCAGGGAAAATCCCTACATCAGGAACGACCTCGGCATTCTGACGGCGCATCTGATCGTCGCGGCGGAGGCCGCGGGCCTCGGGACGTGCATTCTCGGCGCGCGGGACGAGAACAAGCTCCGCGAGCTTTTGGGGTTCAAGAAGGAGATGCACATTCCCCACGTCGTCGCCGTCGGATACCCCAAGGAGGGCTATGAGATCCGCAAAAAGGCCCGCAAGCCCCTCAACGAGACGTTCTGCCTCCTGAAATGAGCGATTTCCCGTCCTGCGCGGACGGGAAAAAAGCAAGACACTCATCAAAAATGGTCAATTTTCGATACAGTTCTGCGGAATATTTCTTTTCAACGGCCTCCCCTATCGTTTACAATGGAGGTGGATCGGGTCTCACGACCTGAAAGGAGGAAAAGATGAAAGCAAAAACATTCCTCGCCGTTGCCCTCTCCGCCCTCGTCTCTGCTTCCATGCTCGCGGGGTGCGCAGGCCATACTACGGACGGCGATAACGGCGAAAAAACGCCGCCTGCGGCGGAGTACACGGTGGACGACAGTCTGATCTCGGAGACAGACGCCAACGATGAACGCTTCTACGCAAAGAACGTGGAGAAGAAGGACAGCCCCCTCGCGGGGAAAACGATCTATTGGCTCGGCTCTTCTGTGACCTACGGGGCGCAGTCGGGCGGGGAGAGCATGGCGGAGTTCCTCGCCGCAAAGACGGGATGTATCTGCAAGAAGGACGCCGTCTCTGGCACGACGATCTTCTGCGACAACAAGACGGCCGACACGGGCGAAAAATCTTACACGAGCAGGCTGAAAAACAGCACTGTCTTTGACAAGACAGAGAAAGTGGACGCCTTCATCTGCCAGATCTCCACCAACGACGTCTGGGGGAGCAGAAAGCAGAATCTCGGCGCGGTCGCGGGGGCAGACAAACTCCAGCAGGCGGATTTTGACCTCAAGACGACGCTCGGCGGCATCGAATTCATCATCGCCTACGTCGTTGACACATGGGACTGCCCCGTCTACTTCTATTCGGGCGCGGAGTTCTTCGACACGGGGACCCTCTCCCCCCGCGTGAGCGGAAACCCCACGGGGACGGACTACGGCATGCTCGTCGATAAGGTCAAGGAAGTCGCCGACAAGTGGAACGGCGTCGATGAGATCAAAGTGGAGGTCATCGACCTCTTCCACGACGAAGCGTTCAATGCGGCGGCGAGCAACGCCTACTACTCGTGGGCCATGGCAGACGCAATCCACCCGAGGCGGGCGGGCTACCTCCAATGGTGGACGCCCTACTTCGAACAGTTCCTGCTCGTCTCGCTCGGCCTGTATTGAGCGGAAACCTGAAAAAAGCCTATGAAATTTATCAAACCCGACTTTCACAACAACATCATCAATGTCTCCGCGAGTTTGGCGGAGCATTTGGGCTGTTTTAACGACAAACCCACCCTCCCCGTTCTCGACGCGGAGCTGTCGAAAGGGTACAAAAACGTCGTCTTTCTCATTCTCGACGGGCTGGGAATGGAGCCGCTCCGCCGTCACCTCGGCGAAGATTCCTTCCTGCGGCGGAACATGAAGCAGGTGCTGACCTCCGTGTTCCCCTCCACGACGACCAACGCGACGACCACCCTCCTCACAAACCGCTATCCCATGGAACACGGCTGGTTCGGCTGGTGCCTGTACTTTGAGGAGATCGGCCGCGTCGTCAATCTCTTCCCCGAGACGGACAGCTTCACGCGCGAACCCATCCAACAGGGCTTCGTCAAGGAAAAATTGCCCGCCGTGCCCTTTTACAGGGGCGCGAAGGGCATGGACGTCTCCACCGTGACGCCCGAATTTTGGCACGGCGACGAGGAGAATCGGCACATCTTTGACGACTTTGAGGGAATGCTCTCCCTCATCGGCGAACTGTGCCGCAGGGAGGGAAGGCAGTTCCTCTACACCTATTACCCCGACCCCGATTCGACGATGCACCGCCATGGCGTCTCCTCGGAGGAGGCGCACAGGGTCATCACCGCGATCGACCGCGGGTTGGAGGCGTTCGTCCCCTCCCTGCCCGACACCCTCTTCGTGATCACCGCCGACCACGGGCAGATCGACGTCGGCGAGAATATTCCCCTCTATGAGGACAGGGAACTTCTCGCCCTCCTCGCATGGCCGCAGTCCCTCGAGGCGCGGGCGGCGGCGTTCAAGGTGAAGGAGGGGTGCCGCGAACAGTTCATCGAACTCTTTGACCGCAAATACGGCAAAGATTTTGAGCTTTTCCCCGTGGAACAGCTTGTGCGGGAGAATTACTTCGGCGGGAACGGTCCCAATGCCGCGCGGCTCGGCGACTTCATCGCCATCGGCAAGACGGACAAGATCTTCAAGCTCTCCCCCCTCTCCCACGATTTCAAAGGGCACCACACCTCTCTCACGGCGGAGATGGAGGTCCCGCTCGTCCTCTTCGGCAATGCGGCACGGCCCCTAAAATAACGGTAAACCATTTTGCGGCCCTCATGGCCGCTTTTTTATTGTGCGGTTTGTGACAATCCGTGTAAAAAAAGCGCAGTTTGAGCAAGCCCGCTTGAAAATTACGCACTTCCCATTTATAATTGGGAAACAGGAACTGATAAGGAGAGGAAAAAATGAAGAAACCTATGTCACAAACAAAGGCGATCGCGATCTTCACGCCTTGCATCACGGCGGTCCTTGCGATCATGGTCGCGCTCATCATCGCGGCAACGATGTTTTGGGAGGATATCAGCCTCTTCCTCTACGGGCGCAGCCAGCACGAGGACGCGGCCGTCCTTGCGCAGGGCGAAGAGCTGTGCGAGGACATCGTTGAGGAAGGCACGATCCTTTTGAAGAACAACGAGGACGAAAACGGCCCCGCCCTTCCCCTCTCGGCGGAGGAACTCAAAAAGGTCAACGTGTTCGGCTGGGCGGCCTACGACTGGATGACGATGGCATTCGGCTCGGGCTATGCGAACACCGACCTGCAAAAGATCAAGTTCTTCCCCGCGCTCGAGGAAGCGGGCATCGAGTACAACAAGGACCTCTATAACCTGTACAAAGATTTCTATACGGCGCACAGCAAGACCTATGGGGAGCAGGACTACCTCGAATACCGCGGCGGCGTCTCCTTCGGCAACGAAGAGATCTTCGTCCTGCGTGAACCGAGCAAACAGGCCTATTTGTCCCTTTCGGACAGCATCAAGAGCTTCTCCAAGGTCGGCATCGTCGTCATCGGGAGGACGGGCAGCGAGAGCAAGGACCTCGAACTCAAGCAGGTCAAACAGGTGAGCGCGGGCGGCAACAACAAGACGACCACGACGGACCGCCACTACCTCGAACTCTCCTCCGAGGAGGAAGATATGATCTCCGTCGCCACCGAACTGTGCGAGAAGGTCATCGTCATCCTGAACACCGCAAACACGATGGAGACGGGTTTTTTGGACAACGACAAGATCGACGGCGCGCTCCTCGTCGGCATCACGGGTCTCACGGGCGTGAGAGGGCTTGTCAATGTCCTCCGCGGCTATAAGGACGAGCCGATCCCCGTACTCGGCGCAGACGGCAACCCGACTTACGACGAAAACGGCGCGGCGGTCTATGAAAAGAACGCCGACGGCACCGTCAAGACGGTGCGCGTGAAGGTCTCCCCCTCGGGCAGGACGGTGGACACCTACGCCTATGACATTCTCGGTACGACCCCTTCCGCCGTCAGCCAGGGCGACAAAGGCGCGGGCGAAGCGGGTGCGGGGACGATCTACGCGAACTGCAAGACAGAGGACAGCCGCTACCGCGCCTATGTGGACTACTCCGAAGGCATCTATGTCGGCTATAAGTGGTTCGAGACCGCGGACGCCGAGGGCTATTGGGACAATGTGCATAACGAATACGGCGACGGCTACGAGGGCGTCGTGCAGTGGCCCTTCGGCTACGGCCTCTCCTACACCGACTTTTCGTGGACGGTGAAGGACGTCACGGTCGGCGGGACGTCCAAAACATCGGGCGAACTTCAAAAGGACGACACCCTCGTCTTTACCGTCGAAGTCAAGAACCTCGCCCCCGAGGGAGGCTTCCCCGGGGCGGACGTCGTGGAACTCTATTACTCCGTCCCCTATTTCAAGGGCGGGATCGAAAAATCCTCCGTCGTCCTCGGCGCGTTCGCAAAGACCAAGATCCTTCAGCCGCAGGAGAGCGTCACTGTGACGCTCGAACTCCCCGTCCAGCAGATGGCCTCCTATGACTGCTACGACATGAACAAGAACGGACACACGGGCTATGAGCTTGACGGCGGCGAATACAGGATCAGGCTCATGAAGAATTCCCACGAGGACAAGAGTGCGGAGACGGTTTTTGTCTATACCATGTCCGAGACCCTCTACGACAAAGACCTCAAAACGGGCAACGATGTGGAGAACCGGTTCACCAACCCCGACGGCAACGGAAACGACAAGATGATCGACCAATCGGACCTCGACGGCTCCCATGAGGAGACCCCCGTGAAGTACCTCTCCCGCGCCGATTTCAAGGCGACCTATCCCCAAAGGGTCACCTCTCCGAGGAACAGGACGGCGGACGCAGAGCGCGTCTCCAAGCAGGTCTCGCCGACGGAGGAACAGCTCGCCTATGCGGGCTACACCGACACTAACCGCGTGACCGAAAAGAACGGCCTCATGTTTGAGGACGTCATCGGCACGAAGGACTTCGACGATCCGATCTGGGAAAAGCTCCTCGCGAACATCACTGACAAGGAACTCATCGACCTCGTGCAGGACGGTTACTTCAAGACAGCCGCGATCGACAGCATCGGCAAAGTGCAGTACGTTGACCTCGACGGTCCCCTCGGCTTCAACACCCGCGTGACGGTCGGCGACGGCGCGACCTGCATGTTCATGGCCTATCCGAGCGGCACGATGCTCGCACAGACGTGGAACGAACAGCTCGCCTATGAGTTCGGGCTTTCCGTCGGCAGGGAGAGCAAGTCCATGGACGGTCTGCGCGGCTGGTACGCCCCCGGGGCCAACCTCCACCGCAACCCCTTCGGCGGCAGGAACGGCGAATATTACAGCGAGGACAGCCTCCTTTCGGGCTACATGTGCGCGGGGACAGTGCGCGGCGCGAAGGATATGGGCGTCTACTCCTATGTCAAGCACTTCGCCGCCAACGACAGCGAGTACAACCGCGAGGGCCTCTTCACCTTCCTCACCGAACAGGCCCTTCGCGAGAACTACCTGCGCCCCTTCGAGATCATGATAAAAGAGGGCGGCGGGAACGCGCTCATGACGGCCATGAACCGCCTCGGCAGGGTCTGGACAGGCGCGAACTACGGCCTCGTCACCGAGATCGCCCGCGGCGAGTGGGGCTTCAACGGCACGATCGTCACCGACTGGATGAACTCCGACGAAAACTACATGACCCCCTACCGCGGCATTTGGGCGGGCAACGACATCTGGCTGACCAACGGCCTCACCGCGCCCGCGTTCGATTCCCTGAGGAACAACAAGACGGCCGCCAAGATCGCCGAGCATGTCGCACATGACGTCCTTTGGACGCTCGTGGACACCTTCAATGCCGAAGTGGCGCACGATCCGAGCGTGAAGATCGACACCGGCAGCGGCGCGTCCTACAACATGTCGTGGATCTGGTACATCGTCCTCGTCGAGCTTGCCCTTGCCGCAGGCGTCGCAACGATGGCCTACTTCCTCATCCGCGCGATCGTCCGTCACAGGAAGGCCGCCGACGGTGCGCCTGACGGGGCGCAAGCGACCGAAGAAGCGGGATCCCCCGACGAAGCGCGGAAAGAATGACGGAAAACGGCCCTTTGGCCACATTTCCCGATCCCTTCCATCTTGACAACCCCTCCCTCATCTGTTAAAATACAGATGAGGGATCTTTTTATGAGAAACATAGCGATCGTTGAAGATGAGGATATCGCGGCCGAAGTCTTGAGCGGGCACATCGCGCAGTATGCCAAGGCCAACGGGCAGGAGTTCAACATCTGCCGCTTTCATGACGCCGTGGAGTTTTTGACGGACTACAAACCCATGTACTCCGTCGTATTCATGGACATCCAGATGCCCCGCCGTGACGGAATGAGCGCGGCCGTGGAACTCCGTGCCTGCGACAAGACGGTCTCCATCATCTTCATCACCAATCTGATGCAGTACGCGCAGAAGGGCTATGAGGTGGACGCCGTCGCCTATCTCCTCAAACCCGTCACTTACTTCGATTTCGCGCTCAAATTCAGGAAGGCCCTCGACCTGTATGTGATGAACGCCGAACAGGCCGTCACGGTCAACACCGCGGGCGGGCTGTGCCGCATCTCGACGGACAAACTGATGTATGTGGAGACCGTGCGCCACCGCCTCTACTATCACCTCGTGGACGACGTTATCGAGATCACGGGCGTATTGTACAAGGTCGAGGACGAACTCAAAAAATTCGGCTTCCTGCGCTGCAACCAGTGCTATCTCGTCAATCCGAAGTTCATCATCAGCGTCAAGGGCCTGACCGTGCAAGTGGGGAACGACGTCCTCTCCATCAGCAGGCCGCGGCGGAACGCCTTCCTCGCCGAACTTGCCGCGCACTATGCGGGGTCGGAGGGCAAAAATGATTGAAGTCTTTCGCATCTACGGCATGATCATCGTGGAGTTCCTGTGCGAACTCCTCGTCTTTTGCTTCCTCTTCTGCCGCGTACTCAAACGCTCCGACGGATTTTGGTGGAAGCTCCCCCTGTGCCTTGCAATCCTCTTCGGCGTCGGCATCCCCGTCGCGTGGTTCTACTCCGCCTTCGGGGAAAACGTCTTTGGGCGCATCGCCGTCTACCTCTTCCTCTTCGCCCTCGTCATCCTGTTCGGATTTTGGTGCTTTGACGAGAACTTCTTCACCGTCCTCTTCTGCTGTACGCTTGCCTATGCGGCACAGAATCTCGTCTACAAGGTCTACCTCATCTTCTGGACCGCGGGGGACAACTGCGGCCTGTTCGACGGCTGGGGGCAAAATTTCAACCTGTACTACCGCCTTGTCTACTACTCCTGCTTCCTCATCTGCACTGTGGCGGTGTACTTCCTCTTTGTGCGGCAGATCACAAAGCGGATCTCCTCCTGCCAGCTCGATCACCGCATGCTCGCGCTCACCGTCTTTGTCCTCGGCGTCACCATTCTCCTCTGCTCCTTTGAGGACGTCTACTTTGCAAAACTCAGCGTCGAGCGGGAGAACCGCTTCGACAACCCCGTCTATTTCAGTCTGAGGGAGACGGGCAACGCCTTCTCCGTCGTATGCTGTTCGATCGTGTTCCTCCTCTCCTTCAAGACGATCGAGGAGCGCGAACTCAGCCGCGAGGTCGAATATCTCAAACACACCATCCGCCAGAGCGAACGGCAATACCGCATCTCTAAGGACACCATCGACATCATCAACATCAAGTGCCACGATATCCGCTACAAACTCGGGATGCTCGCCTCCGAGGTCCCCGTGCTGGAGGACATCAGCAAGGACATCGCGATCTATGATTCCCGCATCGAGACGGGAAGTGCCCTCCTGAACGTCCTCCTCACAGAAAAGAGCCTCTTCTGCGAACAGAACAACATCAAGATGACCTGCATGATCGACGGCGGGAAGCTCGATTTCATCGAGGAGGGCGACCTCTACTGCCTCTTCGGCAACCTCATCGACAACGCCCTCGACGCCGTGAAGAAGATCGCCGACCCCGAAAAACGCATCGTCAACCTCGTCGTCAAGGCAAAAGGCGGGCTTCTCTTGGTGCAGGAGGAAAATTATTACGAGGGAGAGCTTGTCTTTGAGGACGGCCTCCCCGTCACGACCAAGGGCGACAAGGACCACCACGGCTTCGGGATGCGCTCGCTTCGGCTCATCGCCCGCAAGTACGGCGGGGAGATGTCCGCCTTCGTCAAAGACGATGTTTTTCACCTCAATATCATCTTCGGGAGCCAGCAATCGCCGTAAAGAAGTGACAATCGGTGTAAAAATATGACAATCTGGGAAACGCTTCTTGACGGAAGCGTTTTTCTCTATTAAAATGCGGAAGGGAAACGAGTCTTGCGTCGCGCGGAAAGCGGCAAGAGAGGCGGAAAAAACTCCCCCCTTCCGCACATCCTGAGAATGGATCATTCGCCCTGTGCGGCGGAAAAATAAAGAAGGAACAAATAAGGAGGAAAATTTTATGAAGGCAAAAACAGCGGTTGCGGTCATCCTGACGGCCGCGCTCAGTTTGGGCGCGCTCGCAGGTTGCGGCGGCGGCACGGAGAAAGGGCTGACGGATGAGCCTCTCTCGGGCGATTATGTCGCGAATTTTGCGGACGGTGCCCCGGAGGAAAAGGTACTCTTTGCATCCGACGGCTGGACAAACGACGGCGTGTTCAACACCAAGTGGAACGCCTCCCAGCTCACCTATTCGGACGGGCAGATGCACCTCGGGCTTGCGGAAAATCCCGACGGTTCGCTCGAGGAACGTACCCAGTGGTACGGCGGCGAGGCGCGCTCGACGTACTACTACGGCTATGGCGACTATGAGGTCAGAATGAAGCCCTCCACCTCCGTGGGGACGGCCTCCACCTTCTTCGTCTGCACGGGCGATTATGACGTCTGGCCCGACGGCACGAAGAACCCTTGGGACGAGATCGACATCGAGTTCCTCGGCAAAGACACCACACAGGTGCAGTTCAACTACTTTGCGAACGGCGCGGGCGGCCATGAACACATGTACAAGCTGGGCTTCGACGCGAGCGAAGAGTTCCACAACTACGGCTTCCGCTGGACGGCGGACTATATCACATGGTTCGTTGACGGAAAGCCCGTCTACCGCGTCAACAAATCGGGCGATACCTTCCCCAAGACGGCAGGGCGCATCCTCATGAACTACTGGGCGGGTGCCCCCGGGATCGGCTTCAACTCTGCCGAGGCATGGATGGGCAAGTTCAACGGCCCCGACCAAAAGACGGCCGACTATGAGTGGGTCAAGACTTCTGCGGCCAAAGAGGCTCCCCCTCAGGGCGACCCCTACGCTCCCGCGGCGGGCGACGCTTACAGCGGCGACTGGACAAAGATCGATGCGGCGGAGCTGAACTTTGCCTCTGCCGAAGAGTACACCGTGACCCCCTCTTCCGACAAGAAATCGGCGGACATCGCCTATACGGACGTTGCGGGAAACAGCTATCACAACGTGCAGACGGACATCACGGCGGCGGCCGCAGGGCACAGCTTTGTACAGCTCACCGTCAAGAACAACGGCACAAAGGCGGTCAATCTCCGCGTCAATGTGCAGGATTCGGCCAACAAAGCGATCAACGCCGCGGCTTCGCAGGATGGCGGGAAAGTCAATACCGACCTCGTATATGGCGGCTCCTTCTTCACGATCGGGGCGGGCAAGACTGCCATCTGCGAAGTCAAATACGCAGGTGTTGCGGCGGCCCTCCAGCTCATGATCGATTCCTCGACGAACAATGATACCAAGAGCAGCGGCAACATCACCGTCTCGGGTCTCAAGTTCGCGGGCGATGGCGAAGAGCCTCCGAAGGACACGACCGTGGACTGGAGCAAGATCGACGCACAGGAACTCGCCTTTGCGGACGCCGAAGAATACCATGTCGCTCCCGCGGCAGATAAGAAGTCGGCGGGCATCACCTACACGGGCGTGACGACAGACTATGCCAACGTCGAAATGGACATCACGGGCATGGCGGCAAGCAAGAACTATGCGCACCTCACCGTCAAGAACAACGGGACGGCGGCCGTCAACCTCCGCGTCAACCTTGTCAACAACGACCTTCTCGCCGCGGGCGGAAATAACTCCTCGGTCAACAAGTCCTCGACGCAGAACGGCGCGACGACGAGAACGGACCTCGAATGGGGCGGCTCCTACTTTGACATTCCCGCGGGACAGACGGCGGAGTGCGTCATCGTCTATGAAGGCGTCGCCAACAAGCTCCAGCTCATGATCGACTCCGCGATCTACGGCAACACGGAGGCAAAGAGCGGCGACATCACCGTCTCCGAACTCAAATTCGCAAGCGGCGAAGAGAGTACCCCCTCTACCCCCTCCCTTCCCACGGCGGACAACAAGGGCATTACCGTGAACGGGACGAAGCTCGAGGTCAAGGGCAATACGGAGGACTATATCGTCGTCTCCGATGAGACGGCCAATACCCTCCGCGTCGCCTATGCCGATCTCGACGGCGCGACCTACAAGAATCTTTGGATGGACGCCACCGCGATCGCCCGCACGAAGAACGTATTCAGCGTCAAAGTGACGAATAACGGCAGTGAAAAGCTCACCTTCCGCATCGACATCGAGAGCGCGACGGCGCACGGGACAAACAACATCGTCGCCTGCAACCTCTCCGCGAAACAGGACGGGGCAGACGTCTGGACCGACCTTGAATGGGGCGGATCTAAATTTGAGATCGACGCGGGTGCGACGGCAGTCTGCGCCGTCACCTATGACACGGCCATGGGACCCACCAACGTCAAGATGTACTTCGACAGCTGCATCAACGAGGATACCGCAAAGCACAGCGGTGATGTGACCCTTGCCGAAATGGCCTTCTCCGGCACAGGCTCCTACACCCCCTCTTCCCCCTCCACCCCCACGGCCGATCCTGTCGCGCTCACCTTCACGACCGAGGCCGAAAGCGGCTATACCGTAACGGCGGGCGAGGACAACAAGTCCGCAACGCTTGCCTATGTCGGCTTGGGCAACACCTATAAGCCCGTGACGGCCGCCTGCGCCGAACTCGCCGCAGGCAAGAACACCTTCACGATCAAGATCAAGAACAACAAGGCGACGCCCGTCACCGTCCGCGTCGATGTGCAGGGGACGACTTGGGTGAATACGAACCCCGACAACTCCGGCCAAGGCACCGACTGCACCAACCAAACGGCGACCTGCGTGGGCGGCAGCGGCCTCTACACCGACAAGGATTGGGGCGGTACGAAAGTGACCATCGACGCGAATCAGGAAGTTACCCTCACCATCACCTATGACGAGACAGCGGCACAGGGCGCGGTAACGAACATCCTCGTCTATGTCGATTCCATGGGCGGCGACGCGAACAGCCATGACGCAAGCGTCACCGTGAGCGGATTCGTCTTCTCCAAAGAGGATTGAGCAGACAACACAATAAATATCCACCGGCTTAGCCGGTGGTATTTCATTTTCGGGCTGTAAGCCCTCATAATACCAGCGGCGCGCAAGCCGCGCATATGACGACCTGGCAGTCATGCGATTGTTACTTGCTACCCGTGAACGGGTCGTCCAAGTCGTCGATGCTCATTTGGCTTGCTTCTTTATCCTGTTTCAGTTGGTTACTTATGTACTCCTTGATCGCTTTCGTGTTCTTCCCTACCGTGTCTACATAGTACCCTCTGCACCAGAATTGTCTGTTCCTGTATTTGAATTTCATGTTGCCCCATTTTTGGTAGATCATCAGGCTGCTCTTGCCTTTCAGAAATCCCCCTATTTGTGTGCTTACGCACGGAGTTCCCGCGCTCCGCGATCTTCGAGCTGGACTTCTCCGGAATGGTCGTCACCTTTGAATAAGAAAAGAGCCGGGAGGGATACCCCTCTCGGCTCTTTCTCTGTTACTCGGTCGCCTGCTTTTTTGCGACTTGCTTTTTGGCGTATGCCTCGATCTTGTCGAACGCCGCCTGCACGATCCCCTGCACGACTGCGCGCGTCAGGATCGGCTTCAGGAAAACGGGGATCAGAGCGCAGAGCTGATCGACCGCGATCTGCATCTTTTCCTGCCCGCTCTTGTCCTCGTTCTCTGCGACGTCAACCGCCCCTGCGGCTGCTTTTGTGATCTTGGCGCGAACGTAGAAGTAATACCCCACGAAGCACGCCACGACCGTCAAAACGCCCAGTACGATGCTGATGATTTCTGTCGCTGCCACTTCTTATTGCCTCCTATCAAACATCTTTCGGTTTTTCCTCGTCGAGCTTCATTACGTCCTCGTATAATTTGGTGATCACCCCGTTGCCACCGAGGTCGTGGTACGCATCATAAATTCTGCGCAGCGCGTCTTTTGCGTAAATGGGGCAATAGCCGCGCTCGGTGTACTTGTCGTGGTATTCGATGATCGTGTTTCGCAGGAGACTCTGCAGTCCATTTTGCAGGGCTTTTTCGCGCTTGAGAAGCCCTTTCCATCTCGCGGCCAAATAGGCGAGCGCGCCGCCGAGGAAAAACGACACGCAGCACGAAATGACCGCCGTGATGATCGTGCCGCTCATCCCTCCGCCTCTCCGAAGAACTCTTTTGCAAAGGTTTTGCTGGCGTTCACGAACGCGAGGTAGGCGGTGTACTCCTCGTCATCGGGGTTCGCCTGCCCTTTTCGCAAAAGCGCGAATTCATCCGCGAAGGTGTATTTCAAAGCGATGAGGGCCGCGGCTGCATCCTCGTAGCCGTCAAGATCTGCTCTGCCGCGCCACGTCGAATAGCTGAATTGCTTTCTCGGCTCGCCATCGCCCTCGACGGGATCTGTGACCGTCCCCTCGGTGATATCATCATTCGTGACGAGTTCGTAGGTGCTTTTGCCCGCGAAGAGCTTTTTGATCTCGAACTGCTCCGGACGCGCGTCCGCTTGGCTATGCTGTCCTTTTTTCATTTTTTGCCCTCTCCTTTACCTTTGAAAATTTGATTTTTCCGTTTATGTATCGCCTGCGCACTCCCTCGCTGTCGGTGTGTTTGAGGTAGCCGTGGTACGAGATGTATGCGCGTGCGGCTCTGACGCTGTACTTCCCCTTTTGTAATTTCCGAACGGTGCGTAGCAATCTCAAAAAGATTGTTTTGCGGATCGTTGTTTTGTACCGGTAGAACTTGAACCCGACGAAGTCCGTTGCCCGGCGACGCTCCGTGTACCCCTCTGGCGACTTGCCTCGCTGATACGGCATCTTGTAGATCTGCCAATTCCCTTTGAGGCGAAGTTTGCGGGTGGTCTGAAGGTAATGCTCGAGCTGGTCTTTGACGGTGTGCAGCCTGCGCTTATTCCCATCGTACATCACGATGTCGTCCATGTAGCGCACCATGTGGCGGACTTTCAAGGTTTCCCTGACGTATCGGTCTGCGTCTGAAAGATAGAAATTTGCCAGCGTTGCGGAGGTGTAAAAGCCTATCGGCAGCCCCTCTCCGCTGTACGCCCTGATGATCTTTGCAAAGATCGCCACGATGCGCTGGTCTTTGAACTTGCGTTCGAGGAGGCGTATCAGAAGCTCTTTGTCGATGCTGGCGTAGAAACTTTTGACGTCGATCTGCAGGCAGTATTTTGTTCCGCGCTGGTCTTTGAAGCACCGCTCCACTTCTCGCTTTGCGTAATGCGTTCCGCGCCCCTTTACGGAAGCGCAGGAGCAGCGGTCGAACGAACGGGTGATCTCGCTCCCCGCGATCTGCATCACCGCCCAATGAGCGCAATGGTCGGGGAAGAATGCGGGTTTGCATAGAGGCGGTGGTCCTCTCTGCGGTAGGTCTTTACCTCGGTTACGATCCTGATCCTGCCGAACTCGAACCCGAACTCCTGACTGATGCGGGCCTTTGCCTCCATCTCGCTTATGTCGGCGTCCAGCTTTTGGTACTCCTCTTCGGTGAGGTGCGTTCCTGCGGTGTAATCCTTTCCTGTTGTAGCTGCCAT